>JAJXWU010000202.1 GCA_021781425.1 Pseudomonadota bacterium
TGCCGAACACCGGCCTGGCCAGCGCGAGGTAGCGGTGCAGCGTGCGCAACATGAAACCGTCGCCGCCCAGCGCCACGATCACGTCGGCCCGATCGGCCGCAACCTCGCCATAGCGGGCGCGCAAATCCGCGAGCGCGGCTTGCGCCTCGTCGGTCTTGCTGGCGGCAAAGGCGATGGCGGCGGTCACGTGGCGTTCACCCACCCGCCTGCAGCAGTTGCGCGAGCCGGCGCACCGCGACCGACACGATCGGATAGTCGGCGACGAGTTGGCTGCGCATGTCGGCGAACATGCTCAGGGTGAACTTGAGCGCCGCGTCGTCACGGTTGAGCCAGGCGTCGACCAATGCGGCGCCATTGCCGTTGCCGCCATGTTCGATGATCTGCGCAGTCAACGCGCGATGTTGCGAATACAGCTCGTCGCGCAGGCTGCCGCGCGCATGCGCGTGCCAGCGCGACTCGACCGGCAATTCCTCGATCTTGCCCATCAGCCAGGACAGATGCAGCGCCTCGCCGAGCGCGAAATACACTTCCGCAGCGCGCTCGACTTGCAGATTGTGCTCGGCGGCGACGTGGATGATATCCAGGCCCGAGCCCGGCGTCGGCAGCACGGCGAGGTCGGCAGCCAGATCATCCGGGAATCCGGCATCCAGCCAGCGCTGCTTGTCGGCATCGTAGCGCTGCTTCTCGCGCGGCGTGATCGCCTCGACCAGATGTCCGCGCAGGTCGCGCATGCCCTGATGGTAGCGGTCGACAGCGGCGGCGATGTCGAGCGCGGATTCGGAGTGGTTGAGTACCCAGCGCGTGGAACCGCGCAGCGCGTTCCAGATCACCAGCAGCGCGTCGATCTGCGCATTGCCGTTGACCTTGCCGTCCAGCGCCTCGATGCCGGCCCACATCGTGCGCGCGTCGAACACCGCGCGCGCGATGTTGTACGCGCGCGCCACCTGCGCCGGCGTCTTGCCGGTATCCTCGCCCATGCGCAGCACGAACGTGGCGCCCATGCGATTGACCATCGAGTTGGTCACTGCGGTGGCGATGATTTCGCGCTTGAGGCGGTGGCGCTCCATGTGCGGCGCGTATTTTTCCTGTAACGGAGTGGGGAAGTAGCGGCGCAGTTCTTTCGACAGATACGCATCTTCCGGCACGTCGGATTCGAGCAGTTGCTGGAACAGCACGATCTTGGAATATGACAGCAGGATCGCCAGCTCCGGCCGCGTCAGTCCCAGCCCGCGCGCCTTGCGCTCGGCGAACTCGGCGTCGGTAGGCAGGTATTCGATCTGGCGGTCGAGCAGGCCCTGGCTTTCCAGCGTGCGGATGAAATGCTGCTTGGCGCCGATGCGCGCCACCGACATGCGCTCCATCAGGCTGATCGCCTGGTTCTGGCGGTAATTGTCGAGCAGCACCAGGCGTTCGACTTCATCGGTCATCGCCGCGAGTTGCGTGTTGCGCGCGTCGTAGGTCAACTCGCCGCGCTGCACCGCATCGCCGAGCAGGATCTTGATGTTGACCTCGTGATCGGAGGTATCCACGCCCGCCGAGTTGTCGATGAAGTCGGTGTTGAGCAGCACACCATCCAGCGCCGCCTCGATGCGTCCGCGCTGGGTGCAGCCGAGATTGCCGCCCTCGCCCACCAGCTTGCAGCGCAGTTCCCTGCCGTTGATGCGGATCGCATTATTGGCGCGATCGCCGACGTCGGCGCTGGTTTCGCTTTCAGCCTTGACGTAAGTGCCGATACCGCCGTTCCAGAGCAGATCCACCGGCGCCTTTAAGATCGCGCGCTTGAGGTCGTTCGGCGACAGCGACTCCACGCCGGCATCGATGCCCAGCGCGGCGCGCACCGGCGCCGATACCGGAATCGACTTCGCGCTGAGCGAATATACGCCGCCGCCAGGGCTGATCAGCTGGGTATCGTAATCGGCCCACGAGGAACGCGGCAGCCTGAACAGGCGTTCGCGCTCGACGAAGGATCCGACCGCATCCGGATTCGGATCGAGGAAAATGTGGCGGTGATCGAACGCCGCGATGAGGCGCGTGTGCTGCGACAGCAGCATGCCGTTGCCGAATACGTCGCCGGACATGTCACCGATGCCGACGCAGGTGAAATCCTCGGACTGGCAATCGCGCGCCAGCGCGCGGAAATGGCGCTTGACCGATTCCCAGCCGCCCTTGGCGGTGATGCCCATTGCCTTGTGGTCGTAACCGACCGAGCCGCCGGACGCGAACGCGTCGCCGAGCCAGAATCCGTGCTCGGCGGAAATCGCATTGGCGATATCCGAGAACGTCGCCGTGCCCTTGTCCGCGGCGACGACCAGATACGGATCATCGCCGTCGTGACGCACGCAGTTTTGCGGATGCACGATCTTGCCGTCGACCAGGTTGTCGGTGATGTCGAGCATGCCGTTCATGAACAGACGGTAGCAGGCGATGCCTTCGGCCAGTTGCGCGTCGCGGTCGCCTCCGGCTGGCGGGCGCTTGACGAAGAACCCGCCCTTGGAGCCGACCGGCACGATGACCGTGTTCTTGACCATCTGGGCCTTGACCAGACCGAGCACCTCGGTACGGAAATCCTCGCGCCGATCCGACCAGCGCAGGCCGCCGCGCGCAACCGGGCCGAAGCGCAAATGCACGGCTTCCACGCGCGGGGCGTAGACGAAGATCTCGCGGTAGGGTTTGGGTTTGGGCAGATCCGGGACTTTCGACGAGTCGAACTTGAAGCTTATGTATTCGCGCGCGCGGCCACCGGGCGTCTGGAAATAGCTGGTGCGCAGCATCGCGCCGATGACGCCGAGGAAGCCGCGCAGGATGCGATCTTCGTCCAGACTGGCGACGCGATCGAGCAGGATGCGCAGCGACGCGACGATCGCCTGCATCTGCGCCTCGCGCGTCTGCCCGCGAGCGTTCGCCAAATCCTCGATGAAACCCGGATGCGACACCGCGACTTCCGCCGGCAACAGAACTTCGAGTTCCTTGCGCAGGCGCCTGCGCGCGCCTTCGAGCACGGTCTTGCCCGGGTCTTCGCGCTGCGGATCGAACTTGGCCTCGAACAGCTCGACCAGCAATCCCGCGATCAGCGGATAGCGGTTGAGTGTCTCCTCCATATAGCTTTGCGAGAACGTCGCATTGGTCTGCACGATGTACTTGCAGATGCCGCGCAGCATCGCGACCTGGCGCCAGTCCATGTTCGCGCCGAGGATCAGTCTGTTGAAGCCGTCGCTTTCGGCCTGACCGCGCCAGATGCGCTCGAAACTGGACTGGAACGAATCGCGCACTTGTTCGAGATCGAAACCCATACGCCCCGCCGGCTGTACCTCGAAATCCTGGATCACCGCGGCGGTGTCGCCGAGCTTCATCTCATACGGGTGCTCGGAAAGGATCTTCAAGCCCATGTTCTCGAGCATCGGCAGGGCTTCCGACAACGAGATCGGCGCGCCGAAGCGGAACAGCTTGAAGCGCAGGCTGCCGTGCGGTCCGGAACGGTACAGCGACAGGCGCAGATCGTCGGCATCCTTCAGAGCGGCGACGGATTCCACGTCCAAC
>JAJXWU010000135.1:0-1961 GCA_021781425.1 Pseudomonadota bacterium
CCGGCATCGTCGCCCAGATCCACGAATTCCACCGCAGGTGGCGCCGTCGCTCGCACACTCTGGGTCGCTCCATCCGGCGCGAACGACAATGAGAACGCTTCGTGGCGGCCGAACACCAGCGCCAGAGCCCGCTCCAGTGCCGCTCGATCGAGGTCACCTTCCAACATGAGAAGAGTCGATTCGTTGCAAGTCAGTTCGGCCAATCCGCCGTACTGGCACGACAACCATTTTTCTGTCTGTCCGTCGGTCAACGGAACCGTCTCCGGCAAACCAGCGGCCGGCGATTGCGCTGCGTCCGACGAGTGAATCGATGCCGCCACCGGCTCGGACGTCGCTCCAGCCAGCTTGCCCTCTTCGTGCCTCGACGCCAGCACCCCTGCTTGCATCAATTCCCCGACCGCCGATTCGATACGCTCGACGATCATGTCCACTTCGGCGTCACCGTGCGCTTCACTCAGGAAGCAGTTGAACTGCTCGTACAGGTGTAGCCCGCGTTCGCGCAACGCATAGTAGAAAAGGCTCGCGCAGGGCTGGTCGGCATCGATGTTGACGCGCCACAAGGAACTGAACGCGAGCGCCCGCATCGGAGCGTGTCGGGCGGCGAAGACCGCATTGAGGTGCTCGACCAGACGTGCCGTACGATCATTCAACTCCTGCTGCAACGCAGGGCCGCGTTGCCTGACATGTTGCAGCGAGGCTTTGGCCGCGGCCAGTGCCAGTGGGTGGCGCACGAAGGTGCCCGCGAAATAGGTGACTCCTGCCTCCGGATAGCTGTCATCCCCGTAGCGCCAGACACCGCCGTCGAGCGCGTCCATCCACCTCGTGTTGCCGGCAATTGCGGCGAGCGGCAGCCCGCCGCCGATGATCTTGCCGTAGGTGGCGATGTCGGCGCGCACGCCGTAGAACTCCTGTGCGCCGCCCGGCGCGACGCGGAAACCGGTAATCACCTCGTCGAAGATCAGGGCGCAGCCACCGGCATCGCACAGCGCGCGCAACTGCCGCACGAACGCACGCGGCTGCAGACCCGGATTGCGGCCCTGCACCGGCTCGATCATCACTGCAGCCAGTCCCGAAGCGCGTTCGTTGATCACGCGCAACGCATCGTCGCTGCCGTAATCGAGTACAAGCACGTTGTCGACCGCTTCGGGCAGGATGCCCGGCGCAGCCGGGAACGATTGCAGGCCCCGGCCGCCGCGCACGATAACCTCATCGAAGATTCCATGGTAGGAATCCTTGAAGACCACAATGGTTTTGCGGCCGGTAACGGTTCGGGCGATGCGCATCGCTCCCATCACCGCTTCCGAGCCGGTGTTGCAGAAAGCCACGCGCGGCATTCCGGTCATGTCCGAGATCAGCGCAGAGACCTCGGCAGTCAGCGGGTGCTGCGGGCCGATTTCGAAGCCGGTGTCGATTTGTTTCTGCAGCGCCTGCGTGATGTAGGGGGGTTGATGTCCGAGGAAATTCACGCCGAATCCATTCAGCAGGTCGATATATTCGTTGCCATCGATATCCCACAGGCGCGAGCCTTGCGAGCGTTCGACCACGATCGGGTACACCAGATCCTTCCACAGCGGATGGAACCCGGTGACCACGCGCGGATCGGCCATCAATGTCCGATGTTGCTGGGAGAATGCCTTCGACTTCGCGGTACGCGCGTTGTAGCGGCGGGTGAATACGTCAAGAAAAGCCTGCTGCGCCGGGGTCAATCCCGCATCGCGGCGAACATGGATGCGCGCGGACGCTCCGAATGGCCGTTCGACGAGATTTGCTGGCACGGCATCGTTCGCCAGCGCCACGGTCGGTACTGGAGGCGGCACCGTGCCTTGAGTCGCAACGGTAGGCGCGGCTTGCCCACCGGCCAATGCTGCCAGCAGCTGTGTCTGCTGCTGCATCAGCGTCATCTGGCTCTGGATCAATTGCGCCAGCGCCGGATTGCTGGACGCATCCGTCGCGATGGCAGG
>JAJXWU010000135.1:1971-3508 GCA_021781425.1 Pseudomonadota bacterium
GCGGCATCTAGCATCGCGGCCAGCTTGTCGATGCTGTCCAGATCCTCCATCAGGCGCCTGAATTTGAGTTTCACGTTGAAACGGCGCTCGATCTCCAATGTGGCCTGGGTCAGCGCCAGCGAGTCCAGCCCCAACTCGAGAAAGCTCGCCTGATCGCGGTCCGGCCCGATCCGTTCACCACACAGGTTTTCGAACAAGCCACGCAAACCGTCCGCCAGCCGTGCCTGTCGGGCTGCATTCTTGGAATCCGGTGAAATTGTCCCTGCCGACATGGCTCCCCTCGACCCCTCGTTGTTCGGGTTTTGCTGCGCCGCCGGTGCAGCACCCTCAATGTCGATCCAATACCGTACACCCCGGAACGGATAGCCGGGCAAAGGTACGCGTCGACGCCGATGCCCCGTGAAATAGCCGCTCCAACCGATCGCTGCACCGGCGCACCAACACTCACCCACGGCCCGCTGCGCGTGCTCGGCAGCGTTGCCCGGCTCCGACGCGGCACCGAGTGTCGCAATCGCTTGTCCCAGTTCGCCGAGCATACTCCGCGCCAGCCCGGTCAGAACGCGACCCGGGCCCACCTCCAGATACAGCGCGTGCCCCTGCATCGATGCGTCGCGCAGGGCTTCGGCGAAGCGAACCGGCTGACGCAGCTGCCGGCACCAATATTCTGGCGAAGTGGCTGCCTCGGACGTGATCGGCGCACCACTGACGCAGGAGTAAAACATCCGTTGCGGCGCGTGCATACGCACGCCGTCGAACGCGCTGCGGAATGCCGGGATCGCGCCGTCCATCAGTGCCGAATGGAAGGCGTGGCTGACCTTCAAGCGGCTGCTGGCAACGCCCGACTGCGACAATGTGCTCGCGAAGGCTTCGATCGCACGCGCCTCCCCACTTACCACGGTCAAGGCGGGTGCGTTGACCGTCGCGATCTCGACCCCGACGGGCAGTCCGGGTGCCAATGACTCCGCATCTATGCGCACCGCCAGCATCGCGCCGGATGGTTGCGTGAACATTGCGGCACCACGTGCACAAACCAGCGCGATCGCGTCCTCGAGCTCGAACACGCCGGCCAGCGTGGCCGCAACGTATTCGCCGATGCTGTGCCCGATCATCGCGTCGGGAACGACGCCCCAACCCTCCCACATTTTCGCCAGCGCGTATTCGACCGCAAACAGGGCCGGCTGGGTGTAGCGGGTTTCCGCGAGCAGCGCATCGGCCATCTGCGTGTCTTGCTCGGACGGCAGGATCATCGCACGCAGGTCGCGCTCCAGATGCGTCGACGCAAGTTCACAGCAACGCCCGAAGTGCTCGCGAAACACCGGCTCGCTCTCGACGAGCTCCCGCGCCATGCCGACATGCTGGGAGCCCTGACCCGGGAACGTGTATACGACTCGCAGTGCGTCGGCAGCTCTGTGCGCTGTCACGCTCGACAAGCGGGCCACAGCATCTGCGATGGAACCGGCAACCACCGCTGCCCGCGTGGACAGTGGCCTGCGACCGGTCGAAAGCGTGTAGCCGGTGTCCGGCAAGTCTGCGTCGC
>JAJXWU010000144.1 GCA_021781425.1 Pseudomonadota bacterium
CGGTGCCTGGGCGCAAGCTCCTGCCGGCGCGACGGCGACGTGCAAGGACGGCACGTACTACACCGGCACCACGCACAAAGGGGCCTGCCGCGGTCACAAGGGCGTGAAGGAATGGCTCAACGGTGGATCGTCTGCTGCATCCGGCACGGCGGCCACGTCAGAGACTGCCGCAAAATCCAAGAATTCGAAAAAGCCGAAGAAGGCCCGGGCCGCGGAAGCGGCGGCACCCGCAACGACTGCCAGTGCGCCTGCAGCGGCAGCAACGGCTGCCAAGACGGCATCGTCCAAGCACACCGCACCGACTCCGGCTTCGCAAATTGCCGCCAAGCCGGGCGGTGGCCCCGGCATGGTCTGGGTCAATTCCGGTTCCAAGGTCTATCACTGCCAGGGCGACGAGTGGTACGGCAAGACCAAGGAAGGCTCGTATATGACCGAGGCTGCGGCCAAGGCAGCCGGCAACCACGCCGCGCGCGGCAAGGAATGCGGCAAGTAGGCGTTCCAGAAATGACGAAACAAAAAACGCCCGGTAGTGCCGGGCGTTTTTTTGTTTGAAAAGTACGGTCAGTGATGACCGCTTCTCGATTCTGCGATCAGCGAAGATCGAAAAATACGATGGTCGGGGTGAGAGGATTCGAACCTCCGACTTCTACCTCCCGAAAGTAGCGCTCTACCAGGCTGAGCTACACCCCGACGGGCCGCGTATGGTAATGGCGCAGGCGTCGCGGCGCAACCGGCGCTGGCGATCTGCTAGGCTATGCGGCGCGCGCGGCGCCCGCCGCGGCACGGAATTCGAGGACTTCATGGCATTGACTGCCGCCCGCATCCCGCCCGGCACGCTGGAACTGCTGCCGCTGGAGCAGATTGCGTTCCAGCGCCTGCTCGACACGATCCGGCGCAATTTCGAGCGCTTCGGTTTCCTGCCGATTGAAACCCCGGTCATGGAATTTTCCGACGTGCTGCTGACCAAGCAGGGCGGCGAGACCGAACGGCAGGTGTATTTCGTGCAGTCGACCGGCGCGATCGAGAAGGCCGGCGCTGGATTGCCCGAACTCGCTTTGCGCTTTGACCTCACCGTGCCGTTGGCGCGCTATGTCGCCGAACACGAGCACGATCTGAATTTTCCGTTCCGGCGCTACCAGATTCAGCGCGTTTATCGCGGTGAGCGCGCCCAGCGCGGGCGCTTCCGCGAGTTTTACCAGTGCGACATCGACGTGATCGGCAAGGACGCGCTGTCGATCCGCTACGACGCCGAGATTCCCGCCGTCATCTACAGCGTGTTCCGCGACCTCGCCATCGGGCCGTTCACGATCTGGCTCAACAACCGCAAGCTGATGCGTGGATTCTTGGAAGGGCACGGTATTGCCGATGTCAAACAACAAGCTGCGATCTTGCGTGAGATCGACAAGCTGGATAAACGCAGCCAGGCAGCGGTGACAAATACCTTAGCCGATGAGGAATTCAATATTCCGAACCATGTACTAGCCGATATCATTGGTCTGATTACTTTGGGGTCTCGCCGCGAAGAAGGAAGCGCACTCGCATGCTTGGATACGATCGAGCAGTCGTATATGCAGAAGCTCCCGGGCGACCCTTCGTTAATGAGAGAGGGGATTGAAGAGTTACGCGAAGTATTGATCCTGATGCGTACATTTGGAGTGCCGGAGACCCACTACTCAATCAAAATGTCCATCGCACGCGGCCTGGACTATTACACCGGCACCGTGTACGAGACCACGCTGAATGAGCATCCGCAGATCGGCTCGATCTGTTCCGGCGGTCGCTACGAGAATCTCGCCTCGAATTACACCAAGTCCCGTCTGCCGGGTGTCGGCATCTCCATCGGCGCCACGCGCCTGTTCTGGCAGTTGCGCGAAGCCGGCCTGCTGGATGCGGCATCCAGCACGGTGCAGGCGCTGGTCACGCAGATGGAGGAAGCGCAGTTGCCTGTCTATCTCGCGTTGGCCAACGAACTTCGCGCCGCCGGCATCGCCACCGAAGTCGTGCTCGAGGCCGGCAAGCTCGGCAAGCAATTCAAATATGCAGACCGCGCCGGGATCCGCTTCGTGATCGTGCTTGGCGAGGACGAGCTCGCCAAGGGCATAGTGACCGTGAAAGACATGCACAGACAGGATCAGTTCGCCGTGCCGCGCGCAGAGTTGGCGAAGGTGCTGCGCGTTGAATTGGAGCAGACGCGGGCGATGCCGGCATGAGCAAGGAAACCCGTCACGTCGTGTTGCTGGACGGCAGCCGCCTGACGCGTCATCAGGTTGCGCAGATCGCGTGCGGCGAGGCCATCATCGGACTCGACCCGTCGCAGCTTAGGCAAGTGCAGCGCACTGCGGATTTTCTTGCCGAACAGGTGCGACGCGGCGAACCGATCTACGGCGTGACTACCGGCTTCGGCAGCAATGCCGACAAACTGCTCGGCGCGCATCGCGCACGCGCGGAACTTGCCAATGGTGACGCGGACGCGGGCAACCGCACCTTGATGGAAGAATTGCAGCACAACCTTGTCGTGACGCACGCGGTCTGCGTCGGCAAGCCGCTGGCGCCCGAGGTCGTGCGCGCGATGCTGGCAATTCGCGTCAACACCTTGCTGCGCGGACATTCCGGCATACGCGCGAGCACCTTGCAGGCGCTCGCGGAATTGCTCAATCGCGACGTGATTCCGGTCGTGCCGGAAAAGGGCTCGGTCGGCGCCAGCGGCGACTTGGCACCGTTGTCGCACCTGGCCATCGTGCTGCTCGGTGAAGGCGAGGCGTTTTATCAGGGCGAACGCATGTCCGGTGGAGAGGCATTAAAGCGCGCCGGCCTCAAGCCTGTGAAGCTGTCGTTCAAGGAGGGATTGGCCCTCAACAACGGCACCACGCAGATGTTGGCGACGGCGGCCCTCGCCCTGGAAAAGCTCGAGCGCCTGCTCGCCACCGCCGATCTTGCCGCGGCGATGACGCTCGACGCCTTTGCCGGACGCACCTCGGCGTTCAAGCCGGAAGTCCATGCGCTGCGCCCGCACCCGGGCCAGGTGCAAACCGCTGCGAACCTGCGTCGCTTGCTCGCAGGCTCCACACTCGCCGATATTCCCTATCACCTCGTACCGAAATTCCGCACCTGGCTCGCCGATTCGTGGAGCGATCCCGCAGATCGTGCGCATCGCTTCGACATCGGCTGGAACTACGTGCCGCCGGCGCAGCGCCACGGCAAGGAGGCGTTCTACGCGCGCTTTCTGCCATTCAAGGGCGGCAAGAAGCATCAGCCGCAGGATGCGTATTGCCTGCGCTGCATCCCGCAGGTGCATGGCGCAGTGCGCGACGCCCTGGCGCAGGCGCAGCGTGTGATCGACATCGAACTCAACGCCGTCACCGACAATCCGCTGATCTTCCCGGATGCGCAAGACGCCAAGGTAATCGAGGATCAGGTAATTTCCGCCGGGCACTTTCACGGCATGCCGCTGGCGCTGGCGATGAGTTACGTCAAGGCGGCGATACCGGTGCTGGCC
>JAJXWU010000243.1 GCA_021781425.1 Pseudomonadota bacterium
GCCAGCAACTCCGGCGGGTCCGGTTGCTCCGGTCGGTCCCACGGGTCCTGCGGGTCCGTTGATGCCTGTCGCTCCGGCGGGGCCAGCAACTCCGGCGGGGCCGGTTGCTCCGGTCGGTCCCACGGGTCCTGCGGGTCCGTTGATGCCTGTCGCTCCGGCGGGTCCGGCTGCTCCTGTCGGTCCCGCCGCCCCCGTCGCACCGGTGGGCCCTGTCGGCCCGACATTAGATCCGGGCACGCAAGGACCCAGTACGCCGGTACCGGAAAAACACAGCGGTGTGCTTTGTTGCGCGGCGGCTGCGAGATTGGCAATGGTCAGGTTGCCGTTGGCGTCGACGGCGAACAGCGGCGCGTTGGCGGCACTGTTGACCACGAATCCGCCACCCGCAGGCTGCGTCACGGTGACGTCTTGCGCGAAAGTCGGCGCGGTGGACAGCGTGGCGACGATGGCGAGATACAGGGCGCTACGGTGTGCGACGTTCAATGGGTTTGCCATGATGGATGCCAGTTCCTTAGTTCATTCGCAATGATTTCATGCTGCGGTCAATGAATTTCTACGAGTGACAACGTGCAGGGTGGATCGAGAATGAAAATCCCGCCTAGGGGGACTCCCACCGTCTGAGCAACAACACTCAGCTGGTCTCCGGGATTGAGGCTCGCGAGTAGGTCGATAGCGATGTTTTGGCCAGGTATGACGGGCGTTGCGTGTCCCTGAAATATTCCATTGATCTGAAATTGCACGAGACCGCCGGTTGCGGAAAGTCTGTCTGCTTCGCAGTAAAAAGTAGCGTTGTATATGCCGCTGGCATTTATGGCCACGTCGGCGGGGTTTGCAATGATGTCGCTACCGGCCACCAATTGGATGGAACCGAATTGCACCGGGCCGATGACGGGATTGGCAAAGGATTGCTGGATGGAGGAATAGACCTCGATAGCGTTCGGGGAGCCGGTTGGACCTGTGGCACCGGTCGGCCCCGTCGGACCGGTGGCTCCGGTAGGGCCTGTGGCACCGGTCGGCCCCGTCGCCCCGGTTGCGCCCTGGATGCCTTGTGCGCCGGTCGCGCCGGTTGCTCCGGTGGGACCCGTCGGGCCTGTTGGTCCGGTCGGGCCGATGTTCGATCCCGCTGCGCAAGGACCGAGTACGCCGGTTCCGGAAAAGCACAACGGCGTGCTTTGCTGTGTGGCAGTCGCCAGGTTCGCGACGGTCAGATTGCCGTTCGCGTCGATCGCGAACAGCGGCGAATTGGCCGCGCTGTTGACCACGAAGCTGCCACCCGCAGGCTGCGTCACGGTGACGTTCTGGGCGAATGCCGGTGTAGCGGCCAGCGCGCCGGCAACGGCGAGGTAGATTGGAGCGTGGTTCTGGCGATTCGTCATGATGTGGTTTTTCAAGTTTGAATTGGCGCTGGCAGGTTGAGCCGGGTGCCGCAAACCTCTCGGCATCCGGCTACTGAATCGTTACCCCGGCACTCCAATAGCCGGGCATGCTGTCAATGAGAGAAAGGCCTGCCGCGCTCGCGGAACCCACGAACAGCAATCGTGTCTGCGCCATCACCGGAATGGATAGTCCGGTCGCGATGCCGTTGGAGATCGTTCCGATTGCCAGCACTCCGGTCATCGCGGGCGCAAGTGTCACTATGGCTCCTGGAATCGGCGTGAATGTGTTGTTTGGTATGGTCGACTCGTAAAGCTGTCCGGTCAGAGTAACTGTGGTACCGACCAACGATTGCGCTACGGTCGAGCTGAAATAGACCGAGATCGATGTGATCGTGCCGTCGCGTGGCATGCTGAAGGCGAAATTCTGTACAACGCCGGGCCCACCCGTCAGATCGATCGACGAACCGATGGCGGAAATGGTTTGTGCGCCATTGCCGAAGCCGAGCAATACGCCGGTGCCCGACAACCCGCCCGCGATCGTGGTCGCGGCATAATCGCTGCCGGAAGCCAGGGAAATGATCGTGCCCGAGCCAGCCGGCCCGGTTGCACCGGTCGCACCAGTGGCCCCCGCAGCGCCTGCTAATCCTGGCGGTCCGGGCGGTCCCATGGGGCCTGGCGTGCCTGGAAGTCCGGGTGGTCCGGGCGGTCCCACGGGGCCTGGCGTGCCTGGAAGTCCGGGTGGTCCGGGCGGTCCCATGGGGCCTGGCGTGCCTGTAAGTCCGGGCGGTCCCATAGGGCCTGGCGTGCCCGGAAGTCCGGCTGGTCCGGGCGGTCCCATAGGGCCTGGCGTGCCTGGAAGTCCGGGTGGTCCAATGGGACCGGGTATACCCGGAGCACCCGGCGGCCCGATCGCCCCCGCGGGTCCAGTCGGTCCTGTCGGACCGACATTGGATCCAGGCACACAAGGACCAAGCACGCCAGCTCCCGAAAAGCACAACGGTGTGCCCTGCTGCGCGGCACCAGCAAGATTGGCAATGGTCAGGTTGCCGTTCGCATCTATCGCGAACAGCGGCGCGCTGGCCGCACTGTTGACCACGAAGCTGCCGCCGGCAGGTTCGGTCACGCTGACGTTCTGTGCGAACCCGGGTGCAGCCGCGAACAGTGCGCCGGCAATGGCCAGGCAGACCGGCGTCCGGGAGAAGCGCGCTGTCATGGCAGTTCCTATCCCTGTTGACGTGACGTCGGCAAAGCAAATGAAGCGAAGCCGGCGATTAACAGCGCAAGCAACAGCAGGCCGAATCCTGGCAGCGCGGGCGTGGGCACGGTATTACTGGCGGCTGAGCCGAACCAGCCGGTTGCATTGCCGGTGCCGCCATCGTTGGTCTGATTGGCCGCCAGGTGCTGGCCGGTCGCATGCACGTCGGAAACGCCGACATACTGGATGTTCTGGCTGCCGCCCGCCAGCAGATTGATGTTCGCGACCTGGCCGGCAGCCGCGCTTTTAAACTGGATTCCCTGCGCGGCGCTTCCCTGGATGGTCAGCAAGCCCGAGACGGATTGGGTGGAGCCGACCGCGAACACGTAGTTCTTGCCGTTGGCGCTGACGAAGCTGACGTTGTCGAACGTGGAATTGCCGCTGACGTTCGATTGCGTGATGCCGCCGTCGACGAAGTTCACCGTGCCGGTGCCGCCGCTAAAAATGCCGGCGTTCGACCAGTCGCCGAACAGGGTCAGTGCGCCGCTGCCGCCGTCGAGATTGCCGCCGGACAGGATCGAAACACTGTCGGCGTTCTGCACGCTGCCGCCGCCGACTGCAAAAGAGCCGCCGACTTGCAGGCTGGTGTTGCCGAGGTCGATGCTGCCGCCGCCGAGCGAAAACGCGGCGCCCGTGGGGACGACGACTTGCGCGATAGCGGGGGCGGCGAAGGCGGCGAGTACCAGCAAGCCAGCCCGGAAGGACCGTGAACGCATCGTTTCTCCCCCGTTTGTTGGTGGGGCGATGCTACGCGTGAGAGTCGATTCTGTAAACCCGTCGCCCGGATCGCGACTATTTCACCGGCATGCCCGCCTTCGCGCCGGCATCCGCGTCGAGCAGGTGCAGGTCGCTGCCGCCGGAACCGGCGGAAAGGATCATGCCCTCGGATATGCCGAAACGCATCTTGCGCGGAGCGAGGTTGGCGATGAACACGACCTTGCGGCCGACGAGTTTTTCCGGCTCGGTGTAGGCAGCGCGGATGCCGGAAAAAATCTGGCGTTGTCCCAGCTCGCCGGCGTCGAGAACGAAGCGCAGCAGTTTGTCGGAGCCGTCCACGAATTCGCATTGCAGCACTGTGGCTATGCGCAAATCCATTTTGGCGAAGTCGTCGATTGAGATCGTTAGCGGGGGCGATTGGGCGGACTCTGCCGCCGCGGCATCCGCATTTCCCCCTCTCCCGCCGGCGGGAGAGGGCTGGGGTGAGGGTGGTGCGATGGCGGCATTCGGTTGCAGATTCTCTTTCGATGCTTCGATCATGGCTTCGATTTTATCAATGTCGATACGGGTGGCGATGGGCTCAAACTGTCGAATTTCTCGGTTGTACATCGCATCGCTGATTGCAAAGAACGAAGACGTCTCCATGCCAAGGAAGTCTTCCGCTTTCTTGGCGATGACAGGGACGAGCGGTTTGATCATTACTGTCAACAATTGGAATGCGCTTATTGCAAAGGTGCATACCCGGTGCAACTCGCTGCGTTTGGAATCATCCTTCGCAAGGACCCACGGTGCGGCGTCGGCAATGTACGAATTGACATAATCGGCTGCGAGCACGAATTGGCGGGTGACCTCCGCAAAGTCGCGTTCTTCGTATAAGGCTGCAATTTGTGAACGGCGCTTGAAGATATGCAAAAGGATGTCTTCTTCTTTTTGTGAAAAACAACCTTGCGCTGCCAACCGCCCCCCAAAAAATCTGTGGACAAAGCCCGCTGTACGGCTTGCAATATTGATCCACTTACCAACCAGGTGCGAATTGACGCGCTCCTCGAAGGCCTTCATGTCGAGATCGACATCGGCCAGCGTCGGCCCGAGCTGGCTAGCGAAGTAGTAGCGCAGATAATCCGCGTCGAGATGGTTCAGGTAGGTGCGCGCCTCGATGAAGGTGCCGCGCGACTTGGACATCTTCGCGCCGTTGACGGTGAGGAATCCGTGCACGTTCACCGCGCTCGGCGTGCGCAAACCCGCACCGTGCAGCATCGCCGGCCAGAACAGGGTATGGAAATAAATGATGTCCTTGCCGATGAAATGGACCATCTCGGTACCGGTGTCGGCGCGCAGGAAACGCTCGAAATCGTCGGCACGCAAATCCGCCTTGCGACCGCTTTCGCACAGCTCCTTGAACGCGGCGAGGTAGCCGACCGGCGCGTCGACCCAGACGTAGAAGAACTTGCCCGGCTCGCCGGGGATCTCGAAGCCGAAATACGGCGCGTCGCGCGAGACGTCCCAACTGCGCAGACCGTCGGCGAACCACTCCTGCAACTTGTTGACGACCTCGGCCTGCAAACCGCCGGCATCGCGGCGCTGCACCAGCCAGCCTTTGAGCATTGTCTCGAAATCGGCGAGCTTGACGAAGAAGTGTGTGGATTCGCGCAACTCCGGGCGCGCGCCGGAGACCACCGAATACGGCTCGATCAGATCCGCCGGCGAGTACGCGGTGCCGCAGACTTCGCAGCCGTCGCCGTACTGATCCTTGCTGTGGCACTTGGGACATTCGCCCTTGATGTAACGATCCGGCAGGAACATCGCCTTGACCGGATCGTAGAGCTGCTTCACCGGCCGCGACTCGGTGTGGTCGCCGGCCTTGAGCGCCTGCCAGATGCGTGCGGTCAGTTCGCGGTTCGCTTCGGTGTGGGTCGAGGAATAATGATCGTAAGCGACGCCGAAATCGCGCAAGGCCGAGCTGTGCTCTTTCCACACGCCGTCGATCAGCGCCTTGGGCGCGATGCCTTCCTTCTCCGCGCGCAGCATGATCGCGCTGCCGTGCGCGTCGTCGGCGCAGACGTAATGCACGCTATGCCCGGCCATGCGCATCGCGCGCACCCAGATGTCGGACTGGATGTGCTCGAGCATGTGCCCGAGGTGGATCGGACCGTTGGCGTAGGGCAGGGCGGAGGTGACGAGGATTTCGCGCTTTGTCATGCCGCGATTATCGCACGGCGCGGCGTTTCGCCAGCCGGTACAAGACAAGCCCTGCAATGAAGAATCCGAATGTACCGCCGATCACCTTGAGGAAGAAATCCATCCGCCCGGCGGTGTCCGATGGCGGCACCAGCGCCAGCGCGATGGCGCCGACGGTCGTCAGAAAGCCCAGGCCGTTGGCGATCGCGCTGCCGAGCGCGCCGCCGGGAATGGCGATGGCGTCAGCAGTTTGTGCGATGCGTGCACGCAGCTTGAACGCCGATGCGAACAGGTACAGATACACGACGAAAGTGAGAATCGCCGTGGCATCGACCATCATCAGATAGGCGCTGCGCACGCTCGATCCTTGCGTGGCAGCGAGAATGAACACGGCCGCCAGTCCGGCCTGTATCAGCAGCGCGACATAGGGCGTGTTCCAGCGCGGATGCACGCGCGCGAGCGCGGGCGGCAGCAGGCGGCCCATGCCGCCGACGAACAGCAATCGCGCCGTGCCGATCAGCCAGGCGCCGAGTCCGCCGATGCCCGCCAGCGTCATCAGCAGCGCCACCGGCGGGCCGAGCCATGCCATGCCGTGCGCGGCGCCGGCCTGGGCGATGGCCTGATTGACGCCCGCGATGATGGAAATGTCTTTCGACGGCATCGCCCACATCAACGCCAGCGTGTTGAGTATGTAGATCGCGGCGATGACGAATCCGGAAATCAGCAGGGCGCGCGGAATCGTGCGGCGCGGTTCGTGGATTTCACCGGCGAGCAGCGGCGCCAGTTCCAGTCCACCGAACGCGAAGCAGATCTGCGAGAAAAAAATGATCGTGTCCAGATTGGAAAAATTCGGCGCGAACGACGCGGCAGGCATCGGCGTGGCTGAGCCGTCCGCGATCAATGCAACCAGGCCCACACCGATCAGCACCAGCGAAGGAATCCATTGCGCCAATCCGCCGAGGTTCTGCAGCCAGCGCCCAGTGCCGGTGCCGACGATATTGGCGCCGAGCGCGATGCCGAGCAGCAGCAGCGAGGCGCCCGCGGCGAACATCGGCGAGTGCTCCAGTGCGACGAACTGATTGTTGAAGATGTACAGCGCAAACACCACTGTGCTCAGGCACAGGGTAGGGAAGTACAAAATGTTGGCGGCCCAGTAGAGCCAGCCGGCGATGAACCCCTGGCGTTCGCCGAACGCTTCGCTGATCCACACGTACAGGCCGCCGTCTTTGGGCAGCGCCGAGGACAGCGTCATCACGCACAGACCCTGCGGAATGAAGAACGCCAGCGCGGCGAGCAGCCACAGGGTCAGCGACGACGGTCCCGCGTGTCCGGCCAGCGCGACCCAGCGCAGGCCGACGATGGCCACGGTGTTGAACAGCACCAGGTCGAAAACACCCAGCGATTTCTTGGCGGCCATCGACGATCCCTTGTTTCAAGGCGCGCAGCCTAGCATGCGCGCATGTGTCGTGGCTGGAGCCGAAATCTCGATGAATGACCGTCGCAAGCGATGGCGGATCGAATGCCGCCGGAGCGCAGAAACCGGAATTTACATGCGGAGTAAATGAAGATTTCGAGCACCGCCGGCATTCAAGCTGCCGAGCGCAGCAGGTCATTCACGAGATTTTCAATCGAATCCGTTCGCGAAGATATAGTCGCCGTCGTATTCCACCGCGCCGACGTCGCAATTTGTATTCGGCGGCTGTGGGCGCGATACACCGCGTTGATCGACCGCCAACACACAGGTAATGGAGTTGATCGCCGGGCTGCCCTTGTGCGGAACGAGTACCGGCAGGGGCATGGGGCCGCCGTAATGGCCCAACGGGCTGAGCAGTGGATCGGCGCTGCTGACCGGAACGGTAGTGAACTGTGTGCTGTCGTAGGACATCATGATCAGACCGCTGAAAATGTCCGCGCCGGTTTGGGTGTGACTATCGACCACGATGTCGTGTGTGCCGCCTTCGCTGTTCGAAAAAATCGAATTTTCCAGATCGAAGGTTGACTTCGAAACCGAGCAGGGATTGCCGCCATTGTTGCAGCCGTGGTCATCGAAACTGTAGACCGCGCCGCCGTCGGAACTGCCGCCGTTGGCCGCGGCCACGCTGTTGCGCGCCAGCGTCGAGGACTGGATGTTCAAGATCGCGCTGTAATTGAAGATCGCACCGCCCAGGCCCGAGCCGCCGGCCGCTCCGCTGCCGCCCGCCCCGCCGCTGGCGCTGTTGGCGGTGAACGTGGAATTGACGATGGTGAGCGAGCCGGCGTCGTTGAAGATAGCGCCGCCCATGCCGCCGCCGCTGCCGCCGGCGCTGGCAGCGCCACTGCCGCCGCCGAAACCCCCAGTCCCGGCCGGGCTTCCGCTGCCGGCGCCACCGCCGAATCCACCGTTGCCCCCGATTCCGCCACTGCCGCCGCCACCACCAAAGCCGCCGCTGCTGCCGCCATCGTAGGCAATGCCACCGCCTCCGAAACCGCCAGCGACGCCATATACCGTACTCCCGTTTGGCCCGCCGCCGTAGCCACCGGATGATGGAGGTGTTGGAGCCGATCCGACGCCCGCGCCGCTAAGATTGCCGCTGCCGTCGCCGCTGGCGCCGCCCTGCGCCGCATTGCCGGCGAAGGTACAGCTGTCAATGCTCAGCGTGCCTTGATTGAAGATCGCGCCGCCCGCGCCGAGTGCGCCACCACCACTGCCGCTGCTGAAGCCCTGCGCCAAACCGTTTTTCAGGGTCAAGCTTTGCAGGGTCAGACCGCTGCCGTTGTCGATGTCGAACAGCCGGAACGCCGCCTGAGTCGTGTCGCGCGCAATGGTAATGCCGCGAGTCAGACCGGTCTTGCCGTCGAGGGTGAGCGATTTGCCGCCCGTGAAGAAGAATGCCGAGGGTCCGAATTCCGAACTCGCTCGAGCGCTCGCGCCGAGGTCGTCGCTGTACTGGGACAGCACGATCGTGCTGCCGTCGATCGCGTTGGAAAACTGGATCGTGTCACCCGAGACGGCGCTATTGATCGCGTCGCGCAGGGTGGGGCAATTGTTGCTGACGTCACAGGCGGCTGAACTGATCGACGCTGGTTCGCCGGTTCCGGTGACGGTCCAGATTGTCGCAAACGCATCGGCCATAGGCAGCGCCGCCAGCAGGCCGGCCAGCGCCAGCGTACGAATTTTCATTGGAATCTCCGCTCGTCCGCCGCCTTTTGGCTTTTTGGCGGCGCGCAATCATACTGGAAGTCGTCAGACGCCGCTCAATCCGCAACGCGTGTCCAGATCTGGCTGCGTCCGAGCAGCGGAATGCCGATATAGCCGTGCACGTCGAGCGTTTTGCCGCCGTCGCGAAGATGCAGGGTAGCGCGGTATACATCGCCGCTTTCGGGATCGAGCACCTCGCCACCGTCCCAGGCAGCGCCGTCGCGGCGAAAATTCCACAGGATGGTCATGCCGAGCACCGGCTGAGCGTGACGCGCGCCTGTGCACGGCGTGCAGAGCGGATTCGGTTTCTCGCCCGGAGCCTGAAACAGCTTCACGATCCTGCCCGACAGCACGCCGGCATGTTCGGCGATTTGCACCTGCGCCTTGGGCGCGTGCGTGTCGTCGTCGAAGGTCTGCCACGAGCCGGCGGGCGAGCCGTGCGTCGTTTGCGCAAACGCGGGCGCTGCGAATGCGAGCAGGGCAATGGCGGCAAGGCGCATGCGGGCATCTTACGCGATGACGCCGGTGCTCAATCGAATCCATTCGCGAAAATGTAGTCGCCGTCGTATTCGAAGGCACCGATGTCGCAGAAGCCAAACTGTGGACGCGCCACGCCACGTGCATCAGTCGTCACCGGATTGCCAACTGCGTCGTTGCAAGGGTCCACCCTGTTGTAAGCAGGACTCGATGCAGCGATGGGCAGTGTCGCCGGTGCGTTGAAGTACGACGACAATGAACCGAGATGCGCATTGGTGGAAAGTGGGGAGATGCTGTTTGGATCCAATAGCGAGTTGTTGAGCGATGCACCAACAATGTTGATGCCGACGAACTGCAAGTCAGCGTAATTTGTGCGCGCGCCATTGACGGCATTGTTGGTCACGTCGTTTGCACCGCCAAGGGTACCGGAGATGATGCTGTTGGCTATGCCCAAGAAGGCGAAACTTGCGCTGCCGTCTTCTACCTTGTTGCCATAAGCCAGCGAGTAGATAGTGGCGTCGCCGGGGCCGCCGGCAATCGAAGCCCCATTGCTGCCTGAGATGATGTTTTGCGCAAACGTGGAAAATGACACGATTACGCTACCGTTGAGATCGAAGATTGCTGCGCCCAAGCCACTTCCAGGATTTCCTTGAGATGAACCACCGATAGCGGCGTTGCCGATGGCGGTCACGTTGACCAGCGTAGCGCTACCGGCCTGATTGAAAATAGCGCCGCCCATTCCGGCACCACCACCGCTGTAATAGGTTCCGCCACCAAGAGTTGCATTGGCGCCACCACCGAAGCCGGCTGCGCTGGCAATTGCGCCGGCCCCACCACCAAAGCCAGCTGCACTCCATTGGATGCTGGCGCCACCGCCAAATCCACCGGATCCCCCGCAAAAGCCGCCGCCTGCGCCGCCTCCACCCCCGACACCCCCACCTCCGCCACAGCTACTAAGTCCTGGGCCTACATTGCCGCCAGCGCCGAATCCGCCACCACTACCACCTCCCAAACCGCTGTGACCACCCTCACCACCATCGCCGTTGGTACCAGCAAGACAGCTGGCGCAAACTGCGCCGCCAAGGTCGCCAAATCCGCCCCCGGCGCCAGCCAAGTTGGTCGCATTCTGCCCGTTGGCACTGGAAAGAAATCCACCGCCGCCGCCACCTCCGTACATTGCGCCTGCGCCACCGGTGCTGAGCGTGCCCGCTCCGGGTAGTGCATTGCCACCAATGCCTCCGCCGTTTGACTGTGAATCCTGTCCGATTCCGCCGCCGCCACCGTTGGGATTGCTACTGTTCGTGTTGCCACCGTGCGCAGTGTTGTTGGTCAAGGTGACAGACAAAAGAGTCAGGCTGCCTTGATTGAAGATTGCTCCTCCCATTCCAGCGCCGCCGCCGCCGCCAGCATCGCCACCCTTCGCATAGCCGCCGCGAAGCGTGAGATCGTGAAGCGTCAGCGCGCCTGGTGGAGACTCCCACCCACCGGAGACATAGAAGAAGCGGAATGCATCAGCGGTTGTGGGACTCGGGTCACCGGCCTGAGATGCAACGAGGATCGCGCCATTGCCCTCGATTGTCATGGTCGATTGGATCGGTGGTAACGCGTTTGGCCCATACCAGTCGTTTTGCTTCTGCGTGAAGGTATACACACAGCTTGCGTCGAGCACGATGATGTCGTCGGTTTCAGTGTTTGCCTGAGTAATTGCGGCGATGAGATTCGCCGGTCCGACAGAGCCGTCCGTGGTGGAGCATGCGGCCGTCAATGTAGCCGAATGAGCAGGCGTTGCGCATGCCAGCGCAAAAACTTGGACAACCAGACACAAGCAATATGAATTGCGGAACCGTGGCAAGGCACTTACTCCAAGCTGCCCCCGCATTCTCGGACGCTGATTCGAGCTTGGCAAGTGATGCAACCTTGAGGCACTTCGCTCGGCTACAATATGCATTCGTGTCTCGCGCATCATTCCCATGACTCAACCCACGAAGGAACAGGTCGAACGCCTGCTCGCCGAGATCGTCGATCCGCATACCGGCCAGGATCTGGTCGCATCGGGTGCGGTCAAGGGCGTGGGCGTGGACGGCGACAAGGTCGCCGTCGACATCGTGCTCGGGTATCCGGCGAAGACCTTCGTCGACGCCTTGGCGCAGCAGGTGCGCGCGAGGCTCGCCGCGGCGGGCATTGCCGACGCCACGGTCGGCGCGAGCTGGCGCGTGTTCGCACACAAGGTGCAGAAAGACCTCACGCCGATGCCGGCCGTGAAGAACATCATTGCGGTGGCCTCGGGCAAGGGCGGCGTGGGCAAATCCACGACGGCGGCGAATCTCGCCCTCGCGCTTTCCGCCGAGGGCGCGAATGTTGGTGTGCTCGATGCAGACATTTACGGCCCATCCATGCCGCGCATGCTGGGCGTTTCCGGAAAACCCGATACCAAGGACGGCCAGCGCATTGAACCGAAAATCGCACATGGACTGCAGGCCATGTCGATCGGCTTCATGATCGACGAGGACACGCCGATGATCTGGCGCGGGCCGATGGTGACGCAGGCGCTGACGCAACTGCTCAACGAGACGAATTGGTCCGATCTGGATTACCTCGTCATCGACCTGCCGCCCGGCACCGGCGACATCCAGCTCACCTTGTGTCAGCGTGTGCCGGTGTCCGGCGCGGTGATCGTGACCACGCCGCAGGACATCGCCCTGCTCGATGCGAAGAAGGGCCTGAAGATGTTCGAGAAGGTCGCGGTGCCGGTGCTCGGCATCGTCGAGAACATGGCCCTGCACACCTGTTCGAACTGTGGCCACACCGAGCACATCTTCGGCGCAGGCGGCGGCGCGCGCATGGCCGCGCAGCACGGGGTGCCGCTGCTTGGATCGCTGCCGCTCGATATCAGGATTCGCGAACAGGCCGACGGCGGTACGCCGACCGTTGCCGCCGATCCGGCCGGCAATGTCGCCGCGCTGTACCGCGAGATCGCGCGCAAGACGGCGGCGCATTTGGCGCTGCACGCGCGCAGCAAATCGATTCAGTTTCCCAAAATCGTTATTCAAAATACATGAGCCTGCACTTGTGAGTATCAAATCGGACCACTGGATCCGCCGCATGGCGGAAAAGCACGGCATGATCGAGCCGTTCGAGCCCGGCCAGGTGCGCACGAATGCGGGTGGCGGCAAGCTGATTTCCTACGGCACATCCAGTTATGGTTACGACGTGCGCTGCGCGAACGAGTTCAAGGTGTTCACCAACATCAACTCGACCATCGTCGATCCCAAGGAATTCGATGCGCGCAGTTTCGTCGACGTCAAGGGCGACGTCTGCATCATCCCGCCCAATTCGTTTGCGCTGGCGCGCACGGTGGAGTACTTTCGCATCCCGCGCAGCGTGCTGACGGTGTGTCTGGGCAAGAGCACTTACGCGCGCTGCGGCATCATCGTCAACGTGACGCCGCTGGAACCGGAATGGGAAGGCCACGTGACGCTGGAATTTTCCAACACCACGCCGCTGCCGGCGCGGATCTACGCGAACGAAGGCGTGGCGCAGATGCTGTTTTTCGAATCCGACGAGGTCTGTGGTACCAGTTACCGCGACCGCGGCGGAAAATACCAGGGCCAGAAGGGCGTGACGCTGCCCAAGGCGTGAGACCAGGAGTATACAATGCGTAAAAGTTATATCATTCGCGGCGCACAGGTACTGGCGATCGCGCTGACACTGGTCCTGCTCGCTGCCTGCGGCGGCCGCGACGCGCTCAAGAACGGCACGTCGGATATTGCGGTGTCGAATGCGCCGACCGCGTTCGACCTGACCGTCGCTGCCGACAAGAACGGCCAGTTCGAGTACGAAGGCGCCACCCTCACCCGCGAGGACCTTGCCGGGCATATTCGCTATCTCACGGAAATCGGCAAACCGGCGCACACGATTCTGCTGATCGCCGGAGAAAAACAGAAGATCACGAATGCGCACGTTGCCGGTCTGGCCGGCATCTGTCGCGACTTGAAAATCAGCGGCTACGTGCGCGACAACGACGGGCACCTGAAAGTCATTCAAATCGTCCAGTAGCGCCACGCGGCGCGCATCGCAACGGGAGAATACGATGTACAAATCGATTGTCGCGGCGGCTGCCGCGTCGTTGTTTGTCTTCGCCACCGCGTTCGCCAGCGGCGCCATCGACGACGGCCATCTGCTGGTCAAGCCGGCGAAGAACAACACCTTTGCCACCGGCGAATTCATCATGGGCAAGGCCGAACTGTTCGGCTACATCGGCGACCTAAAGGACAGGAAGAAGATTACCGGCATCGTGCTGCGCGACGCCGACCGCGCCACGCCGGAACAAAAGCATCTGCTCGTAGTCACCGCACAGGCGCAGAAAATCGATGCCCTCGTCGACGAGCACGGCAAGCTCGTACCGCTCCTCGATCCGCTGGCGGCCACGCCGGCTGCGGCGGCGCCATCGGCGCCGGGACACTGAATGCGGGCGAGCACTGCAGGTTATTGAGTGGCCTAGTCCAGACTGCCGGCGGCGTAATGTTCGTCGGCGCTCGTCGTCAGCGCAGTTTCCAGACACAGCCGGACTGCCACGATCATCGTCTCCAGCGGCACGCCTGGCGCACCCGCGCGGCGCGCCGCCTGCTCCGGCAGATACGGCACATGCACGAAGCCGCCGCGCGCGCCGCGCCGCCGCGCGAGCAAGCGCATCAGACCGAAGAACACCTGATTGCACACGAACGTGCCCGCCGTTTGCGACAGCGCTGCGGGAATGCCGGCCTCGCACAGGGCTGTCAGCATGGCCTTGATCGGCAAAGTGGAAAAGTATGCATTTGGAGCATTTTCCACAACAGCCATATCCACCGGCTGCAATCCGGCATTGTCCGGGATGCGCGCGTCGATCAGATTGACTGCCACGCGTTCCAGCGAAATGCCTGCG
>JAJXWU010000217.1 GCA_021781425.1 Pseudomonadota bacterium
GTTCCGCCTCGGCCTGGAACAGTCGCGCTACGTCAACGTGATGTCCGACCTGAAGGTGCGCGACACCGTGGCCCTGATGCAGCGCGATCCGGACAAGACGCGCGTCGACCGCGCCGTCGGCAGCGAAGTGGCGATCCGCGACGGCGCGCGTGCCGTGATCATTCCCACTGTTGCCGAAGTCGGCGGGCATGTGCGCGTCACTGCCGAGGTGGTCGATCCGAAGACGCAGGCGACGGTCTACACCGAGTCGGCGGACGGCAAGGGACTGGATTCGGTGCTGCCGACGATCGATGCGATCGATCAGAAATTGCGCCTGCGTTTGGGCGAGGCGCTGACCCAGGTGTCGGCGACAAATAAACCGCTGGAACAGGTGGCCACCGCCAACCTGGACGCGCTGCGCGCGTATTCCCTGGGCCAGCGCGCTTACTTCACCGGCAACATGAAGGACGCGCTGGCGTTCTATCAGGATGCGGTGCGCCTCGACCCGCAGTTCGCCACTGCGCACCTGGTCATCGCACGGGTGTGGATAAATGCCGATCAAAATTCGGAGGCGCTCAAGCAAATCAAATTGGCCGCGGCGACACCCGAGCGTTTGTCAGGACGCGACAGTTTGCTGGTCGACGCCTGGCTGCGCACATTGACGGAGCCGGAAGCACCGTTTTCGAAATGGAAATCGTTGTCTGAAATGTATCCAGATTTTTATCCAGCAAGCGGCCCGTATGCATATTTCGCCTGGTGCGCAAACGACTTCACGGATGCCATCTCCGCTGCAAAGCTCAACATTGCTCCTCAAAACGCATACAGTGTGGCCGGACAATACTTGCTCGGAATGATTTATTTGGCGACGGATGACGAGTCGGAATCGTTGAAATATTTCCAGCTTGCGGCGCAGGCCAAATTTCTCAGGAACGATTTCTATGCGGAACTGTACGCTGCACAGCGTCGATACGACAAGGCATTCGATCTCTTAAAAAGTGGGAAACCATCTGGCGTTGCTACTGATGATCTTGGAACTCAGATGGTGCAAATCGCCTTAGCGGCAGACCAAGGAAATTGGCACGATACACAAGTAGCGTTGGACGACGCTGACCAGTCAGCCAGGAACTTGGGCGTGGCTCATCAACAACGTGTGCTTGGCATAGAACTCGGGCTGCGCAGCGAATTCGAGAAGGTGACTGCTCCCGAATTGATTCAATACGCCAATGTGGCCCTGAGCGAGAATTCGGATAATGTGCTCGATGCGGCCCAAGCCCGATTCCACGCTCTATTCTCGGCGTGGCTATTGGCGCGTGAGGGCGAGAAAAAAGCTTCCAGAGATTTATTGGCTAAAGTTGACCCCGCATCGTCGAAGCTGGCGAATGCGGTATTGAAGGGCATGCGGACGATAGTTGATGCAGAGTTGTTGCGCGGCAGTGGTCATCCGGATCAGGCTATCAAGTTGCTGCAACAATTAATTGATGGTCGCGAACTTTACATAACCCATCTGGCTTTACTGGATGCATACGCGGGCAATCACGATAACGCACGCGCATTGGACGAAGCGCACTGGCTGATCAACCATCGTGGCAGAGCCTATGCGGAATACGGATTCGCACAATTCATGACCGCATTCAATGTTGTGCAATCCGACTTGGCGTTGTTGCGCGAGGCTGAACTGGCGCATGATCTCAATCAGGATGCCGAAGCTAAAGAATCGCTGACAGCTTTCGAGAAGGTTTGGCCGAAAGCGCAAGCCATACCAAGCCTTGGCAAGAGATTGGATTCGCTGCACCAAAAACTAAAGTAACTGAACCTTAGTTATGCTTGCCGTAATCCAGGTGCAAACCCGGGACTACCATGCACAAGCATTCATCGCCTTGTTGATCAACTAGCCGCTTTCTTGCGGCCTCGAAGTCCGACTTCGGCGCGATCTTGCCGGGTCGCGTATGATCTTCAGGAAACCCCTTGATCTGATCTGGCGGAATGCCGACTTCAGCTAGCGCAGCTGGAGGATTCTTTTCGAAGCGATCGCGAAAAGCATCGTCTTTCGCGAGTCGGCCTAGCAGATCAAGCATTTGCGCTTTGCTGACGTTTTGACCAGCCATACTTCACCCTGTTGTGCAGTTGCGGAAAGAGTGCGATCTACCCGCCGGATCACCGAATCCAACGGGTAGGCATTTCGATATTACCGCATCCCAGCAGAGGTGCTGCGATGCTGGTCGCCGTAGTCCAATCGGAAACTGGGGACAACCATGCAAAGGCACTCGCCGGCAGTTTCATCAACCATGCGTTGGCGTGCGGTCGCGAAGACGGATTTGTCCGCCAGCATGCCGGTCTGCGCGGCACTGCCGACGTAACCCGCGAACCCGCCGGAAGGAAAATCCAATTCCGTCAACGCCGCTTCCGGATCGCGCTGGAAGCGGATCCGGTAGCCGTCGTCCTCGGCGAGTTTGCCCAACAGCTCGATGATCTGCGATTTGCTGACATGATTTGCGTAAGCCATGACTTGCTCCGAAAGAGTGACCCCTGAACGCCGAAACCGGTTGCCCGGTTCGGAGCATGCATCCTGACAGCGCCCGCAAAAGGCTCAGTGACAGTGGTCACAAATTCGGAACGCGGCGCACGCGCGGCTTGCCAGATGCACGCGTGCTGCCTACGCTTGCGCGCACTTCCCCGCGAGTGATCCGCCATGCAAGTACGCCGCTGCGCACACGTGATGATCGAACCGCGCGAGCGGCTGGACTTTGATTTGTCGTTGCTCGCCAGCGGCGGCACGGGCCTGCGCAACGTGGTCGAATGGATCGCGCTGGCGCCGCACCGCGACGAGGAAATCGTGCTGTCGGCGGACGAGGTGACCGTGCTCGGCGCGCTGTCGCCGTCGCAGTGGACGGCGCTGGACGAACTCGCGAAGACGCATCCGCGCGCGACCCTGCAGGCGCTGCTCGACAAGGGCCTGCTCATCGCTCAAGCCGACGGCGATGCCGCCGCGCGCGCGGCCGACGAATTCCTGCGCGATACGCACTGGCGCGGCCTCGATGCCGTCGCGCACCGCTTCTCGCGCTGGCGCAGCGTGGATACCGTGGAGGCGCAGCGGCGCTTCGGCGAGGAGACCGACCAGACCTTTCTCGAACGCCTCGGCAGCTCGCCCGCGCCGGTGCGCGAGCGCGTGCCGGCGTCGCAGCGGCAGAAGCTTCCCGCTGCCGGCGACAGTCCGCTCGATCGGCTGTTCGCGCGGCGCGTGACCTGCCGCAATTACGACCTGGCGCGCCAGCTCGACCTCGTGACGTTCGGCGCGGCGATGTATCGCGCGTTCGGCGCGCGCGCGGTGGACGAATACGCACCGGGCATCTTCCTGCTCAAGAAGGGCGCGCCATCGGCGGGCGGCCTGCATCCGGTCGAAGCCTACGCGCTGGTGCAGCGCGTGGATGGCATCGCGCCGGGCCTGTACCACTACCATCCGGCCGCGCATGCGCTGGAACCGATCCGCGAG
>JAJXWU010000218.1 GCA_021781425.1 Pseudomonadota bacterium
CGAACGCGTGTATCAGGAGCAGCTCGGGCGCATCTTCAACGATTTCGCCGCCGGCAAATTGCAGGCGAACAGACCCGACGCCGCCAAGGCCGAAGGCGACGGCCTGTCGCTGGTTGAGGATAGCGAACTGGAGGAATCCCTCGCCATCGCGAGCACGGTAGCCAAGAACGAAAGCCGCCTCGCCCGGCCGCTGTATGCGATGAACCAGCGTCTGTCCGTGTTGCGCGGCGGCATCAAGGTAGAGGATGTGACGAATCCGATTGCGCCGGCGCAGTTGTGTCAGGCGTTCCGCGTCGCCATGCGCGAACTGGATCTGAACCTGCAGACCCAGCTGATCGTCTACAAGCTGTTCGACCGCTACGTGATGGCCGGGCTCGATGCGCTTTACGAGGAAATCGGCGCGCAGTTGATCCAGGCCGGTGTGCTGCCGCAGATCCGCCATGCGGTCGGCGGTGGCGCGCGCGGCCCGCGGCCGCCGATGGCATCGCCGGTGCATGGCGCGCCGGCTCCGGCGCAAGGCGAGGCGGCCGCAGAACCGGGATTTGCTGCATATCAAGCGCAATACGATCCCGCTGCCGCCCAGTTTCAGGCCGAGCTGTACAACACCGTGCGCGGCCTGCTCGCCAGCCGGCGCGCGGCATCGCCGCAAGGCGAGGGCACCGCAGAGTATGCCCCGGGTGTGGCGGTGCCGTACATCGCGCCGACCGATTTGTTGTCCGCGCTGACCTTGCTGCAAAACCAGAGCTGGGCGGCTCAGAGCAGCGCGTCGTCGGCGGCGGATGCGGCCCAGGCCGTGCAGCAGATCAAGCAGGCGCTGCTCGATCAGGCCGGCAAGCTGCACGGCAACGACAAGGCGCATGTCGCCAGCGCCGACGAGGACACAATCGACCTCGTCGGCATGCTGTTCGAGTACATCCTGCAGGATCGCAACCTGCCGGCGCAGATGCAGGCCCTGCTCGGCCGCTTGCAGATACCGTTTCTCAAGGCCGCGATTCTCGACAAGCATCTGTTCGCGCAGAAATCGCACCCGGCGCGGCAACTGCTCGACAGCATGGCGCAGGCTTGCATGGGCTGGTCAGAGGAATCGGACAAGGACCATCGCCTGTACGACAAGGTCAAGCAGACGGTGGAAGCCCTGCTCAAGGATTTCGACGACGACCTCGCCATTTTCGAGAAGACGCGTTTCGATTTCGAGGCGTTTCTCGAAGGCAACCGCAAGCGCGCCGATCTGGCCGAGCAGCGTGCCGCCGAAGCCACGCGTGGCCGCGAAAAACTGCACTCGGCGCGCCGTATTTCGGCGCGAGAAATCCTGCAGCGCGTCGAAGGCCGGGAAATGCCGGAGATCGTGCGCACCGTGCTGACGCGGCCGTGGGCGAATTACCTCGTGCTCACGCTCTTGCGTCAGGGCGAGAAATCCGACGAATGGCGCCAGGCGTTGCGCTTCGCCGACGAATTCGTCTGGAGCGCGCAACCCAAATCCAGCGATGCGGAACGCATGCGCCTGAAGGGCATTCTGCCGGCGCTGGAAAAATCCCTGCGCCACGGCCTGGCGACGGTGGCCTACCACGAAAACGACGTCAAGCAATTGATGCACGAGCTCAACGCGTTCTACACGAACCTGCTGAATGGCGACACGCCCGCTGCCGCCGAGGTGGCGACGGCCGACGAGACGGCGGTGCCCGGATTCGAGATCGTCGGCAGCGCTGCCGCGACAGCCGCCGCGATCGACAGCCCGGTCGAAGAGGAAATCGTCCTGCGCGCCGAAGCCGCCGCCGCGCCGCCCGAACTGGGCGAAGAAGACGAAAGCCTGCGCCAGGTCAAGGCCATGAAGGTTGGCAGCTGGGTCGAATTCACCGGCGCCGACGGCACGAGCAAGGAACGCGCGAAGCTGTCGTGGATCAGTCCGATCAGCTCCAAGTACCTGTTCGTCAACCGCAAGGGCCTGAAGGTTGCGGACAAGACCGTGCAGGCGCTGGCCATCGAAATCCGCCGCGGCGATGCGGTGATTCTGGAAGAAGTGCCGCTGTTCGACCGCGCCCTCGACGCCATCGTCGAACGCCTGAAGGCGGCACACGCCAGACCGGAAACGCCGGCGGTGTGAGCATGCGCGAGCCGACGCCGCAGCCGCCGGATCCGGCGGTGGTGTCCGCCGATGTGCGCCGCGCGCTCGCCGAGGATTTCGGCGCGGGCGACGTCACCGCCGACTTGTTGGCCGCCGACGCGCAGGCGCAGGCGCGCGTGATCGCGCGCGAACCCGCCGTGATCTGCGGACGGCCCTGGTTCGACGCCTGCTTTCGCAGCCTCGATCCGCAAGTCCGCGTCGATTGGCACGTCGGCGAGGGCGTGCGTGTCGAAGCCGACGCAATCATCTGCGAATTGCGCGGCCAGGCGCGCGCCTTGGTCGGCGCCGAACGCAGCGCCTTGAATTTCCTGCAGACGCTGTCGGCAACGGCGACGGTCGCCGCGCAATACGCCGACGTCGTGCGCGGCACGCGCGCGACGATTCTGGACACGCGCAAGACCGTGCCCGGCTTGCGCCTCGCGCAGAAATACGCGGTGCGTTGTGGCGGTGCGTCGAATCACCGCATCGGCCTGTTCGACGCCATCCTGATCAAGGAAAACCACATCGCGGCGGCCGGTTCGCTCAGCGCCGCCGTGACTGCCGCGCGCGCGCGCCATCCCCGATTACTGCTCGAAGTGGAAGTCGAAAATTTCGAGGAATTGGACGAGGCGCTCGCGGCAAGCGTCGATCGCATCATGCTCGACGAATTTTCGCTCGACGACATCCGTCGCGCGGTTGCGCGCGTCGCCGGGCGCGTAAAGCTGGAAATTTCGGGAAGCGTGAGTCTGGAACGCGTGCGCGCGCTGGCGGAAACGGGCGTCGACTACATCTCGGTCGGCGCACTGACGAAACACCTGCGAGCGATCGATTTCTCGATGCGCGTCACGATGTAGCGCTATTTCATCTGCGCAGCGGCGAAGTCCCAGTTAACCAGATTCCAGAACGCTTCGATGTATTTCGGCCGCGCGTTGCGGTAGTCGATGTAGTAGGCGTGTTCCCAGACGTCGCAGGTCAGCAGCGGGCGGTCGCTGCCGGTGATCGGCGTCGCCGCGTTTGCGGAGCTGACGATGCCGAGCGAGCCGTCGGCGCGCTGCACCAGCCAGGCCCAGCCCGAACCGAACGTGCCGGCGGCGAGCTTGCTGAAATCGTCCTTGAACTGGGCGAAGCCGCCGAACGCTTTCTTGATCGCATCGGCGAGCTTGCCGGAAGGCTCGCCGCCGCCTTTGGGGGCAATGCTGTTCCAGTAGAACGTGTGGTTCCATATCTGCGCGGCATTGTTGAACATGCCGCCTTGCGCCTTCTTGACGATGGATACGAGATCCATCGCCTCGAACTCGGTACCCTTGATCAGATTGTTGAGATTGGTCACGTAGGCCTGGTGATGCTTGCCGTAGTGGTAGTCGATGGTTTCGGCCGAGATGTGCGGCGCGAGCGCGTCGCGCGCATAGGGCAGGGCGGGAAGTTCGATGGCCATGACGGTCTCCGTGTGCGTTGTCCAGCCCTCAAGTATACGCGCCGGACTGCTACAATGCGCGACGCCGGCGCGGATATCCCGCGCAGTTTGCCGGGAATTTCATGGACACCATCGAACGCATCAAGCAGGCCGTGCACTCCAATCCCATCGTGCTGTTCATGAAGGGCACGCCGCAGTTTCCGATGTGCGGTTTTTCCAGCCGCACCGCGCAGGCACTCAAGGCCGTCGGCGCGGAATTCGCGTCGGTGAACGTGCTCGAGGATCCGGAAGTGCGCGCAAATCTGCCGCACTATTCCAACTGGCCGACGTTTCCGCAGCTGTTCATCAACGGCGAATTGATCGGCGGCTGCGACATCACGCTCGAGCTTTACGAAAGCGGCGAACTCGAGCGCATGGTCAAGGAAGCGAAAAAGGTCTGACCGGCGCATGTCCGCATCGACTCGCGCGCGCCTGCCGGCCGACTGGCAGGCGCCATCCGACTATTTGCGCGAGCGCGTCGTGCTTGTCGCCGGCGCGGCCGGCGGCCTCGGCCGCGCCAGCGCGCTGGCCTGCGCGCGTGCGGGCGCGAGCGTCGTCCTGCTCGGCCGCCGTGTCGCGCGGCTGGAAAAAGTCTACGATGAAATCGTAGCGCTGCAGGCGCCGCCGCCGGCGATCTATCCGCTGGATCTGGCCGGCGCCACGCCACGCGATTATGCGGAACTGGCCGCCACCCTCGAACGCGAATTCGGCCGGCTCGATGGCATCGTGCATGCCGCGGCACATTTTGAGAGTCTGCAGCCCGCGGCCGACATCGAGCCCGACGATTGGCTGCGCGGCATCCACGTCAACGTATCCGCGCCATTCCTGCTCACACAAGCCTGCTTGCCGCTGTTGCGCGAGGCCACACAGGCCAGCGTCGTGTTCGTGCTCGACGACACGGAGCGCATGAGCCGTGCCTACTGGGGCGCCTACGGCGTGGCCAAGCACGCGCTGGCGGGACTCGTGTCCATCCTGCGCGCGGAATGGGAATCCACGTCCGTGCACGCGCATGCGCTGCTGCCCGCACCGATGCGCACGCGTCTGCGCGGCGCTGCCTATTACGGTGAGAACGCGTTCGACCGGCCCTTGCCCGACGCGACCGCCGATGCCGTGGTGTATCTGCTCGGCGCGGATGGCGCGACGGTGCAGACAACGCTGGATCTGCGTTGAGCGCGTTGTGATATAAAACGCTGCAGTCATCACCGGGGATAGCGCCGTGGAGCACAGTCTGAGTACGCTGTCGGCCGGCGTCCTGCTGTTTCTGATCCTGGATCCGCTCGGCAATATCCCGCTGTTCCTGAGTCTGCTCAAGAATGTGGCGCCCGCACGCCGGCGCCGCGTGCTCGTGCGCGAACTGCTGATCGCGCTCGCGGTCCTGTTCGCTTTTCTGTTCGGCGGCGGTTACGTGCTCTCCGCGCTGCAATTGCGCCCGGAATCGGTCAGTATCGCCGGCGGCATCGTGCTGTTCCTGATCGGCGTGAAGATGATCTTTCCGCCGCGCGAAGGCGGCATCTTCGGCGGCGCGGCCGGCACAGAACCCTTCATCGTGCCGATGGCCATACCCGGTGTGGCCGGTCCCTCGGCGATGGCGGCGCTGATGTTGCTGACCAATTCGCATCCGGGGCGTACGGTGGACTGGAGCATCGCGCTGTTCTGCGCCTGGCTCGCCACGGCGCTGATCCTGCTTTCATCGACGTACTTGTTTCGCTGGCTCGGCGCCAGTGTGCTGACCGCGCTCGAGCGTCTGACCGGCATGCTGCTGGTGGCACTGTCGGTACAGATGTTTCTGGACGGCGTGGTGGTGTATCTGGGTAAACATTAGCCGGTAACAGGACTGTCACTGCGCGCGGATAGATTGTTCAGGAAGCGTGCGCAATATCTTTGGATTTTGTTAAACTTCGACCGGGCGGAAGTCCGGGATTTCTGCTCAGGGGTAAAACTCGGGTTTGGGGTGCTGCGGGTGCAATCAGGCCATGGCAGTGCGGGAATGTGCCGTTGGATTCGGCATTCAGCGAGGGGTATACAAATGACTAGACGATTCGGGATGCAGATTCTGTTCTGGCTGCTGGCTTCGATGCTGGCCATGTCCGGCGCGCTCGCGCAGAACACCTCAGCGGCGCTGTCCGGCCGCATCACCGACGCCGCGGGCAACCCGGTGGCCGGCGCGTCCGTGGACATCGTCCACGTGCCCAGCAACACCACGCGTACGGTGACCACCAATGCCGACGGCCGCTTTTCCGCGCAGGGTCTGCGCGTCGGCGGACCGTTCGCGGTGACGGTGTCCAAGCCCGGCTACGAAAAAATCGAAAAGGACGACGTCTACCTGCAACTGGCGCAGGAATCCACCTTGAATCTGGCACTGGCGCAGACCGCCACCGAACTCAAGGGCGTTCAGGTGACCGCCAATGCCGCGTCGGTGATCTTCCAGCCCGACAACAAGGGCATCAGCACGAACGTTTCGGCGCGCGAGTTGAAGGTCATTCCGAATCCGGATCGCTCGATCCAGGCGATTGCGCAGACCGATCCGTTCATCATCCTGCAGAACAACAATGCCGCGGGCGGATTCGCGGAAATCAGCGCGCTGGGTCAGAACAACCGCTACAACAACATCACCGTTGATGCGGTGCCGACCAACGATTCGTTCGGCCTGGAGGCCAACGGCCTGCCGTCGCAAAACCAGCCGCTTTCGTACGATGCGATCGAGGAATACAACATCTCGACCGCCAATTACGACGTGACCAACAAGCGCGCGGTCGGCGCGGCGATCAACATCGTCACCAAGAGCGGCACCAACGATTTCCACGGTTCGGCGTATTACGCCTACACCAACGCCAACGACCTGACCGGCGACGGTCTCAACGGCAACACGTTCACCGGTTACTCGCAGAAGTGGACCGCCGGCGCAACCCTCAGCGGACCGATCATCAAGGATACGCTGTTCTTCTTTCTCGACTACGAGCAATCCAAGGTCATCGCGCCGGCGCCGAGTTTCGGTCCGATCGGATCGAATGCCGACAACATCGTGCCGGTGACCCAGGACCAGCTCGACCAGATCATCTCCATTGCCAAGGGCTATGGTCTGCAGCCGGGCGGCCTCACCGCCAGCGGCAACAACCAGGACGAGAAGCGCGGTCTGGTCAAGATCGACTGGAACATCAATGACAGCCATCGCCTGAGCTTCCGCTACAACCAGACCAAGGGCGCGCAACCGCATATCCAGGGCAATGCCAGCGGCTCGCGTCCGGCGCTCGGCCTGTCCAGCTACTGGTATACCCAGCAACGCAATCTGCGGCAGGGTGTGCTCAACCTGTACGACGACTGGACCGACAACTTCTCCAGCGAAGCGTCGATTTCCTACGCCAAATACCATTCCACGCCGACCACCCTGGCCAACCAGCCGCAGCTTCTGGTCTACATCGACAAGTCCGATCCGTCGACGCAGGGTGCCGCCGTCAATCTCGGCGAGGATCAGTTCCGGCACTACAACGTGCTCAACGTCGACACCACCACCGCGTTCTGGGCCGGTACCTGGACGTACGGCGACCATTCGGTCAAGGCCGGTTTCGATTACCAGCGCGACAAGTTCTACAACCTGTTCGGCCGCACCGAGTTCGGCAATTACACCTTCAACAGCATTGCCGATTTCCAGGCAGGCAAGTATTCGTTCTACAACCTGTTCTATCCCGCGCCCGGGTATACGCTCAACGACATCACCGCGCGCTGGTCGCTGGAGCAGTACGGCCTGTTCCTGCAGGACACCTGGCAGATGACGCCGAACTTCTCCCTGCAGTACGGCATCCGTTACGACAAGCCGCGCACCGACGGCAAACCGCTCTACAACCCGGCAGTGCAGGCCGCTTTCGGCGTGAACAATGCGCATACGCTGAATTCGGGTGTGCTCGAGCCGCGCTTGTCTTTCAACTACAACTTCGACAGCGACTACAAGACCCAATTGCGTGGCGGCATCGGCATCTCCGAGGGCGTGACCCCCGGCGTCTGGCTGTCCAATCCGTTCAGCAATAACGGCATCACCCAGACCAGCGCGACCGCGTTCAGCGGTACCTTCAATCCGGATCCGTACACCCAGCAGGCGCCTGCGGGTACGCCGCCGGCGCCGCAGGTCGACATCACCGCGCCGAATTTCAAGCTGCCGACGGTGCTGAAGGCGAGTCTCGGCTTCGACCGCGAATTGCCGTGGTGGGGCCTGGTGCTGACGGTCGAAGACCAGTACCTGAATACCGTGAACGGATTGCTCTACCAGAACATCAACCTGGGCGCGCCGACGGGCGTGTTGCCGGATGGTCGCCAAAGCTACTGGGCCAACCCGTACTATTCGTACAATGCCGCTACTAACAAGGCGACGTTTGCCAGCGGACCGGGGGCCAACCACAACACCCATTTCTATGATGTCACCTACCTGGCCAACACCAACAAGGGCGAGGCGAACTACCTGGCGCTGCAGTTGAGTAAGCCGTTCAACGACAGCTGGTTCGGCAGCGTGGCTTTCATCGCCGGCCACGCCACGGAAGTGAATCCGGGCACTTCCTCGATCGCCACGTCCAACATCAACAACAATGTCATCTTCAACCCGAACGAGGACGTGGCGAGCCCGAGCAATTACTCGTTCCGCCGTCGCGTGCTGACCCGGCTGACCTGGCAGCATCATTTCTTCGGCAATTTCCTGTCCAGCGTATCGGCGATCTACGACGGCCACAGCGGCTCGCGCTACAGCTGGGTGTTCGGCAACGACGTCAACGGCATCTGCTTCGGCAGCCCCTTCAACTGCCCGTATGGCGAGGTCTACGTACCGAAAGGTCCGGGCGACGTCGAATTCGTGAACGGCACTTCGTCGACGGCACAGCAGCAGTTCTTCAATTTCATCGCGTCCGATCCCTACCTGAAGAACCACATGGGCCAGGTCGCCGGACGCAACGGCGCACATTCGAGCTGGGTCAACCAGCTCAATCTGAGCTTCCGCCAGGAGATTCCGGGCATCTTCAAGGGCAACAAGGGCGAGATCAAGTTCGACATCTTCAACTTCACCAACCTGCTCAACAAGAAGTGGGGCAATGTCTACGATATCGACTTCCCGTACGCGCGCACGTTGGCGAACTTCGCCGGCATCGATAAGGCCACCGGCAAGTACGTGTACAGTCTGCCGACGTCCGGCGGCAACTACGCGCCGGGCAGCTTGAAACTGGAAGATCAGTATGCCCAGTCGCGCTGGTCGGTTCTGGTCACGCTTCGGTATACGTTTTAATGCGATCGTGCTTGATTGCATGGCGGTCAGGATGACCGCATGAAACAACGGCGCCTCGCAAGGGCGCCGTTTTTTTTGCGTTACACTTCGGGCATGGACAACCAAACGAAGGCCGCGAGACTTCCCACCGTCAACGCCCGCATTGCGCCGGTCGCCGGCATGGACGTGCTCTCGCGCAACGAAGTCACGCGCCTGCGTGACGCCAGTCAGGGCGGCCTGAATGCCCTGTTGCGCCGTTGTGCGCTGGCCGTACTCACCTCTGGCAGCGAAAACGACAATGCGCTCGACATTTTCGAGAGTTACCCGGCTTTCGACATCCAGGTGCTGCAGCAGGATCGCGGCATCAAGCTGGAACTGAAAAACGCGCCGGCCAGTGCATTCGTCGACGGCCGTATCATCCGCGGCATCCACGAACTGCTGTTCGCGGTGGTGCGCGACATCGTCTACGTCGCCACCCAGATCCAGGCCGGGCGTTTCCAGCTCGACGATTCGCACGGCATCACCCACGCGGTATTCGAGATCCTGCGCAACGCGCGCGTGCTCAAGCCGAACCAGGAACCGAATCTGGCAGTGTGCTGGGGTGGGCATTCGATCTCGCGCCCGGAATACGACTACACCAAGAAGGTCGGCTACGAACTCGGTCTGCGCGGATTCGACATCTGCACCGGCTGCGGCCCTGGCGCGATGAAGGGGCCGATGAAGGGCGCCACCATCGCCCATTCCAAGCAGCGGCTGCGTTCGCGCCGCTATATCGGCATCACCGAGCCGGGCATCATCGCCGCCGAATCGCCGAACGCGATCGTCAACAACCTGGTGATCATGCCGGACATCGAAAAACGCCTGGAAGCCTTCGTGCGTGCCGGGCACGGCATCATCGTGTTTCCAGGCGGCGTCGGCACCGCCGAGGAAATCCTGTATCTGCTCGGCATCCTGCTGCATCCGACCAACGCCGGCATCCCGTACCCGCTGGTGTTTTCCGGGCCGCGCGAATCCGCGGCCTATTTCGAGCAGATCGACGCGTTTTTGCGGCTGACGCTGGGCGACGGCGTGGCCGCATACTACCGCATCGTCACCGGCGATCCGGCGCAAACGGCGCGAGCGCTGGCGGCAGGCGTAGAAAAGGTGCGCCTGTACCGCCTCGATAACAAGGATGCGTTCTTCTTCAACTGGGCGCTCAACATCGAGCACGCGTTCCAGCAGCCGTTCCGGCCGACGCACGCGAACATGGCCGCGCTCAACCTGCACCGCGACCAGCCACGCCATCTGCTCGCCGCGGATCTGCGCCGCGCGTTCTCCGGCATCGTCGCCGGCAATGTCAAGGAAGAAGGCTTGCGCGAAATCGCCGCGCACGGGCCGTTCGTAATCGATGGCGATGCGGACATCATGCGCGCGCTGGATGCGCTGCTGGCGAGTTTCGTCGCGCAGCAGCGCATGAAGCTGCCGGGTAGAGCGTACGTGCCGTGTTATCGCATCAAGGTGTAGTTCGTTCGTCCTGAGCCCTTGGTTATGGCTCAGGACAAGCCGCGGGGCGAAGCGCCGAAGTCGCAGGCCATTGACGCTGCACTTCGTCTGCGCTCGCTGCGCGGGCTACGTTCAGCGCGAACGACGTATCAAATCAGCCGGAACGCGCCAACCGTACGCTGTCGCGGTGGTGGTGGGTGAGCTTTTCCTTGTGCTTCTTGACCTGCCTATCGAGTCTGTCTGCCAGCGCGTCGATCGCAGCATACAGATCGGCGGCCTGGGCATCGGCGTGGATGATCTTGTTGTTCGCGCAATGCAGGGTGGCTTCTGCCTTTTGCAGCAGCTTTTCCACGCTCAGGGTGACGGTAACGTCGTGCAGATGGTCGAAATGGCGGACGATGCGTTCGAGCTTGCCGGCCGCATAATCGTGCAGGGCGGGGGTGACGGCAACCTGGTGACCGCTGACGTTGATCTGCATAACCTGCCTCCAGAAATAAACGGATAAGACGTTGCCCCGCCGCGGCGGGACACTGGTTCAGACCTGCGCTTTTCGCCTGGGTTCCGGTGCACTCCTTTCAGCCCAATCGGCTGCGTTCGTTGGACGACGGGATGTGCAGCGCCTCGCGGTATTTGGCCACTGTACGCCGCGCCACTTCGATGCCACGCCGGTTCAGTTCCGCGGCCAGAGTCTGGTCCGACAACGGCCGCGCCGGAGTCTCCTCGCCAATGAGCTTGCGGATCATCGCCTGGATCGCGGTCGCCGATGCCGCGCCGCCGTCGACGGTGGCCACGCCCGAGGAGAAGAAATACTTGAACTCGAATGTACCGCGCGGCGTATGCAGGTACTTGCGTGTAGTCACACGCGAGACGGTGGATTCGTGCATGCCGATTTCCTCGGCAATCTCGCGCAACACCAGCGGACGCATCGCCTCGGGACCGAAATCGAGGAACGCGCTCTGCGCACGCACGATCGCGCCGGCAACCTTGAGCACAGTGTCGGCGCGGGTTTCCAGGCTCTTGATCAACCAACGCGCTTCCTGCAACTGGCCGCGCAGATACGAGGCATCGTCGCGGCGCGCGCGCGCGATCAGCGCGGCGTATTGCTGGTTGATGGCCAGTTTCGGCTGGCAGTGCGGGCTCAGGCCCACGCTCCAGCGGCCGTTATGTTTGAATGCGTAGGCGTCGGGTGCGACGTATTCGGTCTTGCCGCCGCCGACCTGCGCGCCGGGTTTCGGATCCAGTGAACGGATCAGGGCGATGGCTGCGTCCAGCGCCTCGGCATCGGCGTGCAACTGCCGGCACAGGCGCGCACGGTCGTTGCGCGCCAATGCTTCCAGATGCTCGGCGGCCAGCGCCAAGGCCACGCTCCTGCCGGGGGTTTCAGCCGAACAGGCATCCAATTGCACGCGCAGGCATTCGCTCAAGGAGCGACTGCCGACGCCGAGCGGATCGAACTGCTGGATGCGGTGCCGCACCGCCTCGATTTCTTGGGCATCCACACGGTAGAGGCCGGCAAGGTTGGATTGCAGGATTTCGTTGCTTTCGTGCAGGTAGCCGTCGTCGTCGACCGCCTCGATGATGGTCACACCGATGGCGCGGTCGCGTGCCGACAGCGAGGTGAGATTGAGCTGCCACAACAAGTGATCGCGCAGATCTTCCGGCTCGCTGTCCTGCGCCTCGAATCCGTCGGCGTCTTCCGGCGCGGGCGCAGCGTAATTGCTGCGTTGGAGTTCGAAATCCATCGGCTCGTCGTAGCCGGGCTCTTCGGAGTCGGTCGTCGCCGACTCACCGTCGCGCGCGAGGTCGCTGATGGCCTCGCCATCGGTCTGCGCTTCGGCCTCACCATCGCCGCTGTCGGATTCGGTCAGCTCGAGCAGGGGGTTCGATTCCAGGGCCTCGCGCAGTTCCATCTCCAGCTCGACGCTGGACAGTTGCAGCAACCGGATCGCCTGCTGCAATTGTGGGGTCAGCGCGAGCTGCTGGTTGATTCTGAGCTGTAACGCGGGCTTCACTGCGATTTCCGGGCGGGCGCGGCCTGCGCCCGAGACCTGAGCATAGCCCCGCAGCGGGGCTGTCCGTCAATGCCCGCAAACGCGCTATACTGGGCGGGTTGGCGCAATGCCAGCCCGGTTACATTCGAAATTCCTTGCCCAGGTAGACCTCGCGCACCCGATCGTTGGCCAGCACGTCGGCCGGCGCGCCCTTGGCCAGCACGCCGCCATCGCTCATGATGTAGGCGCGGTCGCAGATGCCCAGCGTCTCGCGCACGTTGTGATCGGTGATCAGGATGCCGATGCCGCGTGCGCGCAGCTGTTTCACGATGCGCTGGATTTCCACGACTGAAATCGGATCGATGCCGGCGAAGGGTTCGTCGAGCAGCATGAAACGCGGCTTGGCCGCAAGCGCGCGGGTGATTTCCACGCGCCGGCGCTCGCCGCCGGACAGGCTCACGCCGCGGCTGTCGGCGATGTGCGCGATCTGCAGTTCGTCGAGCAAGGACTCGAGTTCGGCGCGGCGGCCGGCGGCGTCCAGGTCTTCGCGCAACTCCAGGATTGCCAGCACGTTCTCGGCCACGGTCAGGCGCCGGAACACGGACGGCTCCTGCGGCAGGTAGCCCACGCCCAGGCGCGCGCGCGCGTGCATCGGCATCTGCGTGATGTCGTGTTTGTCCAGACTGATGCGGCCGGCGTCGGCGCCGATCAGGCCGACCACCATGTAGAACGTGGTGGTTTTGCCGGCACCGTTCGGGCCGAGCAGGCCGACGACCTCGCCTTGTTCCAGTGAGAACGCGAAATCGCGCACGACGGCGCGACCGCGAAAGCTCTTTTGCAATCCGGTGGCGGCCAGCATCAGTGCGCGCCGGCCGCCCTTGTGCAGTCGCCGCCGGGCGCGGGCTTGGGCTGCCGGCTCTTGGGCTGCATCACCATGTGCACGCGGCTGGACGGCGACGCGTCGCCGCTCTCCATCTCGCCGGTGTTGGTGTTGTAGCGCATGTGCTGGCCGTGGAACTCGCCCTTGCCATGCTGGATCACGCTGACGTTGCCGCTGAGCACGGCCACGCCGCTGAGGTTGTCGTAGTCGATGGTATCGGCATCGGCGGTCATCAGGCTGCAATCGCCGTCGTGCAACTGCTGAAGGTGCGCGGGTTTGCCGGTGAGCACGACCCGGGTCAGGCTGCCGTAATTGCCGTTCGCGTCGACCACGCCGCTCGGATTCTTGTAGATGATGGCGTGATCCGCGTGCGCCTGCATCGAACCCTGCGTCATCACGACGTTGCCGTCCATGCGCGTGATGTCCGGATCGTCCGCTTTTCCGGTGCGGCTTTGCGTGGATTTCTGGTAGTTCGCATCGACGTTCATCGGCTGGCTGCGATCAGTGCTCAACGCGAACGCGGACTGGGCCAAGACGAGCGCGGCGCAGACGGCGGCAAGACGAATCGGATTATGGGTTGACATGGTTGGCGGGCAGTAAGGTCCAGTGGACGTCGGACAGCAATTGCAAGGTTTTCAATCCCAGGTCGGCCTGCATGCCGACGCCGTGGACGACGCGGCCGGGTTCGGTGATCGTGGCCAGAGCCTGGGTCTGCATGGTCTTTCCCTGCGCCGAGGATAAGGCCTGGCCCATGCCCGGGGAAGTCACGGTCAGATCGGAGGTGAGCAATTGCGCCGGCGCCGAGCCGGGACCGGGCAGCCGGTGCATCTCGACCTTGCCTTCGAGCTTCATCAGCGTGCCGTTCTTGTTGACCCAGGCCGAATCGGAGGTGCCTTTCCATGTGCGCCCGCCGTTGTCGAGGATGGTGTAATCC
>JAJXWU010000004.1 GCA_021781425.1 Pseudomonadota bacterium
GTCCTTCTTCGGCGCTTCGGCAGGCGCCGGCTGCGCACCCTGCGCCGCGGCCTTCACGTCCTCGAAGACTTGCTTGGCGGTGGCGGCGGTGTCCTGCGCACCGGCGGCAGCGGCCTGGCCGGAAGCGGCGGCACCCTGTGCAGACGCAGCGGCGCCGCTCATGTCGCCGGACTTGGCCTGTTGGGCGGCCTGCGTGGCCTGACCCGCGGCTTGTTGCGCGGCGGCGGCGGTGGCCTGCGCCTTCTGCGCGGTCGCGGCGGCGGCTTCCTTCGCCTTGGCGGCGGCGTCCTGCGCGGCCTGTTGCGCGTTATCGCCGCAGGCGCCAAGCGTCACGGCGAGTGCGGCAGCGATGAATGCGTGTTTGAGTTGCATGAGAGTCTCCCTAACAAGGTTTTGATTGGATGAAATCAACGGATTCGGGTTTGCGTCCGGCCCGCCGAGTGTTCGGTTGCTGGGCCTGCGGAGCTTACACCAATTCGACCGCGAGCGCGGTAGCCTCGCCGCCGCCGATGCACAGCGAAGCAACGCCGCGCTTGCCGCCGCACGCCTTGAGCGCGTGGATGAGAGTAACCACGAGGCGCGCGCCGGAACAGCCGATGGGATGGCCGAGCGCGCAGGCGCCGCCGTTGACGTTGAGCTTGGAATGGTCGATGCCCAGATCCTTCATCGGCGCCATCGCGACCACGGCGAAGGCTTCGTTGACCTCGAACAGGTCGACGTCGGCCACTTTCCATCCGGCCTTCTTCAAAACCTGCTGGATCGCGCCAACCGGCGCGGTGGTGAACCATTCCGGTTCCTGCGATTGCGTGGCGTGGGCGATGATGCGCGCGAGTGGTTTCACGCCAAGCTGCCTTGCGCTGTCCTCGTCCAGCAGTACGGTCGCGGCGGCGCCGTCGGAGATGCTCGAGGAACTCGCCGCGGTAACCGTGCCATCCTTGCGGAAAGCGGCCTTGAGTGCCGGAATCTTGGTTATGTCCGACTTGCCCGGCTGTTCGTCCGTCGCGAATTCGACGTCGCCCTTTTTTCCGGCGACCTTCACCGGGACGATTTCGGCGGCGAATGCGCCGGACGCGATCGCGGCCTGCGCGCGCTTCACTGATTCGGTCGCGAACGCATCCTGCTGCTCACGCGTGAAACCGTATTTGTCGGCGCATTTTTCCGCGAATACGCCCATCGACTGGCCATCGTAGGGATTGGTCAGGCCGTCCCAGGCCATGTGATCGATCAGTTTGCCGTCTCCATAGCGGATGCCCGCGCGCGCGGCCACCATGTGCGGCGCATTGGTCATTGATTCCATGCCGCCGGCGACAACCACCCTGGCCGAACCGGCCTTGATCAGATCGTGGCCGAGCATGATCGCCTTCATGCCCGAGCCGCAGACCTTGTTGATCGTCGTACAGCCAACTGACTTTGGCAGTCCGGATGCCAGTGCCGCCTGGCGCGCTGGCGCCTGGCCCAGATTCGCCGGCAGCACGCAGCCCATGATGACTTCGGAGACTTCCGCCGGTGCGATGCCGGACTGGTCCAGCGCGGCCTTGATTGCGGTGGCGCCGAGCGTGGTCGCGGGCACGCCGGTGAATTGGCCGAGCATGGAACCGATGGCCGTGCGCTTGGCGCCGACGATGACGACGGATGTGGACATGGCAAACTCCGGAAGAATCGGTAAGCGGACTCGGGATTATAGGTCGAACGCTGGATCAGTCGAAGTTTTCGTCCAGTTGGCGCTGGATTTCCGCTTCGATCATCGGCTTCATGGCGCCGAGCAGAAAGCCCAGTTCCGCATGCACCTGCAATTCTGTTTTGCCGACGTGAATGCGCCCGTTCACGCCGCCGCGGGAAAAAAGCAGGGTGTCGCCTTCCCACGTGCTTTCGATGGCGAACTTTTTGCCGATCGCGTCGGCGGTTCTGGATACGGCCGTCTTGGCGGCCTTCAGCGACTTGCCGTGCTTGCGGCGGATATCGATTTTTGACATAGGGTTTGCGATTTGTGTGGATGCGGAGGCGCGCCGCGCTTTTGCTATGATGCCGCAAAATCCGCTGGCGGGGGACACGTGCGCGCATTGCTGATTCTCGTGCTGCTGCTGCCGGGCTGGCTGTATGCGGCCAGCATCGAAGGCCATCTGTCGCTAACGGCCGAGGGCAAGCCGTTGCGTAGTGAAGAGGCGCAGGACGCGATTGTCTATTTCCGTCCGAAAGTTCCCGCGCATGTCCCGGCGGCACACGAAACCTACGCCATGAGCACGTTGCGCAAGCAGTTTGTGCCGCGCACCCTGGCGATCACCGTCGGCAGCAAGGTGCGTTTTCCGAACGACGATCCCATCCTGCACAATGCGTTTTCGCTGTCGAAAGACAACGCCTTCGACGTCGGTCTGTACGGCGAAGGCGAAGGCAAGGCCGTGACGTTCTCGCATGTGGGCTATGTGCGCGTGTATTGCAATGTGCATCATTCCATGGTCGGCAATATTCTGGTGCTCGATACTCCGTATTTTGCCCACCCGGACGCCAGCGGCGCGTTCCGTCTCGATGGCGTGCCCGCTGTGGAAGGGGATCTGGTGATCTGGCACGAACGCGCGGCGGCCTGGCACGTGGTGATGACGCCTGGTGCAGACAAGCCGTTGGACGTGCACCTGGATCTGACCCAACGGCGTATCCCTTCGCATATGAACAAGTTCGGCAAGCCGTATGGCCGCGATCCCAATGCCGGATACTGAAACGCCGCCAAGCAAGGGCTTTTCGCTGCCGCTGGCGATCAAGTTCTTTCTGGGCTCGGCCCTGCTCATCGCGCTGGCCGTGAGTGCGGCGGTGGTCGTCACCTATATCAAGGGCGATTCGATTGCACGCGAAGCGGTGCACGACGTCCTGACCACCAGCGGCGCCGTGCAAAAGGAATTCGAGCAGAGCCGTCTGCAGGAATTGCAATTGAAGGTGCAGTTGATCGCCGCCGATCCGAGCACGGCACGCTATGTTTCGCAGGCGGCAGGTGCCACCGACAACCTGCCCGGACTTTCCGAAAGCGGCGAGGTCGACACCAAGTCGATTCCGGATCTGCTGCGCGAACGCCAGGGCCAGTACAATTTCGACTTGGGGATAGTGCTCGACGCCAAGGGCAACGTGCTTGGCCGCAGCGACCAGACCGAGGCGTATGCCGAATCGCTGGCTGCCGACCCGCTGGTCAAGCCGGCGATCGTGAATGCGGCGCCGTACAGCGGTTACTGGCGCTATGGCGACAAGCTTTATCAAGCGGCGATCATGCCGCTGGCGCAGGATCAGAATCTGGTCGGATTCCTGTTGCTGGCGCAAAGTGTCAACGACGAATTGTGCCGTCAGGTAGCCAAGATCAGCGGCGCGCAGATCGCGTTCTGGCTGCCGGTGGACAAGCGTCTTGAGCTGGTCGCCAGTTCGCTGGACGACAGCGAACGCTCGGCGTTGCGCATGGCGATGGCCGCACAGCCAGCCGAGGTCGTGTCCGCCGCCGCGGGCGGGCATGCGGTTCCGCGCCTGCGTTTGCGCTTCGCCGGCCAGGAATGGGGCGCGCAGCTGCTGCCGACGGCGAGCGAGGGTGTAGGCCGCCTCGGTGCGGTGATGGCGCTGACCTCCACGGACAAGGTCGTCGCCAGTTACCGCGACATTCTGAACTGGGTGGTGATCGGCGGCTTGACCTCGATGCTGTTGGCGCTGGTGCTGTCGTATCTGTTCGCCAAGCGCATCCTGCGGCCGGTGCGCACGATGGCGCTGGCCGCCGAACAGGCTGTGGCCGGCAACTACCAGACGCGCATCGGGGTGACTGGCCGCGACGAACTCGCCCGCCTGTCGCATGCTTTCGATCATCTGTTGTCGGACCTGCGCGAGAAAAGCGATATCGAGGGGTATGTCGGCAACCTGTCGCGTTTCCTGCCCGATCCGGCGCGCGAGCAGGCCCTCGTATCCCCGATCAAGACGCCGGTGGTGAAGCCGACTGCGCCGCCGCTGCGCGAAGACCTGTGCCTGCTCGGGCTCGAATTCCGCGCCTTGGCGACATCCGAATCGGGGAATCCGCCGGAACTGGTGTTTGCCGCTTTCGAACGTGCCGCGGTGGCGGTTGCCGCGGCCGCCGCAGGCGCAGTCGTGCGTCAAAACACGGCCGCGCGGTTCTTGCTTGGATATGCCGGGGAGGCGAAATATCTGCAGGCCTTGCAGGCGCTGCGCCGGATTCGGGAAAGCGTGCCGGAATCGGAACTGACGGCCGCCGCCGTTCTGACGGCTGGTGCAGTTGTATACGGCACGGCGGCGGATGGAACGTGCGCTCTGCTGGGCCTGGCCGCCATGCAGATGGATCGTCTCCTGCCCGAAGCAGCACCCGGACAGACCCTGCTCACCCGTCAATCCGGCGAAGAACTGAAGGCGCTGAACGGCGAAGCCATACTGACGGCGGCCGTGGGCGTCGTCAGCGGCAAGCGTTATTACGCCTTGTCCGAATCGGCGTTGCGCAATCTGCCTGCGGCATCGGCGCCGGATGGTGCCGACGCGCCAACGGTGGTGCCGGCGTCGAAGCCGCATGGCCGCCCGTCCGGCGTGCGCGCGGTCGCGCTCGATCCCGGCGCCCTGGTCGGCGGGCGCTATCGCATCCTGGCGCAGCTCGGCGCCGGCGGCATGGGCATCGTCTACAAGGCGCACGATCTGGAACTCGACGACGTGGTCGCCCTGAAGATGCTGCGTCCCGCCGCACTGGTGGATGGAGAGCAACTCGAGCGGCTCAAGAGCGAAATCAGGCTTGCGCGCCGCATCACCCACCCCAACGTGTTGCGCACCTTCGATTTCGGTGAAGTCGACGGTCAGCCCTTCATCTCGATGGAATACGTACGCGGTCTGACCTTGCGCTACCTGCTCAACGAGACGCGGCGCATTCCCTATACGGCGGGCCTGCGCATCGCGCGCCAGCTTTGTGCGGGCCTGGCGGCCGCGCATGCGGTTGGCGTCCTGCACCGCGACATCAAGCCGGAAAACCTGATTCTGGAACAGAACGGCAACGCCAAACTGATGGATTTCGGCATCGCCCGGCCGATCCGGCGCAGCGGTCCGGGCCACACCGAGCAGGGCAGTTTCGTCGGTACGCCGAATTATTCCCCGCCCGAGCAACTCGCCGGGGAGGAAGTGGATCAGCGCGCCGACATCTATTCCAGCGGCGTGCTGATGTGCGAGATGTTCTGCGGCAAGCTGCCGTTCTCCGGCAGCAACACGATGGAAATCTACATCGCGCAGACCCAGGCCGAACCAATCAAGCCGTCCGCCTACTGGCCGGAAATCCCACCGCCGATGGAAGCGATCATCCTGCGGTGTCTGAAGCGGTCGCCGCAGGACCGGTTCGCCTCCGCGGCCGAGTTGGTGCAGGCGCTAGCGCAGCTTCGCGGCTGATTTTTCATGGACTTAAAGGATATTCTTTATCTCCGTTATGATATTGAATCACCGCCGAGGGGGAAGCTCATGCTGAAGCTTGGCTGTGTTGCCTTGTTTCTGGTGTTCGTGCCGGCCCTTGCTGGGGCTCAGGACGATCAGCTCGTGCTGCCGGGAACCGAGTCGGCACCATCGGCCTGGACCTGGTTCGGCGATGTCTTGCTGCGCGAGGATCATGTCCGCGACATCCCCCGAATCTACGAACCGAATATCCAGCGTGTGTTCGCGCGCGGCCGCTTCGGCGTGCTTTACGCCCCGAGTCCCCAACTCGAAATCGGCGCGGCGATCAAACTCGCGGCCGCGAGCAACGGCAATGAGGAGGATCGCGTTTACAACCTCAACGAGCGTAGCAACGACCTTGCGATCGACCAGTTTTTCGTGCGCTGGCAACCGAACGATGACACTTCGCTGCTTGCGGGCAAATCCGTCTTTCCGCTGGAATTGAGTCCGATGCTCTGGGATGCGGACCTGCGTCCGCTCGGCGTGAGCGCGCAGACGTCGTGGACGGTTGGCAGTTTCGACCGTCTCGGCATCGTCGCCGGCTACTTCAACGGCAATCTGCCGTACGGCGACAATTCCCGGATCGGCGCCGTACAGGCCGCGTGGCGTTGGCACGAGGGCGAACCATCGAGCGCAGCGATCCTTGTTTCATATCTGGATTTCTCGAATCTGCGTCAATTGACCTTGCAGGGTCTGGCACGGACGAACGTGCATATCGGCGATATTTTGCTCAGCGATTACCGCTTGCTCGACGCGCAATTCGTCGGCCGCTGGCATCTCGGCAACTGGCCGCTGGAAGCGCGCCTGGACCGGGTGCGTAACCTGGGTGCCGACCAGGACCGCGACGGCACCCGCTTCAGCGTGGTGCTGGGCGATCGTCGCCAGCCGCGGAGTTGGGAATTCGGCCTGGCTGATCAGCGCATCCAGCGCGACGCCGTGATGGCGGCGTTCAATTCTGACGAATGGTGGTTCCACAGCTGGGGGCACGGCATCATGCCGTGGGTCGGTTACGGTTTCGATGCGACCTGGAGCATGCGTTTGGCGGTATTCCACGAAGAACTGGACGAAGCCACGCGGCACACCGACAGCGTTTTGCTGGATCTCGATGCGCGCTGGTAGCCATACCCGGCTGTGCTACAGTGGCGCGCCTGCAAGGTGACGGCGTTCGTCATGCGTTTGTGCTTTCCGAACAACGAACATCCGGATGTGCTGATCGCTCCCGGCGATACCGCCATCGGCTCGGCGCCGGACAGCGCGATCGTGCTGTCCGCGCCGGGAATCGTCCCGCACCACGCCCGCTTGACCGTGAGCGATCGCAGCATCGTCCTCGCCGCCGGCGAGGGCGGAGCGCGCATCCACGTGAATGCACGCCCGGTGGTGGAAAAGGCCATCCTGCGCCTGGGCGATGTGGTCAGTCTCGATACGATCAAATTCACGCTCAAACCCGATCGCGACGACAGCATTCGCACCGATGTTCCCGGCCACGCCACACCACCGTCAGCCGCGGCGGACGGCAGCGATGCGCTGACGCGGACTCGGCAACTGCCGCCGCGGGTCGTGCTGCGCGGCGTTTCCGGCGGCCACTTCGGCAAGATCGTGCCGGTGCGCGGCCGTCTGCTGATCGGCCGCGGCAGCGATTGCGGATTGATCCTGGACGAGCCGGAAATGTCGCGGCATCACGCCGTCATCGAAAACACCGGCGACGGCATCTATCTGCGTGATCTGGGTTCGGCCAACGGCACCTTCGTCAACGGTGTGTTGGTACGCGACGCGGTGTTGCACACCGACGACCAGATCGCGTTCGATCGCAACCGTTTTCTGCTCGAGGCGCCGAGCCTGCCGACGCGCGGGGATCTTGCGCAGGCTCCGTCGGCCGCGCAGGAAGTCAATATCACCCAGACCATGCGCGCGATCGACAAACCCACCTCCGCACCGGCGTCGCCAGCGGAAGAACGCAATCGCAACGACATCTGGTGGCTGATCGGCGCGGCCGCGCTGATCGCCGCAGGCATCGCGGTATTGCTCTACATCAGTCTTTGAGCAGGATGGCCGCGTTGGTCGGCGGCGTGCGCGCTGCGCGCGCCTGCCGCGGCAAACGCACGAGCATCAGCGCAATCCAGATCGCGAGATACAACGCCGGTTCGCGGTGGTCGGCTTTGACCAACCAGAAGTAGTGCAGCACGCCGAGCAGGGCGATGAGGTAGGCCAGCCGGTGCAGTCGCTGCCAATGGCGGCCGAGGCGTCGCATCATGCGCTGCGTCGAGGTCAGCGCCAGCGGAATCAGCAGCAGCCATGCCGCGAATCCGACCGTGATGTACGGACGCTTGACGATCTCGCCAAGCAACTGCGACCAGAAGCCGCCGAGGTCGATCACGAGATAGATCGTCAGATGCACGCTTGCGTAGAAAAACGCGAACAGGCCAAGCATGCGCCGGAAGCGGATCGCCTTGTGCCAGCCGCTCAGGCGCCGCAACGGCGTGACGGCGAGCGTGGCGAGCATAAGCCGCAGCGCCCAGTCGCCACTGCGATGTTCGAGTTGGGCGACCGGATCGGGTCCCAGCGTGCCGTGCGTGGCATCCCAGACCAGGTGCGCGAACGGCAGCAGGCACAGGGCGAACGCCAGTGGCTTGGCCAAGGCGATGCGGTCGCGAAAAAACATGGTCAGAAATTCTTGCGCAGGTCCATGCCGGTATACAGGTGTGCCACCTGTTCGGCGTAGCCGTTGAACGGCAATGTGGCAATGCGGTTGCCGAACAGGTTGAAGCCAGTGCCGGCGATGCGGCGCTCGGTCTTCTGGCTCCAGCGCGGATGATCGACCGCCGGATTGACGTTGGAGTAGAAACCGTATTCGTCCGGCGCCGCCTCGTTCCAGGCCGTGCGTGGCTGGCGTTCGACGAATTCGATTTTCACGATAGCCTTGATGCCCTTGAAGCCGTATTTCCATGGCACGACCAGGCGCAGCGGCGCGCCGTTCTGGTTCGGCAACTCGCGTCCGTACATGCCCACCGTGAGCAGGGTCAGCGGGTGCATCGCCTCGTCCATGCGCAGTCCCTCACGGTACGGCCAGTCGAGCACACGGTCGGCCAGACCGGGCATTTGCGCCGGGCGCTCGACCGTCGTGAACGCGACGTATTTTGCCGCGGCCAGCGGTTTGAAGCGTTTGAGCAGATCGCCGAGCGGAAATCCGATCCAGGGAATCACCATCGACCAGGCTTCTACACAGCGCATGCGGTAGATGCGTTCTTCCAGTGCATGGCCGCTGAGAATGTCTTCGAGCGTGTAGCGTCCGGTTTTTTCGGCCAATCCGGTGATTTCCACGCTCCACGGACGCGGCACGAAGCGCCATGAATTGGCGGCCGGATCGGCCTTGCCGGTACCAAACTCGTAGTAGTTGTTGTAGTGCGTGGCGTCCGCGTAGGTCGTTTGCGATGCGCCATCGGCGGCGTCGACACGGCGCGCGATGGTCAAGGTCTTGCCGGGTATGGGTAGGGTTGCCGCAACCGCTTGCGGCGCAGCAGGCGAATTACAGCCGGCGCTGAGCCCGACCGCACCGAGACCGAGCAGTTTCAATACCTCGCGCCGTCGCTGGTAAACCGGATCCGGCGTTATCGAGGAGGGCAATGGTGCGATGATGTGGTGGCGGCGCATACGCTTTTCCGATTATGCCCACGAGACCGGCAAGGGATCGGAAAGCTTCCAGAAAGCCGCTTGGCACTCGACCTGCATACGTAATTGCGGCGCTATACTCGACGCTCGAGGAAGTTTGCGCAACGTTGGAACGGGGGACATGAATCTCGCCAGTGCGTTCCGCTTCTCGTCCAGCCTGGTAGCCATTCTGGATGCCGGCGACGGGCGTATCGTGGACATCAATCTCGCGCTCGAGAACGAACTGGGATACCGGCGCGAGGACGTTATCGGCAAACGCTCGATCGAGATCGGTTTCTGGCCGAATCTGGGGATACGTGCCACGATCTGGGCGCGGCTGCGCAGCGAGCATCGGGTGTGCGGCGAACCGGTGACGTTTCGCACCCGTTCCGGTGCCGAGCGTGCCGCGCTGCTTTTCTGCGAAATGTTCGAACAGGACGGCGCACGCTACGCATTCGCGGTATTTCAGCAGGTGCGTTCGGCCGACGCGGCCGCCCCGACGTCGCTCGACCCGGGCAGCTACCACGCCTTGTTTCTGGCGGCGGCGGAAGGCTTGTATCGCAGTCTTCCGGATGGCGGCTGGATCGATGTCAATCCCGCGATGGCGCGCATCTTCGGTTACGAATCGGCGGCGCAGATGCTGGCCGAAACGAGCACGCTGCCCGCGAGCCATCTCTACGCCGACGTGGAGCGCACCGCCGAGCTCTATGCCATGCTTGTCGAACACGGGCAGTTCGAAAATCAGCGTGCGCGCATCCGCCGGCGCGACGGATCGTTGGCGTGGATCGTGGAAAATGCGCGGCAGGTGAGCGACGCCAACGGCCGGGCGCTTTTCTACGAAGGTTCGATCACCGACATTTCCGAGCAGATCCGCGCCGAGGACCGCCTGCGCCAGTCCGAATCGATGTACCGGACGTTGGTCGACAGCAGCCACGACGGCGTTTTCCTGATTCGCCACGACGGCACCATCGGCTTCATGAACGAGGCGATGGCGCAGACCCTGGGTTACCGCGCCGAGGAGTTGATCGGCACCAATTACCTTGAATTGATCGCGCCCGATGCGCTGGCCGAACAGCGGGTACGCCGCAACGAACGCGCCAGCGGATCGTACGCGGTGCAGACCTACGACACGGTCATGATCCGCAAGGACGGCACGCGCCGGCTGCTGCACGTGCACGCCGGGGCAGTGGATTACGAAGGCGAAGTGGCCAGCACCGGCACCGCGCGCGATGTCACCGAGGAGCATCGCCAGCGTCAGGCGCTGGAATGGGCCGAGCGCACCTACCGTGAACTCTTCCAGAATGCCGTTTCAGGCATGTTTCGCACCCATTTCGATGGACGCATCGTCGCCGCCAACGACGCGTTCGCCCGCATCCTCGGCTACGCCAATGCCGCGGAGCTGCTCAAATCGGGACGCGGCATCGGGGATTTTTACGCCAATCCCGACAGCCGCAAGTACGTGCTGGCGCAACTCGCCGCGAGCCGGGAGCCGGTGACGTTCGAATTCGACGCGCTGCGCAAGGACGGCAGCGTGGTTCCCACGGAGGTTCGCGCACAGGCGATCCGCGACAGCGAGGGCAGGATCCTGTGGACCGAAGGTTCGGCCCAGGACATCGGCGCGCGCCGCCGCGCGGAAGTCGCTCTGAAGGAATCCGAGGCGCGCTACCGCACCCTGGTCGAACACAGCCAGGTCGGCGTCTACATGATGCTGGAAGACCGCTACACCTACGTCAATGCGGCCTTCGCCGCCTTGTTCGGTTACCGCGAAGACGAACTGATCGGCGCCGATTTCCGTCTGCTGGTTCCGCCCGAATCGCGCGAGCACCAGGAGGACCGTTACCGCCGCCGTCGAAAAGGCGAGCCGAGTGGCGGCGATTACTGCATCGTGCTGATGCGCAAGGATGGCGCACGCATCCAGGTCGTGGTCAGCGCCGGGCACGTGGAAATGAACGGCAAGCGTTACACCAGCGGCACGATCCGCGACGTGACGGCCCAATTGCGCGTGCAACGCGAGCTCGAGCGCAACGCTTTGCACGACCAGTTGACCGGATTGCCCAATCGCGTGTTCTTCGAACGCCAACTCGAACAGGCGATCGCCCATGCCCAAGCGGGCGGCGATTACCACTACGCCGTTCTGTTTCTCGATCTGGACGGTTTCAAGTTGGTCAACGACAGCCTCGGCCATGCATGCGGAGACGACCTGTTGACGCAGATCGCGGAAACCTTGCGCGTGAACCTGGGTGGGCACTGTCTGGTCGCGCGTTACGGCGGCGACGAGTTCACCCTGCTGCCGCATGGAGCCTGTCCGCGCGGCCGCGCCGAACGATTGGCGCAGCGCGTGCTCGCGCTGCTGGCCGGTTCCTTCGAGGTTCGCGGGCACCGTGTGTTCTCCGGCGCCAGCGTTGGCGTCGTGCTGGGCCGCGCCGAATACCATTCGCCGGACCAGCTGCTGCGCGATGCCGATACCGCCATGTACCGCGCCAAGGCGGCGGGCAAGTCCGCGTATGTCGTTTTCGACGACGCGATGCATACGGCCGCGCGCGCGCGCCTGAAACTGGAAACCGATCTGCGCTTCGCTCTCGAGCGCGGCGAATTTCGCATCTTCCATCAACCGATTGTGGATCTGCGCGACGGCCGTGTGTTGGGGTTCGAGGCGCTGGTGCGCTGGCAGCATCCGCAGCGCGGCCTGTTGCTGCCCGGCGATTTTCTCGACGTCGCCGGCGAAGCCGGCACCCTGGTCGCGCTGGACTGGTGGGTGCTGGAGCAGGTGTGCCAGCACCTGTTGCACTGGCAGCGACATTCGCCGGCGCACGCGCGCCTGCGCGCCAGCGTCAACGTCGACGATCGCCAGTTCGCTGATCCGAATCTGGTCGAGCATCTGCGCAGCGTGTTGCGGCGCACCGGCGTCGATCCGGCGACGCTCGCGCTGGAAATCACCGAGACCGTATTCCGCCGTGGCCGCGAAGAGGCTGCACAGACACTGCGTGGCCTCAAGCAGTTGGGCGTGGCGCTCGTCGTCGACGATTTCGGAACCGGTTATTCGTCGCTGGATTCGTTCGCCGCTTCGCCGTTCGATGCGCTCAAGATCGACCGCAGCTTCATCCGCGACATGGTCACCAATTTCCGCCACCGTGCGATCGTGCGCACGGTCGCCGGATTCGCCGAAGATCTGCGTCTGGACCTGATTGCAGAGGGCGTGGAGACCGCCGAACAGGCCGATCTGTTGCGCGATCTTGGCTGTAGCGTGGCGCAGGGATTTCTCTATGCGCCAGCCCTGCCGCAAAGCGAGTTCGAGGCGCTCCTCGAGCGTGGTTTCGCCAGTCAGCCGGATTCTTCGCCGTCGGCGGTTGCGTAACTGTTGCACTGCGGCATAATGAGTTCCTCTTTTGGAGCGAACCATGAGCCGAACCTACAACTTCAGCGCCGGGCCCGCGGCGCTGCCGGAACCCGTGTTGCGCCGCGCCAGGGACGAAATGCTGGAGTGGGGCAAGGCCCATGCGAGCGTCATAGAAGTCAGTCATCGCGGCAAGGATTTCATCGCTCTGGCGCAGAAGGCCGAGGACGATTTGCGCACCTTGATGGGCATTCCGCAGAATTACAAAGTCCTGTTCCTGCAAGGTGGCGCGACGCAGCATTTCGCCCAGATTCCGATGAACTTCGCACGCCGCGATCAAGGTGTCGATTACGTTGTCACCGGTCACTGGAGCGAAAAGGCAGCCAAGGAAGCCAAACCGCTCGCACAGGTACGCATCGCGGCCAGCGGCGCGGCGGGAAATTTCACCGCGATTCCCGCACGCGCGGATTGGCAACTCGATGCGGATGCGGCCTATCTGCACTACACGCCGAACGAGACGATCCATGGCGTCGAATTCCACGACGTTCCCGATGTGGGCGGTGTGCCGCTGATCGCGGACATGTCCTCGAACGTCCTGTCGCGGCCGGTTGACGTGTCGAAATTCGGCGTCATCTACGCGGGCGCGCAGAAGAACATCGGCGCTTCCGGCCTGGTCGTGATGATCGTGCGCGATGACCTGCTGGCGCGCTGTCCGCAGGATATTCCGAAGATCTTCAATTACGCCGAACACGCGGCGAACGATTCCATGCTCAACACGCCGAACACGTTCGGTTGGTATCTCGCCGGACTCGTGTTCGAATGGCTGCTCGAACACGGCGGCGTGGCGGCGATGGCCGAACGCAACCGCGCCAAGGCCGATCTGCTTTATGGCTATATCGATAGTTCTGACTTCTACAAGAATCCGGTGGAAAAATCCGCGCGGTCGTGGATGAATGTGCCATTCACGCTGCCGCGCGCGGAGCTCGATGCGACGTTCCTCGCGCAAGCAGATGCCGCGGGCCTGATGGCGCTGAAGGGTCATCGCGCGGTCGGCGGCATGCGCGCCTCGATCTACAACGCGATGCCGCTGGAAGGCGTGCGCACGCTGGTGGATTTCATGAAGGACTTTGCGAAGAGAAACGGCTGATGTTCAAGATCCAGACCCTCAACAACATTTCGCGCAACGGACTCGACCGCCTGCCGGCGAACCACTACACAATCGCGAACGACGCCGCCGCACCGGACGCGATCCTGGTGCGTTCGGCGGACATGCACGGCAAGCCGCTGGCAGCCTCGATCAAGGCTGTCGCGCGCGCGGGCGCGGGCACGAACAACATTCCCGTCGCCGAGTTCAGCCAACGCGGCGTGCCGGTGTTCAACGCGCCCGGCGCGAACGCCAATGCGGTCAAGGAACTCGTCGTCGCCGGCATGCTGATCGCCGCTCGCAATCTCGGCGATGCGCTGGCTTTTGTCGGTGGTTTGAACACGGGCGACGACCTGCACCACAAAGTCGAGGCGGAAAAAAAACGCTTCGTGGGGACGGAGCTTGCGGGCAAGACGCTCGGCGTCGTCGGCCTCGGTGCCATTGGCGTGAAGGTCGCCAATGCCGCGCGCGCGCTCGGCATGCGCGTGCTCGGGTTCGATCCGCACATGACTGTCGAT
>JAJXWU010000013.1 GCA_021781425.1 Pseudomonadota bacterium
GTGCGCGCCGCGTCGTTCGTCGAGCAGCCGCGTATGCGACTCGACGATCTGTTTATGCGCGTCGTGTTCGGCAGTCAGCTTGACGAGTTGCTCGTTCAGCGCATCGAAATCCGCGCCACGCTTTTCCGCGTGCAGGATTTCAAGGCGGCGTGCCGTCTCCAGAGTCTGCTTGTCCAGGTAGTCCAGGCGTGTGCGTTCGACTTCGGCTTCCTTGGAGGCATCGCCGGAGGTCTTGGCATAGGCATCCCATTGCGCCTGCCACTCGGCGAGTTTCGCTTCGGCTTCGCGTTGCGCCTCGGCACCCTTCGCCGCGGCATCAGTGAGTGCGGCAAGTCTGGGTTCGCCTTCGGCCAGAGCCGCACGCAGCAAATCGATCTGCAGCCGGTCGCCGCCGATATGCTCACCAAGCTCCGCGCTGGCGTTCTCGGCTTCCACGCGCGAACGCTCGAGGCGTTCGTGCAGTTCCCTGTTGTGCTGTATCTGCTGCTCGACGCGGGCGATTTCCCCACCGATGCGATACACCTCGCCCTGTACCTGGTTCAGATGGTCCGTCGCGGCCTGATGTTTTTCTCGATGCGCCTCGATCTGCGCCTCGACCTGGCGCTGTTCGGCAACGAGACCTTCGAGGGCGATGTCGGCTTGAGTCAGCGCGTGGCGATGCTCGTCGATCTCGCCGGCGATTGCGCGGTAATGCACGCCGCGCAATTCCGATTCGCGTTGGCCGTGTTCGGCCTTCAGCTCTTGCCAGCGCGCCGCGGCCTTGGCCTGGCGGTTGAGGTGATCGAGTTGCTTGTCGACTTCCTCGCGCACGTCATTCAGGCGCTCGAGGTTCTCGCGTGTGGCTTTTATGCGGCTCTCGGTTTCCTTGCGCCGTTCCTTGTACTTGGAAATGCCGGCCGCCTCTTCGAGGTGCCCGCGCAATTCGTCGGGATGCGCCGAGATGATCTCCGAGATCATGCCCTGCTCGATGATCGAATAGCTGCGCGCGCCGAGGCCCGTGCCGAGGAAAAGATCGGTGATGTCGCGACGGCGGCAACGCGCCCCGTTGAGGAAATATTGCGACTGGCCGTCGCGGCTGGCCTGGCGCTTGACCGAGATCTCGTTGTACTTGGCATATTCGCCGACGACGAGGCCATCGGAGTTGTCGAAGATCAGTTCCACCGCGGCGGCGCCGACTGGCTTGCGCCCCGTCGATCCGGAAAAAATCACGTCCGTCAGCGAGTCACCGCGCAGGCGCGTCGGCGCGCTCTCGCCCATGACCCAGCGGATGGCGTCGATGATATTGGATTTGCCGCAGCCGTTCGGCCCGACCACGCCGGTCATGTTGGTCGGCAGGTGCAGGACGGTCGGATCGACGAAGGATTTGAATCCGGACAGCTTGATCGTGGTCAGTCGCATGGGCGTTCTTTGAAAAAGTGCGGCCGGGCAAGGCCGTAAATCGATTTATTGCGATCAGGGATGATCGCCGCAGGTATCCATTCCGTCCAGGCGCCGCCGGCGCCACATTGTCCAGCGCGCGGGCTTGCGCTAAGGTGCGCGCCCGCGCCAGAAAGCCGCATCAGGAGGCAGTGCCGTGTCCACCGCGCCCAGTAAAGCCCTCGAAACGTTCGCAAACCCGGCACCGGACCGCGATTATACCATTCGCATGCGCATTCCCGAGTTCACCTGCCTGTGCCCGAAAACCGGGCAGCCGGACTTCGCCACCCTGCACCTGGAATACGTGCCGGACAAGATTTGCGTCGAGTTGAAATCGCTCAAGCTCTACATCTGGAGCTTCCGCAACGAAGGCGCCTTCCACGAAGCCGTGACCAACCGCATCCTCGACGATCTGGCCGCGGTCACGCAGCCGCGTTTCATGCGCCTGACGGCCGATTTCGGCGTACGCGGCGGCATCTACACCACCGTGGTCGCCGAACGGCAAGCGCCGGATTGGCGCCCACCCGGCAAGGTCGAACTGCCCTAATCCTTCGTCTTTTCGGCAGCGGCGGCATTCGCAGGCGCTGTTGCGCCGGGCGGATATTCGATCTTCGCCTGTTCGTGCAGCTTGTCCAGGCGCTCGCGGCCGATCTTTATCTGCAGGCTGCGGCGGATGCCGTCCTTGACCTGGTCGAACGGGGGCGGCGTGTACGGATTGGCAATGTCCAGATGCACGACATGCCAGCCGAACTGGGTCTTGACCGGCACCTTGGTCGATTCGCCATTGCGCAAATCCGCCAGCGCCTTGGCCAATTCCGGCGGGAGCTGGTCCGGCAGCACGCGCGTGAAACGGCGAGCCTGCTTGGCCTTGGCGCGCCAGGCATCGAACACCTTGTCGAAAGGCATGCCCGAAACGATGTCGTCCTCGGCCTTGAGCGCGTCGTCCTCGTCGTCGAACAGCAGCTGGCTGAAGTCGTAGGCGACCTTGCCGGCACGCGCGGTCTGATTGTCGTATTCGGCCTTGAGCATGCTGTCATTGATCGGTGTGCGCTGCTGGAACTGCGCGAAGGTGGCATCCGCCACACCTTGCAGGCGCGCCGCCTCGACGCGTGCGAGGTATTTCGGGTCGGCACCGAAGTTTTCGCGCCGCGCCGCCTGTGCCAACAAGACGAAGTCCGTGGCCAACGCCAGCGCCTGATCACGCTGCTTGGGCTGGGCAGGATCCAGGCGGTGCGTCTCGGCAATGGCGTCCAGCAGACTGGTCGGCACCTGCGTGCCGTTGACGGTTTCGGCCACTGCCCCGGTGACCGGCATCTGGATCACGCGATTGTCCGTGCCGTTCGACGAACAACCTGCCACGGCGGCGAGAACCAACAGCAATATCTTGCGCATTTTCATCAGCCTTCAGTGCGTTTCGTCCGGAGCGCGCGCCTCGATGGCGAGCGCATGAATATCGGTCTGGAGCAGCTGCGCGAGCGCGGCGTGAACCGCGCGATGGCGCGCCAGCGGTGGCTTGCCCCCGAACGCGGCCGAGACGATGCGCACGCGAAAATGCCCGCGCCCGTCGCGGGCGCCGGCATGACCGGCGTGCAGATGGCTTTGATCATCGACCGTCAGCTCCGTTGGCGCGAAATCCCGAGTCAGTATTTCCCGGATGCGCTCGACGCGGCCGCTCATGGCAACACCTTGCGGAAGGGACGCACGTCGACGGCGCGATACACTCCCGCCGCGCGGTACGGATCGGCATCGGCCCAGGCGCGCGCGGCGGCGAGATCGCCGAATTCGGCAACGATGAGGCTTCCGGAGAAACCCGCGGGACCCGGGTTTTCCGCATCGATCGCGGGAAAGGGTCCGGCCAGCAGCAGGCGCCCTTCGTCGTGCAGTGCGTGCAGGCGCGCCAGGTGCGCCGGACGCGCGGCCAGGCGCGCGTTCAGACTATCGGGATTGTCGGTGGCATGGATCACGTACCACATTAGCAGCGGCTCGGGCGAATGAACCG
>JAJXWU010000085.1 GCA_021781425.1 Pseudomonadota bacterium
TTTCTCGCCCGACGTGACGTCGAACGCCGCATACCAGGCGTCGATGTTGCGCACGGTCTGCGCGCGGAACTGCGCCGGCGCATGCACGTCGGTGGCCAGACGCTGGCGCAGCGCGGCGTCGCGCATCTTGCTGCGCCAGTCCTGACCGAAGGCGAGAAAGAAGCGCTGGTCGCCGTTCAGGCCGTCGATCGTCGGCGCGGGTTTGCCGTCCAGCGACAAATGGTAGGCGGCATACGCGGCGGTCAGGCCAGACACGTCGGCGATGTCCTCGCCGAGGGTCTGCTTGCCGTTGACGTTGAGGCCCGGTAGCGCCTCGTAGCCGTCGAACTGCTTGGCCAGCGCGTCGGTTGCGGCGGTGAAATGCGCGGCGTCGGCGGGAGTCCACCAATTCGCCAGGCGTCCCTGTGCGTCGAAGTCGGCGCCGGTGTTGTCGAAGCTGTGGCTGATCTCGTGGCCGATGATCGCGCCGATCGCGCCGTAATTGGCAGCGGCATCGGATCGCGGATCAAAGAACGGCGGTTGCAGGATCGCGGCGGGGAAGTTGAGGGCATTCTGCAACGGCAGGTTCACCGCATTCACGGTCTGCGGCGTCATCCACCATTCGCCGCGGTCGATGGCTGTCCCGATCTTGGCTTTCTGGTGCGCATACTCGAACGCGACCGCGCGTTGATGGTTGCCGAGCGCGTCGTCCGGCTTGATTTCGAGCGAAGCGTAATCGCGCCAGGTTTCCGGATAACCGACGCCGACGTGCAGGGTGACCAGTTTCTCCTTGGCCTTGGCTTTCGTCTCCGGGGCCATCCAGGCCAGGTTGTCGATACCTTTGTCGAACGCGGCGACCAGATTCTTCACCAGCGCCTGTACCTGTTCCTTGGACGAGGCCGGGAAATATTTCGCGACGTACAACTGGCCGACCGCATCGCCCAGATCGGTGTTGGTCGCTTCCACGGCGCGTTTCCAGCGCTCGCGCTGCTGGGGCGTGCCCTGCAGGGTCTGATCGTAAAATCCGAAGTGCAGGTCGGCAAAGGCTGAAGGCAAGAGCGGCGCGGCGCTGTCGAGGGTGTGGAAGACGAGCAGATCTTTCCACGCCTCAAGCGATTCGTGCGCGGTGAGCGCGGACAATCCGGCGATGGCCTTGGCTTGCCAGGCATCGATCTGCTTGACCCGATCGAGTCCCGCCGCCTTGAAGTACGCGTTCCAATCCAGGCCGGGCGCCTTTTTCGCGAAGTCCGCCGTGTTCCAGAGGTTGTTGGCCTGGTGTACGTCTTCGCTGTCGACGAGGCTTTCCTGCGCCTGTGCGATTTTCGTCTCCAGCGCTAGGATCTTCGCGGCCTTGGCGTCGGCATCGGCGATGTTCGCCTGCTTGAGCAGGGCGATGACGTAAGCCTTGTACTTGTCGCGGAACTCGGCCATCGCCTTATCCGTGGACAAGTAGTAATCGCGGCTGGGCATGGCCAGGCCGCCTTGCAGCAGATAAGCCATGTTCGTGGAGGCGTCTTGCAGACCCTTGGTCACGAACAGACCGAACAGGTTTTCGGTGTGGAAATTGGTGGCATTGATCGGATCGACATCGGCGCGCAGGCGGCTGCCGAGCACGCGCGCCAGATCCGCGCGCGTCTTGATCGCGGCGATCGCATCGAGACCGGGCTTGAGCGGAGCGAGTCCGGCCTTGTCGATGGCCGCTTCGTCCATGTACGCCGCATAGTAATCGGCGATCCGGCGCGCATCGCTGCCGGCGGCCGGATGCGACGCGCCGGCATTCTGGATCAGATCGCTGGTCTGCTTCTCGGCCTTCTCGAACACCTCGAAGAAAGTGCCGGTGCTCGAACGATCCGACGGAATCGTCGCGGATTTGACCCAGGCGCCGTTCGCGTAAGCGAAGAAATCGTCGCCGGGCTTGACGCTGTGGTCGATGGCGGCCAAATCGATGCCAACGGCTGGCGCCGGCGTGACCGGCTTGGCGGGAGCGGCGACCGCAGCTTTCGCTGCAGGCGGCGGCGGAGCCGGTGATTGCGAGCAGGCGGCGAGACCGCACACGATCGCGGCGACAAGCAGAGTTTTGGTGTTCATAGTGGCGCTCCGGACAGGCAAAGTGCCATCATCGTCCATCGCCGCGGCTGGCGCAAATTCGGCATCTGAAAAAACAAAGAGGCGCTTGAAGCGCCCCTTTGTGTGTACGTGCGGATCGACGGATTTCAGTGCATTCCGGCGAACATGCCGAACAAGGCGGCTCCGAACACGAACGCCAGGATGACGCCGAGCACGATTTCGATGATGATTTCGATGAGCGTGACCAGGCATGCCCTGCCGAATCCCATCTGTGCGCCGCCCGGCTTTTTCAACATCGCATTGACGATGGCCGCATAGACCAGAAAGATCACGATCAGCGACAGCAGCGAGCTGAGCGCGCCCATGCCAACCACCATGTGCAGGATCCAGCTGACCACGGCGGCGGCGATGAATTCGACGATCACGGTAGCAACCGAGATTGGGAACTTTGGCGTGAAGCCGGCGCCGAGTTTGGTCGACAGCATGAGGATGCCGGCGCCGACGGCGATGCCGATAGCGATGACAATGACGACGTAAAGAATTGCGGTAACCATGAATTCTCCCCGAGAGTGAAATGACGGTGGTACGACCGAGCGGACGCGCGTCCTGCGCAACCTGCTTCCATGGCCTCCTTGCCGGACTGCTCCCTCGAAAACGCAATTCGGCGCACAAAACGAACGGCACCCCCATGCCAATTCGCGCTTCACTCCATTGTCTTCTCCCGCGGCCGCAAAAGCCAGCGGCACAGCGCGGGCAGGAACACGATCGCGGCGATCATGTTGACCACGAACATGAAGGTCAGCAGCACGCCCATGTCGGCCTGGAATTTCAGGTCCGAGAAAATCCACAGGCCGACGCCGACCGCGAGCGTGAGTGCCGTGTAGAACACCGCGATGCCGGTGGTCTTGAGCGCGATGAAGTAGGACTCGGTCAACGGCTTGCCCTGGCGCATGGCTTCGCGCATGCGCGCGAAGATGTAGATCGCGTAATCCACGCCGACGCCGACGCCGAGCGCAAGCACGGTGAGCGTGTTGACTTTCTTGCCGATGCTCATCGCCACCATCAGCGAGTGGCCCAATTCCGTCACGAGAACGAGTGGAAGGACGATGCACAGCGCGGCCAGCGGACTGCGGAAGCTGAGCAGGCACATCAGAAATACCGCAGCGTAGAGCAGGTACAGCATGGTGTGGTCGACCGCGCGCACTTCGTCGTTGACCGCGGCCATGACGCCGACGTTACCAGTGGCCAGGCGCAGATTGATGCGGTTGCTGACAAAGGTCTTGCCCTGCGCCTGCGCGTCGTTGAATTGTTTGGTCAACTGCCTGCGCAGATTGACGTCCGGCCCGGCGAAGGCGTCGTTGTCG
>JAJXWU010000263.1 GCA_021781425.1 Pseudomonadota bacterium
CTGCGTGCGGCGCGCGCGCGCGAAGGCCGGTGTGTGCGGGCGGCGTGCCGCCGGCGCGCGCGCGGGCCGCTCGTCGGGATCAAACAATAAAGCGTGCTGCTGGCCCGCCTTCGGCCGCAGGGCCGGTACCGCCAGTTGCGGCGGCGCTTCATCGCCGGGATGCGCGAGCAAGTGCCGCACCGATTCGTCGGGCAATTGCTCGGTCAACGTGCGCAGCGCGTCGAACACCGCATTGCAGTGTCCGCAACGCACGCTGCCGTGCGACTGCGCGAGCATCGCGGCGCCGACCTTGTAGATCGTCAGGCATTCCGGGCATTGTGAATACATGCCGGAATGGTACCGGGAATCGCGACCTGCCGGTATTCGCATACACTGTGCGCATGCTCGACCCGCAGACGCCGATCACTGCGTTGCTGCACGCCTGGCGCGAAGGCGATGCCGACGCGCTGCCGCAACTGACCGAGCTGGTCTACGCGCACCTGCGCACGCTGGCGCGTCAGCGCCTGCGCGGCGCGGAAGAGTCCACGCTGGATCCGACGGCGCTGGTACACGAGAGTTTCCTGCGCCTGTGCAATGCGGATGTCGATTGGCGGGATCGCGCGCATTTCTTCGCGCTCGCCGCCTTGCACATGCGCAACGTACTGATCGACCATGCGCGCGCGCGCCAGGCCGACAAACGCGGTGCCGGCGCGGTACACGTCACTCTGACCGTCGACGCCGCGTCCGCCGCGGCGACGCCGGAGTTGCTGGCGCTGGATGCGGCGCTGCGCCGCCTCGAGAACGAGGACGCGCGTACCGGCAAAATCATCGAGCTGACCTATTTTGGCGGTCTCAATCGCGACGAGATCGCGCATGTGCTCGCCGTATCCGTGCCGACCGTCGATCGCGGCCTGCGTTTCGGCAGAGCCTGGCTCAAGCGCGAACTCGCCGCGTAGGACCTGTACAAAATCTGCTGCGCTCGACAACTCGCGCCCGGGCGGTGCGCGGAATCCTCATGTACTGACGTGTACACTCCGGTTCCTGCGCTCCGGCGATGCGCGATTTGACTTCACTCGCGACGATTTTGAGACAGGTTCTAGCCGAATGTTGGAGTTGGATCGACTGCGCGAGTTGTTCGATACGGCGATCGGACTCGCGCCGGGCGAACGCGAGCGCTTCCTGGACACGGCTTGCGCCGGCGACGCCACGTTGCGTGCCGAACTTGAAGCATTGCTCGCGGCCGACGCGCAGGCGCACGATCCGCTGGCCGTGAGCATCGCGCAGGGCGCGGCCGAGCATTTCGATGGCGGCGCGCCGTGGTTGGGCCGGCGCATCGGCAATTATCGTATCCTGCGCGAGATCGGCCGCGGCGGCATGGGCAGCGTGTTTCTTGCCGAGCGTGCCGACGCTGAATACGAGAGCCGCGTTGCGATCAAGCTGATTCGCGGCTTTCCGACCGCCCCTGCGCTCGAGCGCCTGCGCCGCGAGCGCCAGCTGCTCGCCGGTCTCGTGCATCCGCACATCGCGCGCCTGCTTGACGGCGGCACCACGGACGAGGGCCAGCCGTACCTGGTGATGGAATACGTCGACGGCCTGTCGCTGGCGCAGTGGCTGGCGACGCGGCGACCGCCGCTGGCGCAGCGCCTGCGCCTGTTCCGGCAATTGTGCGAGGCCGTCCATCACGCTCACCAGAACCTGATTGTGCACAGCGACCTGAAGCCGGCCAACGTGATGGTGCGGCAGGATGGCACGCCGGCCCTGCTCGATTTCGGCATTGCGCGCCTCAGCGCGCCGGATGCGAGCGGCGAGCGCGTCACCGAACTGCGCGCGTTCACGCCCGAATACGCCAGCCCCGAACAGCTCGGCGGCGCGGCGGTGACCACCGCCAGTGATGTGTACGCGCTGGGACTGATTCTGTACGAATTGCTTTGTGGACAAGTGTACAAAAGCGGCGGTCGGGCGGAAAGCTGGCGGCAGGCACGGCCCGGACGCATCGCGCGCGCGGCCGCGGACTGGCTGCGCGCCGACGCGCCGCGCATCGACGGCGACCTGGAGCACGTCGTACGCCGCGCGCTGGACGAGGATCCCGCGCGGCGCTACGCCTCGGCGGCGGCGTTGGCTGACGACATCGCGCGCTATTTCGACGGCCGTCCGCTCGTCGCCGGACCGGACCGCATCGGCTATCGCCTGGCCAAATTCGTGCGCCGGCATCGTGTCGGCGTCGTCGTTGCGGTGCTGGCCATACTCGCGATCGTTGTCGCGGCCTCGTGGCTGGCGCTCGAGCGCGGACGGACGCTGCGTGCCGAGGCGGAGGCGCGCACCGAGGCGCGCACGGCGAACGAAGTCACAGAGTTCCTGACGGGGCTGTTTGACGACGCCGATCCGCAGCGCACCCAGGGTCGCGACATCAGTGCGCGCGCGCTGCTTGACCGGGCGCGTGCCCGGCTGGATTCGACCCCGATCGGACAAGCGCAAGTCCGCGCGCGCTTGCTGGCAGCGCTCGGCGAGATTTACATCAACATCGGCCAGCCGCGACACAGTACCGATCTGCTCGATCGCGCGGTCGCGCTGCTGCGCGCATCCGGCGCCGATCCGCTGCAGTTGGCCAAGGTGCTGAACGAAGGTTGCCGCGCCTGGGAGGGGATGTCCGAGTATGCGCGCGCGCTGACGGCATGCCGTGAAGCGCTGACCTTGCGTCGTACGCGCCTGCCGTCGGGCGACGCCGATCTGGGTCACTCCCTCGACGCACTCGGGGTGGCCGAGCAGGGCGTCGGTGATTTCGCCGCCGCCGAGCGCGATTACCGCGCAGCGCTGGCGATATTCTCCGCCGGGGGGGCGGAGCACCGCGGCGATGTCGCGTCGTCGCTGCACAATCTCGGATTTCTGGCGTTTCATCGCGGCGACTACACCCAGGCCAAGGATCTGTACACGCAAGCGCTGGCGGGAAAGCGCGCCGCCTATGGCAACGAGGATCCGCGCACGCTCAACTCGCTCGACAATCTGGCCCAAGCAGAAGAAGAACTCGGCGATCTTGCCAGCGCCGAACGCGATCTCGCGCTGGCGTTGGCTCTGCAGGTCAAGGTGCTCGGCACCGACAGCGTGGCGGTCGCACGCGCCCACAACGATCTGGCCAGCGTGCAGCAGGATCGCGGCGAATTCGCCGCCGCCGCCGCCAACTACGGCGCGGCACTGGATTTGTACGCACACCTCGAGCCGGCCGGCTCGATGGCTTGGGCAATCACTGCCAACAATCTGGCGACGCTGGACGAGGATCGCGACGATTACGTTGCGGCCTTGCCGCTGTTCCGGCAGTCGCTGCGCATCCGCGAAGCGCATTACAAGCCGCCGAGTGCATTGGTAGCGCGCGTGCAAAACAATCTGGCCCGCTGCGAACTGGAACTGGACAATCTGGCTGCCGCGCGGCCGCTGATCGAGGTGGCGCTGTCGACGCGACGCGCGCTCAAGCTCGATCCGGGGCAATTGCTCGATTCGGAGCTGCTCGACGCGCAATGGTTGGTGCGCGCCGGGCGCGTGCAGCAAGCCACCCGCGCGTTGCATGCCCTGGCGCCGCTGGCCGGACGCGGCAACTATGGACGCCGTGCACGCTACGCCATTGTAGAAGCCGAGATCGCCGCGGCAAATCGCGACTGGCCCGCCGCACTGGCCGCACAGCGCCGGGTGTTGGATGCGCTGCGTGGCGAGTTGGGGGAGAAGCACCCGGTGTACGCCAGGCTCGCGGCGCGCGCGGCGGCCTATGCGCACGCGGCGCACGACGACACGGGCGCGCGCGCGTTGCTGGAGCCGGCACTGCCGATACTGCGCGCGGCGCTGGTCGAACAATCGCCCCGGCGGCGCGAGGCGGAGCGATTGGCGGCCGTGTTGAAACTGCGCTAGATCAGCGGCGTGCGCCGTCGATACGAATCCAGCCGTTGCGTCGCGTGGCGTGCAAGCTGTCGAACCATTCGGCATAGCGTGCCAGCATTTCGTCCTGCTGGCCATCGAGAATGCCGGACAGCGCCAGCGCGCCACCAGATCGCAGGCTTCGCGCGAACAGCGGCGCCAGTTCCGCGAGCGGCCCGACGAGGATATTGGCGACCAGTACATCGGATTGTATTTGTGGAAAATGCAACGGAAGGTACAAATCCAGTTTGTCGGAAACAGCATTGCGCTGCGCATTGTCGCGGCTGGCGGAGATGGCCTGTTCGTCGTTGTCCACGCCGATGGCGCGCGCTGCGCCGAGCTTGAGCGCGGCGATGGCGAGGATGCCGGAGCCACAGCCGTAATCGACTACGGTCTTGCCAGCGAGGTCGCATCCGTCGAGCCATTCCAGGCACAGCGCCGTGGTCGGATGCGTGCCGCTGCCGAAGGCGAGGCCCGGATCGAGGCGTACGATAATCGCATCGCCATTATCCGACGCTTCGACGTTCCAGGGATAAATCCACAGGCGCCGGCCGAATTGCATCGGCTTGAACGTATCCAGCCAGGCGCGGGTCCAGTCTTGATCGGCCACTTCGCGGAACGCGATTTGAGACGGCTCGATGCTGGGTACGAGATCGGCCAAGGCGTGGACCAGTCCGGCGCGATCGACGTCTACTGCGAACAATGCCTGCAGCACGACCGCGTTCCATAACGGCGTTTCGCCGACGCCCGGCTCGAAAATCGCGCGCTCGTCGGGCGTGTCGGCATCCGCGTCGGCAAGCGTGATCGACAGTGCGCCGAGGTCCTCCAGCGCCGCCTCGACGCTGGCTTGCTGGGCAGCGGGGGACGTCAGGGAAAGTTCCAGCCAATGCATACAAGTCGTTTGTTCTGCGGTTCCGCGTCGCGCTTGGGAGTGTCCCAGAACGACCATTCACTAGCTCAACTTGATCGCCTTTTCCTTGGCCTCGGCGATGCGCTTTTCCAGATAATGGATGTTCTGCCCGCCGGCGAGGAAACCGCCATCGGCCATGATGCGTTGCTGCAGCGGCAGGTTGGTCTTGACGCCTTCGAACACCATCTCGGCGAGCGCGATGCGCATGCGCGCGATCGCGGTTTCGCGGTCGCGGCCGTGCACGATCAGCTTGCCGATCATCGAATCGTAGTTCGGCGGAATGCGGTAGCCGTCGTAGATGTGTGTATCGATACGCACTCCGGGGCCGCCGGCGCTCTCGAAGCGTCTGACCGTGCCGGGACTGGGCATGAACGTGTCCGGATCTTCGGCGTTGATGCGGCATTCGATGGCGTGGCCGTTGATCTTGATGTCGGACTGTTTGATCGAAAGCTTCTCGCCTGCGGCGATCAGCAGCTGTTCGCGCACCAGATCCACGCCGGTGATGAGTTCGGTCACCGGATGCTCGACCTGGATGCGGGTGTTCATCTCGATGAAGTAGAAGCGGCCGTTCTCGTACAGGAACTCGAACGTGCCGGCGCCGCGATAGCCGATGCGCAGACAGGCATCCACGCAGACCTTGCCGATCTCGGCGCGCTGCTCGGGCGTGATGCCCGGTGCGGGCGCTTCCTCGACCACTTTCTGATGGCGGCGCTGCATCGAGCAGTCGCGTTCGCCGAGGTGAATCGCGCTGCCCTGGCCGTCGGCCAGCACCTGGATCTCCACATGGCGCGGATTCTCCAGGTATTTTTCCATGTACACCTCGGCGTTGCCGAACGCGGCCTTGGCTTCGGATTTGGTCAGGGCGATGGCGTTGTTCAGATGCGCCTCGGTGTGCACCACGCGCATGCCGCGACCGCCGCCGCCGCCGGCCGCCTTGATGATGACCGGATAGCCGATCTCGCGGGCGACAGCCGCGTTAGCAGCCGGATCGTCGCCGAGCGAACCGTCGGAGCCCGGAACGCAGGGCACGCCCGCGGCCTTCATCGCGCGGATCGCCTCGACCTTGTCGCCCATCAGGCGGATCACGTCCGCGGTCGGTCCGATGAAGATGAAGCCGGATTGCTCCACGCGTTCGGCGAAGTCGGCGTTCTCGGAGAGAAACCCGTAGCCGGGATGGATCGCCTGCGCATCGGTGACTTCGGCCGCGGCGATGATCGCCGGCACGTTGAGGTAGCTTTCCGCCGCCGGCGCCGGGCCGATGCACACCGATTCGTCGGCCATGCCGACGTGCTTGAGGTTGCGGTCGACCGTGGAATGCACGGCCACGGTCTTGATGCCCAGGGTCTGGCAGGCGCGCAGTACGCGCAGGGCGATTTCGCCGCGGTTGGCGATGACGACTTTGTCGAGCATGAAAATTTTCCCGTTCGTCCTGAGCGTAGGCCGGAGGCCGAAGTCGAAGGACTCAGCCGATCACGAACAGCGGTTCGTCGAATTCCACCGGCTGGCCGTTCGTGGCCAGAACCGCAACCACCGTTCCGGCGTGATCGGCCTCGATCTGGTTGAACATCTTCATCGCCTCGATGATGGCGAGGGTGTCGCCGGCCTTCACCTGCTGACCGACTTTCACGAACGGCGGGCTTTCCGGATTGGCTGAGGCGTAGTAGGTGCCGACCATCGGCGAGCGCACGACATGGCCCGGCGGCAGGCCCTTGTCCGGCGCCGGCGCGGCGGTCGTCGAGGTCGCCGCGGGCGCAACCGTACGCGGGGCTTCCATAGGCGCCTGCGCTACCGGCATTGCGGCCGGTGCGGCAAAGCCACCCTTGGGCATACGGCTCAGGCGCACGGATTCCTCGCCTTCCTTGATCTCGATTTCGGCGAGATTCGACTCTTCCAGAATATCGATGAGCTTCTTGATCTTGCGCAGATCCACGGTTAATTCCTCTTGAACGTGTGCATAACGGCGCTCAACGCGCCATCTTTGAACGGTCGTGCTGCAGATGATCCAGCGCCGCGCGCAGTGCGAACTGGTAGCTTTGCGCGCCGAAACCGGCGATAACGCCAACGGCAATATCGGAAAAATACGAAAGCCGACGAAACGGCTCGCGAGCGTGCACGTTGGACAAGTGCACCTCGATGAAAGGAATCTTCACCGCCGCCAGCGCATCGCGCAGCGCGATGCTGGTGTGGGTGAAGGCCCCGGGATTGATCAGGATGAAGGCGGTGCCGTCAGCGCGCGCGGCGTGCACACGCTCGATCAGTTCATGTTCGGCGTTGGATTGGAACGAAGCCAGTTCGGTGCCAGATGCGCGCGCATTCGCCGCGAGATTTGCGTCGATGTCGGCCAGTGTGGCATGCCCGTACACGTCCGGCTCGCGCGTGCCGAGCAGGTTGAGATTGGGGCCGTGCAGCACGAGTATCGTTGCCAAGCGCGTAACCGGACGCCGGCATCAGGCCGGTCAAGGCGCGAGAGTTTGCAAGAGTAGATCGTGGATGTCCAGCACGATCCGCGTGAGATCGAAGAAAATCGCCGCTGTTTAACCGGGATTTGGCAGGTGCGGTTCGATCCAGCGTACCAGACTGTCGGCGGACGTGAAGCTGCCCGCGCGCAGGGCGATCATCTTGCCGTCCGGGCCGATCAGCAGCGAGTAGGGCAACACGCCGTTGCCGTCGCCGACGGTTTTCAGAGTGTCCTCGCCGCCGATCAGGATCGGGTAACTGATGGGACGCGCCTTGAGCATGCTGGCGACCGCATCGGGATCGTCGATCGCCACGCCGACCACGGTGAAGTCATCGTTCGCGTACCGCTTGGATGCCGCATCGAGCAAGGGCATTTCCTCGCGGCAGGGTTCGCACCAGGTCGCCCAGAAATTCACCAGCACGAGGTTGCCGCGCCAGTCGCCGAGACGGTGCGTTTGGCCATCGGTGCCGGGCAATTGCAGATCGGTCAGGTGCCCGCCGGGAGCAAGCACGCTCGCACCTGCGGGCAGGCCCGCGACCCGCGGACGGTTGAAATAGCTGCCGGCATAAAGCCCGAGCAGGGCGCCGGCAATGGCAACGAGGATTATCAGCAGATTGGATTTGAACATGCCGCGCTTACCGGCGAACGGTGTCGACACGTTGCACGAACTTCCCGGCACTTTCCGGGCCGGTCAGTTGCAGATCGCGGCGTTCGGCGCCGTCGGCACCGAAAAACAGCGTGTCCGGTGGCGCGACGATGCCGAAATGTTTCATCAGCGCCTGATCGGTGGCGTCGTTGGCAGTCACGTCGGCCTGCAACAGCACGAATCCGGATAGCGCCTGCTTCACGCGCGGGTCGGTGAAGGTGAACTTTTCCATTTCCTTGCAGGACACGCACCAGTCCGCGTAGAAATCCAGCATCACGGGTTGCCCGGCGGATTTCGCCGCGGCCAGCGCCTGCTCCACATCGGCCAGCGATTTGACCCGACGAAATGCCAGCCCGCGTGCGGAAGATTCCGCGACTGCCGCGCCGCTGCTGCCTACGCCACGCAGCGGTTGCAGCAGATCGTTCGAGCCTGCCGCCGTGCCGATCAATTCCGCCGCGCCGCCGATCAGCAGGACAACGCCGAGCGCCTTCCACAGCTTCTTCCAGCCGGAGGCGTTGTCGGCCAGACGTTCGAGCGCACCCAGATACACGGCGCAGGCGATGGCGAGCAGGCCGGACAGCAACATGATCCAGGGCGCATCCAGAACGCGCGACAGCATCCAGATCGCGAGCGCGAGGAAGGTCACACCGAACACCGCCTTGACCGCGTCCATCCACGCGCCCGCGCGCGGCAACAGTTTGCCGGCGCTGGCGCCGAACACCACCAGCGGCGCGCCCATGCCCAGCGCGAGCGTGAACAAGGCGAAACCGCCAAGCACTGCATCGTGCTTCTGCGCGATATAGAGCACCGCCACCGCAAGCGGCGGCGTCACGCACGGCCCGACGATGAGCGCCGACAGCGCGCCCATGATCGCGACACCGGCGAGTGAGCCGCCGGATTGCTTGTTGCTGACGTTCGCGATCTTCGATTGCCACGAACCCGGCAACTGCAATTCGTAGAAACCGAACATCGACAATGCGAGCAGCACGAACAGGCCGGCGAAGCTCCACAAGATCCACGGCGTCTGGAACGCGGCCTGCAGATTGTGCCCGGCAAGTCCCGCGACGACGCCGGCAATGGTGAAGATCACCGCGTTGGCCAGAATATAGACCAGCGACAGCACCACGGCGCGTCGCGTGGAGATGTTCTCGCCGGCGCCGGCGATGATGCCCGAGAGAATCGGAATCATCGGGAACACGCACGGTGTGAACGCGAGGCCGAAGCCGGCGAGGAAAAACACGCCGAATACGAGCCACAGCGAACCGTTCAGCGCGTGCCGGAAGCTGCTGTCGGAATTCGCCGGCGCGGCGGATGCCGGTGCGGATGTGGCGGACGAAGCCGCACCGCTCCACGCCGGCAGCGACACGTCGATCGTGCGCGCCATCATCGGATAACACACGCTGCCTTCCTTGCAGCCCTGGAAATTCGCGGTCAGTGCGAGCGTATGCGCGGTCGTGTCCGTGCGCGACAACGGGACCGGAATCTCGACCTGATCGAAATACACAGTGGTATGCCCGAAATTCGCGTCGGTGTGTTGCGCACCGGGCGGAAATTCCGGCGCTTGCGGTGTTGTGCTGCTGCCGGCGGGGACGTGGAAACTCGTCTTGTCGCGATACAGGTAATAGCCCTTGGGCATGGTGAATCGCGCCAGGATCTGATCCGGCCCGGTGGCGATGGCCTCGAACTTGAACGCCTGTTCCGCGGGCAGCGGCCGGTTGCCACCGATCAACGGCGACTCGGACGATTCACCGGTAGCCGCGCCGAGCGCTGTGCTCAGCGATGCCGCGGCAGGATTTGCGGCGGGCAGCGCGACGGTGAGGATCTTCTTCTGCGGCGGGAAGCAGATTTTCGGATCGACCTGATGACAGCCCTGGTAGCGCAGCTCGATCGTCGCGTGATCCGCATCCGCCGGCACACTCAGGTGCTGGGTCGCAGTGAAGCCGTGATGGTAGACCTCGACATCGCCGAGAAACTCGTCGTGCTTTTTCTCGCCGGCAGGCAGGTCCAGCGTGCCGAGCACGGTCGTGGCATCGGCAGATTTTGTGCTGATCCGGCCGCGATACAGGTAATAGTCGTCGGCGATGGTGAATTTCAGAGTCGCCGTTTGCCGGTCCGGCGCCGTCGCTTCGACGCGGAAGGCCTGATCCACGGGCAGCAGGTTGTCCTGATCTTCGGCGTGGGCGATTCCGGCCCAGGCGAACAAGGCGAAAAACAGCAGAATGAGTTTCTTCATGCGGCAATTGTCGCAGGTTGTGTGTGTCGGAGGCGACCGGAACAGTCAGCGCGAACTTGCATCCGACGCGGTTTGCGCGGCGATCCAGTCAAGATACGGCGCATGACCCGAGGCGATGTCGACCGCGATTACTTCCGGCAGTTCATGCGGATGCAGCGTCACGATGCGTGCGCGCAGTGCCTCGAAGCGATCGCGTACCGATTTGATCAGCAACAACACCTCACCATCGTTGTGGATTGCGCCTTTCCAGCGATAGGTCGAGGTCATGCCGGGCATGCGATTGACGCAGGCGGCCAGGCGCTCTTCGACCAGGATTTGCGCGAGGCGCGAGGCGCTGGCTTCGTCCGGGCAGGTGCAAAAGACCACGATGGCATTCATGTTTGGATTATCTGCCGCAGCGGCGACTCTTGAAACCTGCCCGATGGCGCCCATCTAGGCAGTCCCCGGCTCGCCCTCTTTTCAGGGAGGACGCGTGCCGCTAAAATTGGCACTCATTGCGATGGAGTGCTAGCAATCGCAATCGAATCGTTATAAATCAACCAGTTGAGGGATACCATGAAACTGCGTCCGTTGCACGACCGCGTCATCATCAAGCGCCTGGAAGCCGAAACCAAGTCGGCCGGGGGCATCGTCATTCCCGACACCGCGACCGAAAAGCCGATCAAGGGCGAAGTCGTCGCCGTCGGCTCCGGCAAGATCCTCGAAGACGGCAAGGTGCGCCCGGTGGGCGTCAAGGCCGGCGAAAAGGTGCTGTTCGGCAAGTACTCCGGCACCGAGGTCAAGGTCGATGGCCAGGAACTCCTCGTGATGCGCGAGGAAGACTTGATGGCCGTCATTGAATGATAAGCGTCGCGGCGCTCGCCCAGACGTCGTTGCTGCGCCGGGTTCGCAATTCCTCATTGACCACAATGTCAACTCCGGATTGCTCACCGGCGCGCGCCTAGTCTGGACTTCGCCCGCTCGCTTTTCGCTATTCGTAACAATACAAAATTCTATTTCGAGGAAATTTCCATGGCTGCCAAAGAAATCCGTTTTTCTGAAGACGCGCGCGCGCGCATGCTGCGCGGCGTGAACGTGCTGGCGAACGCCGTCAAGGCGACGCTGGGTCCCAAGGGCCGCAACGTGGTGCTCGACAAGAGCTTCGGTGCGCCGACGATCACCAAGGACGGCGTGTCCGTCGCCAAGGAGATCGAGCTCGCCGACAAGTTCGAGAACATGGGCGCACAGATGGTCAAGGAAGTCGCCTCCAAGACTTCCGATGTCGCCGGCGACGGCACCACCACCGCGACCGTGCTGGCGCAGGCGCTGATCCGCGAGGGCCTCAAGGCCGTCGCCGCGGGCATGAACCCCATGGATCTCAAGCGCGGCATCGACAAGGCCGTGCAAGGGGCCGTGGCGGAGCTGAAGAATCTGTCCAAGCCCTGCTCGACGAGCAAGGAAATCGCCCAGGTCGGCGCGATCTCGGCGAACTCCGATTTCGACATCGGCGACCTCATCGCCAAGGCGATGGACAAGGTCGGCAAGGAAGGCGTGATTACGGTTGAAGATGGTTCTGGCCTGGACAACGAACTCGATGTCGTCGAAGGCATGCAGTTCGACCGCGGTTATCTGTCGCCCTACTTCATCAACAACCAGCAGTCGATGCAGTCGGACCTTGAAGATCCGTACATCCTGCTGCACGACAAGAAGATCGCCAATGTGCGCGAGCTGCTGCCGATCCTCGAAGGCGTGGCCAAGGCCGGCAAGCCGCTGCTGATCGTGGCGGAAGAAGTCGAAGGCGAAGCGCTGGCGACTCTCGTCGTCAACACCATCCGCGGCATCGTCAAGGTATGCGCGGTGAAGGCACCGGGCTTCGGCGATCGTCGCAAGGCGATGCTTGAAGACATGGCCGTCCTCACCGGCGGTCAAGTCATTTCCGAGGAAGTCGGTCTGTCGCTGGAGAAGGCCACGATCAAGGATCTGGGCCGCGCCAAGAAGGTGCAGGTGTCCAAGGAAAATTCCACCATCATCGACGGCCATGGCGAAGCCAAGAACATCAAGGCCCGCATCGAGCAGATCAAGGCGCAGATCGAGGAGACCTCCAGCGACTACGATCGCGAGAAACTGCAAGAGCGCGTGGCCAAGCTCGCCGGCGGCGTGGCGGTGATCAAGGTCGGCGCCGCGACCGAAGTCGAGATGAAGGAAAAGAAGGCGCGCGTCGAAGACGCCCTGCACGCCACGCGTGCGGCGGTGGAAGAAGGCGTGGTGCCGGGCGGTGGCGTGGCGCTGATCCGCGCACTGGACGCGATCAAGAAGCTCAAGGGCGACAACGAAGACCAGAACCACGGCATCCTGATCGCCAAGCGCGCCATGGAAGCGCCGCTGCGCGAGATCGTCGCCAACGCCGGCGAAGAGCCGAGCGTGGTGCTGAACAAGGTTGCCGGCAGTAAGGGCAATCACGGCTACAACGCCGCGAATGGCGAGTACGGCGACATGGTCGAGTTCGGCATTCTGGATCCGACCAAGGTCACCCGTACCGCGCTGCAAAACGCGGCGTCGATCGCCGGCCTCATGATCACCACCGAGGCGATGGTTGCCGAAGCGCCGAAGAAGGAAGAGCACAACCACGGCGCCGGTGGCGGCGGCGGCATGGGCGGCATGGGCGGCGGCATGGATTTTTGATCCATCCCCCGTTCGTCCTGAGCGTAGCCGCGCAGCGGCGAAGTCGAAGGACAATGCGCAACACCAAAAGCCCCGCAGCGATGCGGGGCTTTTTTTATCTGGCGTTTCTACCGATGCACGAAAAATTTTATGCGGCAGGTTTTCAAGATGACGTCCTGAACTCCACCCTGGCAATCCAGTTGCGCGCCCGCCGCGCGAGGCGCGTGGGCCCGTCTTCGTCGTCCAGCGTGATCGACGTGTGTTGCAGCAGCGACCGGTGCGTGTCGCGGCGTTGTTGAGTCGTGCGTGAATGGTGAACAGGATGAGGCGTAGCGTCAGCCGGGGATCAACACATTCGTGAACGGCTGCGTGTTCTTCCAGCGGTAGCCCTGGAAATCGCGCAGGTCGGTCGACAGGATTCTTCCTTCACCGGTTTCCTCGGCAAGGATGACGAGCGAGGCATCGGCCAGATCCATCGGCAGATCGCGGTAGCGCTGCATCAGGGCATGTGCGCGCAGCAGCGCATCGTCGGGTGGCGCGGGAATCGCGCAAACGCCAAGCGCGATGGAATCGACGAAGGCCAGCGCCTGCGTCACGCTCGCGCCTGCGGCGAGCAGGTGAGTGACTTCGGTCAAAACGGGCCAGGTGCTGACGAAGCCTTCCTTTGACCAGCGCTCCAGCGCCGTCTTCGCCGCGGCGTGATGGCGGTCGCGGCGATTGCCGAGCGCGATCCAGAATCCGGAGTCGGCCAGGATCATTTTTCCTGCACGCGCAGCGGGTGTTTGTGCTCCAGCGCGCCGGTCAGATATTCCTTGTAGCGCGTGGACAGATCGACGGGGCCGCTGCCACCGCCGACAAAGCCGGATGCTGCGAGCAGCTTCGCAGCGTCCGCACGTGGGCGATGGCGCGTGGCGTGGTATTCGCGCAGCGCCTCGCGCAGCAGATCTGAAGCCGACAGGCCTTCGCGCTTTTGCAGTTCGGCGAAGCGGCGCGCGTCGGTGCCGGTCAGGCGGGCATTGATGCGGATTTCGGTGGCGGGCATGGGCGCGTCTCGTTCGATGTCATACATGTAT
>JAJXWU010000237.1 GCA_021781425.1 Pseudomonadota bacterium
TGTGTCCGACGCAGGAAAAGTACGCCATACAAAAGGCAATGTCAAAAGATTTTTTTTCGTACGGTTTTTCAATCGATTGCGTGTGCATCTTGGCTACGAACGCGAACTTGTGACCGCGCAGGCCGTGAGTACCGGAAACCGGGTTTAGCGCTGGTACGTCGCCGGAAACCGATGCGCAAAAAAATGGTCTGTTGTGCCTCCCGTTCTACAAAACATGAGGACGAAATGCCGACCCTGTACTTGCGGATCCGCTTTCTGCGCGCCGGATTTGCGCTGCCCCTGCTTCTGACGGCCATGCTGCCGTTCCTGTTGCGCCCGTCCGCGGGCCATGCGGGCACTCTGCCCGTGGCGGTCGACGGCCAGCCGCTGCCTTCGCTCGCGCCGATGCTGGCCCAGGTCATGCCGGCGGTGGTCAACATCAATTCCAAGACCCGTGTGCGTGTGCGCAACCCGCTGATGGAGGACCCGTTCTTCCGCCAGTTCTTCGGCATGCCCGACATGCCGCGCGAGCGCATCGAGCAATCCTTGGGTTCGGGCGTCATCATCGATGCGGCCAAAGGCTACGTGCTGACCAACAACCACGTCATCGCCGGCGCCGACGACATTGCCGTTACCCTGCACGACGGACGCACACTCAAGGCGCACGTGGTCGGCACCGATTCGGATACCGACATCGCCGTAATCCGCATTCCGGCGGAAAACCTCAGCGCCCTGCCGCTGGCCGATTCCAGCCGGTTGCGCGTGGGCGATTTCGTCGTTGCGCTGGGCGATCCGTTCGGAATCGGCCAGACCGTCACCTCCGGCATCGTCTCGGCGCTCAATCGCAGCGGTCTGCGCGGCCTGGGTTACCAGAACTTCATCCAGACCGATGCGTCGATCAATCCGGGCAATTCCGGCGGCGCTCTGGTCAATTTGCGTGGAGAACTGGTCGGCATCAATTCGGCGATCTATTCGCCGTCGGGCGGCAATGTCGGTATCGGATTCGCAATCCCGTCGAACCTGGCCGGCCAGGTCATGCGCCAACTCATCGCCACCGGTACCGTCGCGCACGGCTCGTTGGGGATTTCGGCGCAGGACATCACGCCCGACATTGCCGCGGCGCTCGGCGTGAACGCCGGTTCCGGTGCGTTGGTCACGCGCGTGCGCCGTGGCTCGCCTGCGGCTGCAGCCGGCGTTGCACCGGGCGATGTAGTGACCTCCGTCGACGGCAAGCCGGTGCGCGGTGCCGGTGACCTTGTGAATGCGCAGGGCATCTTGCCGGTGGGATCGACGGTGCGACTGGACCTGTTGCGCGACGGCAAGACGATGCATGCGGAAACCCGACTCGATGCGGATAAGCTTGCCAGCGCCGAAGGCGGCAAGGTTGATGCGCGCCTGCGCGGAGCACAGTTGTCCGAAGTAGATCCGAATGCGCGCCGCGACGGTCTCGCCGGCGTGCGCGTGGATCGCGTGGCTGGCGGCAGCCGCGCGCAGGACAATGGCCTCAAGCCTGGCGACTTGATCGTCGGCGTCGATCAGGTCGACGTCGCCGGCTTGAACGATCTGCGCGGATTGCTCGCGCACTATCCGCGCCGGGTGCTGTTGTCGGTGGTGCGCGGACGGAATGCGCTTTTTGTCCCGCTTCGCTGAGTGTTACGGCACTATAATCTGCAGGGACGCCACGCCGCCAACCTGCGGTGTGGCTCGCATCCGCAGAGGTGAGATCGTGACGATTCGCTCCATCGCCCGCCGTCTCGGGCCACTAACAGTATTGTTCGCCTGCGGCCTGACATTCGCCGCCGCTCCGGTCAAGCATCACGCGTCCGCGAAGGCCAAATCGAAAGCGGTTCCCGCAGCCGACAGCATTGTCCTGCGCGGCGATCATTCGACCATGCGCGATTACGAGGCCCTGGTCAAAGCTTTCGAGAAGGCCGGCGATGGACATGTGACGCTGCAGCCGTTCAGCACGATTTCGGGGCTCGACGCGGTGCACGCCGGCACGGCCGACATCGCCGCGAGCGCACGCGCGGCCATGCCGGGCCGGGCCGAGGAGCAGGGCACCAATTTCTATCCCGTGGCCTGGGATGCGCTGGTGCCGATCGTGTCGCTGTCCAATCCGATCGGCAACATCACGCTCAAGCAGCTGCATGACGTGTATCTGGGCCGGGTCACCAACTGGAAGGAACTGGGCGGCAACGATGCGCCGATCAATCTCGACGGCGTGGCCGCGCCGCTGGACGGCGTGGAATATTCCACGCGCCTGCTGTTGTTCCACTACGGCGACCAGGACGTGTCCGTCTCGCGCATGTACGTGAACACGGAAAAGCTCGAGGAGGACATCGCCCTGAACGCGAACGGCCTGGGCATGAGCACGCTCTCGGGCGTGGCGCGCAACCCGAAAGTGAAGATGCTGAGTGTGGAGGGCGTACACGCCTCCACGGCGACGATCGCGGACGGCACCTATCCGCTGTATTCGGCGATTTACCTCGCCTCGCGCGACGACGATCCGAATCACGACGAGGTTGCGAAATTCCTCGCCTTCGCCAGCAGCAACGCCGGCAAGGCGGTCCTGCGCCAACAGGATCTGGTGCCCTGCGCCGATGCGCCGGGACTGCCGGCCAAACAGGACGAACGCGTGGCCTTCATCGACGCGCTGGTGCGTCCGCCACAACCCGCGACGGTTGCGGCGGCGAGCGGCGAAACGCCGGTATCGGCGCCGCGCGCCACGGCGCAGGCGCTGCAGCGCATCGCGCCGACGTCCGAGCGGACCGCCGAGGCGGTGGACCGTGCCGCGCGTGCGGCGGCCGTCAAGCAGCAAAAGCCGGCCGATCCGCCCGAGGATACCGGCCACTGACGTGAACATCGCCGCGATCACGCTGGATCTCGACGATACGTTGTGGCCGATAGCACCGGTCATCGCACGCGCCGAGGAACGCCTCGATGCGTGGCTGAAAATCCATTGCCCGCGCGCGGCGGCGGCGTATCCGGTCGCAACGATGCGCGCCTTGCGCGAGCGCGTGGCCGCGGAGAATCCGCATCTGTCCCACGATTTCACCGCGCAGCGTTGCCTGTCGCTCGAGCGGGCGCTGATCCCGCACGGCTACACGTCAGCGCAGGTGGACGCCGCGTTCGCCGAGTACTATGCCGCGCGCAACGAGGTGGAGTGCTATGCCGACGCGCTGCCGGCGCTTGAACGGTTGGCGGCGCATTACCCGCTAGTGTCGCTGAGCAATGGCAACGCGGATCTGCGCCGCATCGGACTCGACCGTTTCTTCCGTTTCAGCGTGAGCGCGCGCGAATGCGGTGTCGGCAAGCCGGCACCGGCGATTTTCCACGCGGCCTGCGACGCTCTGGGCTTGCCCACGCATGCCGTACTGCACGTGGGTGATGACGCGGAACTGGATGTCGCCGGCGCGCATGCGGCTGGCATGCGCAGCGCGTGGGTCAATCGCAATGGCGCTGCGTGGTCCGGCGCCGAGCCGCCGCACATCAGCGTGAGCAATCTGCACGAGTTGGTCGACCGGTTGCTGCGACCGTCTTTCCCGGCTGCCGCGGTTTCTGCGTTGGCATAGTCCATGCTTTATCGGATGTAACGTCGCAACTTGTCGACTTAACACGTTGAACCGGCGACATCTTGAGGGAACAACAATGCATGGACTGATTTCCGCCAGCCGCCGGGGCATTGACCTGATTGCTGTGGATGCGGCGAACTTGCAAAAGGCCGCGCGTCGTTTGGACGGCAACGCGCAGCACTGGGTCGAGGCGAGCGGATTTCGTGCCGATCCCGGTACGTTCTGTCCACTGCCCGACGCAAACGGGCAGCTGCGCGCCGTGCTGGCGGGTGTCGCACAGCGCAACGACGTGCATGCTTTGTCTGCTTTGCCGAACACCTTGCCGGTCGGCGATTACCGGCTGACCGGCATGGACCAGGAGCTCGATCCGCTGCGCTCGGCGCTCGGCTGGGGTTTGGGCGCATACCGGTTCGCACGCTACCGCAAGGCCGCGCGGACGCCGGCCAACCTGCTCGTCGACGCCGGCACCCTGCGCCGCGTCGCGCCCCTGCTCGATGGCATCGCGCGCGTGCGCGATCTAGTCAACACGCCGACCCAGGATCTGGGCCCGGCCGAATTAACGGCGGAGGTGGCGGCGCTGGGACGCCGGCACCGCGCCAAGTTCCGCGAGTGGGCGGGTGCGGCACTGCTCAAGGCGAACTTCCCGACGATCCATGCCGTCGGCCGCGGCAGTCATCGCGAACCGCGGCTGGCCGAACTGACCTGGGGCGATGCGCGTGCGCCGCACCTGGTACTGGTCGGCAAGGGCGTGTGTTTCGACACTGGCGGGCTGGATCTGAAAACCAGCGATGGCATGCGCTGGATGAAAAAGGACATGGGCGGCGCGGCGCACGCCATCGCGCTGGCCGATCTGGTCATGCAGGCGAAATTGCCGGTGCGCCTGACCGTGCTGATCCCGGCGGTGGAAAATGCGGTTTCGGGCGAGGCCTACCGTCCCGGCGAAGTCATCCGCACGCGCGCCGGCGTTACCGTGGAAGTGGACAACACCGATGCAGAAGGACGCCTGATCCTGTGCGATGCGCTGGCCTACGCGGTCGAGAAGAAACCGGATTTGATCTTGGATTTCGCCACGCTCACGGGCGCCGCGCGCGTGGCGCTGGGGCCGGAACTGCCGGCACTGTTCGCCAACCGTGACGATCTTGCGCAAGCCGCGCTCGATGCCGGCGAACGCGAGGCCGACCCGCTCTGGCGCCTGCCCTTGTGGCGGCCGTATGCGCGTCTGCTCGAATCGTCCATCGCCGACATCGCCAATGCGGGGCCGTCACGCCACGCCGGCGCGATTACTGCGGCGCTGTACCTGCAGCATTTCGTGCCTGACGCGCAAGCCTGGATGCATGTGGACGTATACGCGTGGAACGACACTGACCGCCCGGGTCGTCCAAAGGGCGGCGAGGCGCAGGGACTGCGCGCGGTTTTTGCGATGCTGAAAGAACGCTACAGAATCCGTTCGCGTTGAGCGTAGCTCGCGCAGCGAGCTACGTCGAAACGCTCACCATCCTTCGACTTCGGTGCTGCGCGCCTACGCTCAGGATGAGTGGGAAATCAATCGATCGGTTTCTCGATCGCCGGGTGCGGCAGCACGCGCGCAGCGAGCTGGGTATCGCTGCGCAACAGGTTGACTTCGTCGGCGAGAATGTTCGCGGCCTCGTGCAGGACCACGTCCTTTTCCGCCTTGCGCGCTTTTTCGTCGGCCAGATCGGTCTTGATGCTGCGCTCGTCGGGTTGCAGACCGTCGTCCTCATCTGGAGCTGCGGGAGCTGCGGCGGGCTTCCGCGGCGTCACGTGCGGATTGAGCGGCATGCCGGGGATCGACTGGTTGATGGCATCCTCATCTAACTTGTCGAGTGCCGCCGCATGCGCCGCGGAAAAATAGTTCAGGTCAGGGGTCTTGGTGGCGGAGGTCGAGCCCTTGCCGCGGGAGCTTGGGGCAAGATCCGGATGCCGCTCGATGCGCGTTTTTTCCTGCTCATCGCGCTCGGCGCGACGCGCCTTCTCGTTCAGAGAGATGCTGGTCTCCGCGCGCATCTTGCGCGCGTCGGCCACATCCGCCTCGTAGGCGAGCCACGGCTTTTCCTTGGCCACGCGCGCGTCGTGCATGGACGTGAGCATCGGCAGGATCGGTTTCAAGTCCGACGTCGGCGTGTAATCGGCTGCGGCGATCGACGCCCACGGCAGCGCATTCTTGTTGGTCGACTCGCCGTTCTGGGCGAAATCGCCGGTGACCGGAAACGCGATGTCGGGCGTGACGCCCTTGAGTTGAGTCGATGCGCCGTCGACGCGGAAGAATTGCTGGATCGTCATCTTCAATTCGCCGAACGTCGGTTTCTCGCTCTGCGACATCTGGTCGAGGTCGACCAGATTCTGCACCGTGCCCTTGCCATAGGTCTGTTCGCCGATGATCAAGCCGCGGCCGTAATCCTGGATCGCGCCGGCGAAGATTTCCGATGCAGAAGCCGAATTGCGGTTGACCAGCACGGCGAACGGGCCGCTCCAGGCCATCGCCTCGCGCGTGTTGCGGCCGACTTCGACGTGGCCGTCAGTATTGCGCACCTGCACGACCGGACCCTTGCCGACGAACAGGCCGGACAGGTCGATGGCTTCCGATAGCGAACCGCCGCCGTTGTTGCGCAAGTCCATCAGCACCGCGTCGACGTGCTGCGCCTTCAGGCCGTCGAGCAGCCTGGCGACGTCGCGCGTGGCGCTGCGGTAATTCTTGTCGCCGCGCCGGCGCGCGTCGAAATCCTCGTAGAACGTCGGCAGCGTGATCACGCCGATGCGGCGCGTGGCGTCGCCGTCCTTGATCTGGATCACCGAACTCTTTGCCGCCTGTTCCTCGATGTTGACCTTCTTGCGCACCAGCGCGATCAATTCGTGCGTGCCGTCCTGGCCGGCGTCGGCGGGCAGCACCTCCAGGCGCACAGTGGTGTCTTTCGCGCCGCGGATCAGATCCACCACATCATCCAGGCGCCAACCGACCACGTCGGTGATCGCGCCGCTCGCGCCCTGGCCGACGCCGACGATGCGGTCGCCGACTTTGAACTTGCCCGACAAGGCGGCGGGTCCCCCGGGCACGATCTCGCGGATCGCGGTGTAGTCGTCGTCGCGCTGCAGGACCGCGCCGATGCCTTCCAGCGACAGTTTCATGGCGATGTCGAAATTCTCGCTGGCACGCGGGCCAAGGTAATTCGTGTGCGGATCGATCGACATCGCATACGCGTTCATGAAGGTCTGGAACACGTCTTCGCTGGTGAGCTGGCGCATGCGCTCGAGGTAGGTTGCGTAACGCTTGTCCAGCGTCGCGCGGATCTTGGTGTCGTCCGAACCGGCCAGCTTCAGGCGCAGCCAGTCGTTCTTCACGCGCTTGCGCCACAGGTCGTCGAGCTCGGCGGTGGTCTTCGCCCACGGCGCGTGCTCGCGCTGGTAGGTGTAGGTTTCGTCCTTGTCGAAATCGAAACCCTTCTTGAGCAGGCTGCGCGCATAGGCGGTGCGTTCGGTCACGCGCTGCTCGTACAGATTGAAGATCGCGTACGGCACCGACAGGTTCTCGTCGTAGATGTCGTCGCCGAGCTTGTCGCGATCCGCCGCGAAACGGTCGACGTCGGATTGCAGGAAGAACAGGCGGTCGCCGTCGAGCGAATCGAAATAGCGGTCGAAGATCTTCCGCGACATTGCCGCGTCGAGCGGTTCGGCCTTGTAGTGGAAGCGGGTCAGGAAGCGCGTGGCCAGCAGCGCCGCCTGCGCCTGCTCGGACGTCGGCTTGAGCACTACGTCGCGCGGCGTGGGCACCGGTTTGGCGGTGGCGACGGCAGCGAACGCGAGCGCGATCCAGGCCATGTGGCGGAGGGCGGGTTTTTTCCACATAACGGTCTTATCCAAGAGTGTCAGGCGACTTCGACATAACCGGCCTCGTGGGCCATGCGATCGGCGTGATACGAACTGCGCACGAGCGGCCCGGAGGCGACGTGCTGAAAGCCGAGGCGCTGGCCGTAGTCCGCCAGCGCGTCGAATTCCGCGGGCGTCCAGTAACGCAGCACCGGGTGATGATGCGGCGTGGGTTGCAGGTATTGTCCGATCGTGACCATATCGACCGCGTGCGCACGCAAATCGTTCAAGGCGCCATGCACTTGCTCGGGCGTTTCGCCCAGGCCCAACATGATGCCGGACTTGGTCGGGATCTGCGGGTGCTGCGCCTTGAAGCGCTGCAGCAGGGTCAGCGACCAGTCGTAATCGGCGCCCGGACGCACGTTCGGATACAACTCGCGCACGGTTTCGAGATTGTGGTTGAACACATCGGGTGGATTCACGGCGAGCGTTTCGAGTGCGCGTTCCATGCGGCCCTTGCCGCGGAAATCCGGGGTGAGAATCTCGATGCGGATGCCGGGGTTTGCCGCGCGCACTTCGCGGATGCTGGCGGCGAAATGCGCCGCGCCGCCGTCGCGCAGGTCGTCGCGGTCGACCGAGGTGACGACGACGTAGCGCAAGCCCATGTCGCGGATGGTCTCGGCCAGGTGCCGTGGCTCGTCCGCATCCGGTGGTTTGGGCCGGCCGTGGGCGACGTCGCAGAACGAGCAACGTCGCGTGCACACTTCGCCGAGGATCATGAACGTGGCCGTACCCTTGCCGAAGCACTCGTGGATGTTCGGGCACGAGGCCTCCTCGCACACGGTGACGAGCCGGTTCGCACGCAGCCTGGCCTTCAGGCGTGCCACCGCGTTGCCCGGCGGAATGCGCACGCGAATCCACTCCGGTTTGCGCAGCGTCGGCGCCGCCGTGTCAAAGCCGGCGCGATTGCGCGCGATCTTGTCCTCGCCGAGCAGCTTGGCAGGTTCGGCGAGGACAGTAATCGGTATGGTTTTTTCCAAGTTCATGCAGTCACGTTAGCGCCGCGCGGGGAACGCGCGCCAGCGCCGGAAGTCAGTAGGGGATCGGCCGGCTCCGCCTGCATCCCGAACTGGCGCGCCAATTCGGCCACCAGCGCGGTTGCCACGTCGGCCAGCCGCGACGGGCCGCCCAAGTCTAGCACTTGCGTGACCTGCAAGCCTTGAAAACCGCAGGGATTGATACGGTGGAAGGGCTCCAGATCCATGGCCACGTTGAAGGCCAGGCCGTGAAACGTGCAGCCGCGGCGCACGCGGATGCCGAGCGCGGCGATCTTGGCGCCGTTCACATAGACGCCCGGCGCGCCGTCGCGGCGCGCTCCGACGATGTTCCATTCGGCCAGGGTGTCGATCACCGCCTGCTCGATGCGCTGCACGTACTCGCGCACGCCGATGCCGGCACGGCGCAGGTCGATCAGCGGATAGGCCACGATCTGGCCGGGACCGTGGTAGGTCACCTGGCCGCCGCGGTCGACGGGCAGTACCGGGATGGAACCCGGATTGAGCACGTGTTCCCACTTGCCGGCCTGGCCGAGCGTAAATACGGGCGTGTGCTCGACCATCCACAACTCATCCGGCGTTTCCAGGCTGCGCGCATCGGTGAACGCCTGCATCGCGCGCCACACCGGTTCGTAGGGCGACAGGCCGGGAAAGCGGCGGACGAGCAGGTTCGGCACGGCGTCAAAGCGTCCAGCGGATATCCGGATCGGCGCGCAGTGCGGCGTGCGCCGCGTCGTATTTTGCGCGCGAGGGACACGTGAAGGTCACGCTGACCGAGATGTAATTGCCTTCCGCGGACGGACGCGTGCGCAGGCTGCCTTCGATGATGGACAGCCCGAGCCCCGCAACGATCTCCGGCACGCGTCGTTCCAGTCCCGCGCCCGACCTGCCCATCGCGGTGACCTCGAAGGCGCCGGGAAACTGGAATCCCTGCTGCGGATTCTGCGGTGCGATGTCGTCGAGGGATTTCATGAGACAACCGTCATGCCGCCGATCTCATTGAGTATTCGGCGTGGACGAAATTTCCACTTTCTGGTCGCCTTTGAACCATAGCCAGATGCTGTCGGAAAGGCGTCCGAAGAAACCGGCTTCGGGCGAGTCTGCAAGCGCGACGAGCGGACGTTCGACCAATATTTTGCCATCCAACGACACGTCCAGCATGCCGACCTGCTGGCCTTTCTTGTACGGGGCGATCAGGCGTCCTGGCAGTTTCAGGCTGGCCTTGAGGTCGTTGTAGCGGCCGCGCGGCAGGGTCACGAGCACATCCTCGGCGACGCCGAGCGGCAACGTGTTTTGCGCACCCTTCCACAATTCCGGCGTCGTCAGCGGCTTGTCGGCGTCGTACAGCTTGTGGGTCTCGAAGAAGCGAAAGCCGTAGTTGAGCAGGATCTGGTTGTCGTCCGCGCGCTGCTTGTCGGTGGGTGTGCCCATGACGACCGCAATCAGGCGCTGGTCGCCGTGCTTGGCCGAAGTGGTCAGGCAGAATCCCGCCTCCTTGGTGTGGCCGGTCTTCAGGCCATCCACGCTGGCGTCGCGCCAGAGCAGGGCGTTGCGGTTGTGCTGGATGATTCCGTTCCACTCGAATTCCTTGATCGCGTAGATCTTGTATTCGTTCGGATAGTCGTGGATCACGTGGCGCGCCAGCACGGCAATGTCGTGCGCGGTGGAATAGTGGTTCGGATCCGGCAGGCCGGTGGCGTTGACGAAATGCGTGCCGGTCATGCCGAGCTTGGTCGCGTATTCGTTCATCAGGCTGGCGAACGTGTCCTCGGAACCGGCGATGTGCTCGGCCAGCGCGATCGCCGCGTCGTTGCCGGACTGGATGATCATGCCGTAGAGCAGATCCTTGAGCGGTACCTGCGAATTGACCTTGAGGAACGTCGTCGAGCCGTCGGTACCGGCACCGCCCGCGCGCCAAGCGTGTTCGCTGACCAGTACCGGATCGTCGAGTTTGATCTTGCCGGCGGCCAGTTCGGCCGAGACGATGTAGCCGGTCATCATCTTCGTGATCGAGGCCGGTTCCACGCGTTCGTCGGCGTTGTTCTGCGCGAGGATCTGTCCGGTCGCGTAGTCCATCAGTACCCAGCTCTTGGCATCCAGCGTCGGCGGCGGCGGTGTGGGCACGTCAAGCGCGCCCGGTGCCGGGCGCGGTGCCGGATTCGGCGTGGGCAGTTCGACGGGTGCGGGCTGTTGCGCTGGCTGCGCGACTTTCTTGTGCTTGTGCGTTGCTGCTGCCAGTGGCGCGGTCATGGTGGAAAACGCGAACAATGCGGCAAATGCGAAATAGTGCAGAAATTTCATCATTGGATCCATCTGGATTTTCGGTATGTGATCCATCCCCGCTGGATCGCCTTGTCAATTATCTATGGAAACTCTCACTTCGCCCAACCCCAGCGCGCGCAACTTCGGCGCCAGCGCGTCGGCCTCGGCGGCGTCCCGCAGCGGCCCCAGGCGCACGCGGTGCAGGATCCGGTTCCCGTTTGGCGCATCCACTACCTGCACGTTGCCGAGGTGCGCGCGGCGTACCTTCGCCGCCGCCCGCTCGGCATTGACCGGATCCGCGAACGCACCGACTTGCAGGTATAGCAGGGGTTTGGGCGTTTTCCGTGGCGTGACTGGGACCGCGCCGGCGCGTGCGGGTTCCGCACTGCGCTGCGGATGGTCGGGATCGATGCCGCGCACCTCGACCATCGCCGTGCCCTTGGGATACACGCCGAGCTTGATCGCGGCGACGAAGGACAGGTCGATGATCCGGTTGGCGACGAACGGGCCGCGGTCGTTCACGCGCACGATCGCGCTGCGGCCGTTTTCCAGGTTCGTCACGCGCACGTAGCAGGGGATCGGCAGCACCTTGCTCGCCGCGCTGTAGGCGTACATGTCGTATTTCTCGAAGTCCGAGGTGGTGTAGCCGTGAAACTTGTTGCCGTACCACGAAGCCAGACCGCGCTCGTCGTAGCCCTTGCAGCTCGGCAGCACGCGATAGGTCTCGCCGAGCACGGTGTAGGGGGATTTGTTGCCGTACACCGAACGCGGCTCGGCGCGCGGCACCGGTTCGGGAATCCTGCTGATGTCCGGGATCTGCGTCGGCGTTGAGTCGTTTGCCTGCGCGTAGCGAGTGCCGGATTCCGGCGGCGCGGACGTCTGCGCTGATGGCGGTGACGGGCGCGTCGCGTGTCGATGCAAGCAACCGCCGAGCGCGAGCGCCGCCAGCGCCACTGCGGCGCGGCCAAACCCGCGGTTCATGGGGTGCGCGCCGCGGCGGCAATGGCCTCGCTCAATTGATATACCGCCATCGAATACAGCGGGCTCTTGTTGTAGCGCGAGATGACCTGGAAGTTGCCGAACACGATCCAGAATTCGGGACCGTCGGCGCCATCCAGACGGAGCAGCGTCGCGGGCGTCGCCGGATCGAGCTTGGCGTCCGTCGCGTAACCCCATTCGGCGAGCTGTTGCAGCGGATAGACCGGGTCGAGCCCTTTCGGTTCGATGCTGCGCGCATGGGCGGCGACATTCGCGCGCAGCGCGACCGGCGCGCCGGTCTGCCAGCCGAACGCCTCGAAATAATTGGCGATGCTGGCGCAGATGTCGGGTAGCGAGTTCCACAAATCGATCTTGCCGTCGCCATCGCCGTCGCGCGCGTACTTGGCCACGCTTGACGGCATGAATTGCGGCCAGCCCATCGCGCCCGCATAGGAGCCCATGAGTTCGTCCGGCGCGTAGGGAAACGCGGCCGAGCGCAGCAGCAGCAGTTGTGCGAGCTCGGATCGGAAATAATCCTGGCGCGGCGGGTAGTAGAAGGCCAGCGTGACCAGCGCGTCGAGCACGCGGTAACGCATCGGCGTGCGGCCGTAGTTGCTCTCCACGCCGATGATGGCGGTGATAAGTTCGGGCGGCACGCCGTACTGGCTGTCGATGCGCGCGAGCAGCGCGCGGTTGCTGTCGAGGAAAGCCGCGCCGTCGGCGATGCGGCGTGAATTGACGAAGATTGGCCGGTAATCCTTCCACGGCCTGGCTTCGGCCGGACGCGTCATTGTGTCGATCACGCTCTGCTGGTAGCGCGCGCCGTGCAGGGTTTGCAGAACCGCCGCTGCGTCGAGGCCGTGTTCGCGCGCCAGCGTCTGCGCGAACTGTTTTTCCGCCGCGCCGGGATCTGCGGCGGACTGCGCCGACGCGGAGGCTGTCAGCGACGCGCAGAACAGAAAGAGAAAAAAAGCTGCGAATCCGCGCCGCATGCTGCCGCCGATGGTGCCGATGGCGCGAAAGCTTAGCATGCCGGTTTTCATCCGGACATGAACTTGCGGTGCGCGTGAATCGACATCAGCACGCCGAAACCGGCCAGCAGCGACACCGCCGATGTGCCGCCGTAGCTGATCAGCGGCAACGGCACGCCGACCACGGGCAAAAGGCCGGTGATCATGCCGCCGTTGACCATCACGTAGACGAAAAACGCCATGCTGATGGAACCGGCAAGCAGGCGCGAATAGGTGTCGCGCGCGTTCGCGGCGATCACGAGGCCGCGGCCGACGATGAACAGGTACAGCGCCAGCAGTACGACCACGCCGATCAGGCCCCATTCCTCGGAGAACACCGCGAACACGAAGTCGGTGGTGTGCTCGGGCAGGAATTCCAGGCGCGATTGCGTGCCGTGGTGCCAGCCCTTGCCCGATAGTCCGCCGGAGCCGACCGCGATCTCGGACTGGATGATGTGCCAGCCGTTGCCGAGCGGATCGGCCTCCGGGTTCAGGAACATGCGCAGACGATTGCGCTGGTATTCGTGCAGGAAATGCCAATGCCACAGCAGCGGCGCTGCTGCGGCCGCCGCACCGAGCAGGACAAAGATACGCCACCAGGCGAGTCCGGCGAGGAAGATCGCGAACACGCCGCTCGCGGTCACCAGCAAGGCGGTGCCCAGATCCGGCTGTTTGGCGATCAGCAGTGCCGGCGCGATGATCAGCACCGCGACCGTGCCGAGCGTGAGCCAGCGCGGCGGCAATTCGCGCGCGTGCAGGTACCAGGCGATCATCATGGGTAGGGTCAGCTTGACCAGTTCGGAAGGCTGGAAGCGCATCACGCCCAGATTCAGCCAGCGGTTCGCGCCCCGGCCCTGACCGTGCAGCGCCACCGCCACGAGCAGGGCCAGACTCGCCAGATACAGCCACGGCGTCCAATTGCGCAGCACGTTCGGCGGCACGCGCGAGAGCAGCAGCAGGAACAAGCCGCCGAGCGCGAAGCGCAGCGCCTGATTGAGCACCAGGTGCCTGTCCAGATCGCTGGCGCTGTAAAGGGTGACGAGGCCGATCAGCGCCAGCAGGATCAGTGCGGCGAGCAACGGCAAGTCGAGGCGCGGCTCGCGCAGCGT
>JAJXWU010000058.1 GCA_021781425.1 Pseudomonadota bacterium
ATACTTCTCCAGCGGCGTCAGGCCCGGCTCGATGACGATATACGCCTCGAAGTAGAGCACGCGCTCCAGCTGCTTCAGCTGCATGTCGAGCAGCAGGCCGATGCGGCTCGGCAGCGACTTCAGGAACCAGATGTGCGCGACCGGCGCGGCGAGCTCGATATGGCCCATCCGCTCGCGGCGGACCTTGGAGACGGTCACCTCGACGCCGCACTTCTCGCAGACGATGCCCTTGTACTTCATCCGCTTGTACTTGCCGCACAAGCACTCATAGTCCTTCACTGGGCCGAAAATGCGGGCGCAGAAAAGCCCGTCACGTTCCGGCTTAAAGGTCCGGTAGTTAATCGTTTCCGGCTTTTTGATCTCGCCATGGCTCCAGCGCAGGATCTGATCCGGGCTGGCCAGAGAAATCTTGATCCGGTCGAAGGTGGGAATCTCCTTGCCGGTCTGGAAGACATTCATCAGCTCTTGGTTCATTACGAGCTTTCCTTTCAACTTTCGTCATGGCCGGACAAGCCGGTCATATAATCAACCGTTCACCAGCTCTACGTTCAGGCCGAGCGAACGCATTTCCTTGACCAACACGTTGAAACTTTCCGGAATGCCGGCTTCGAACGTGTCTTCGCCGCGCACGATGGCTTCGTACACCTTGGTGCGCCCTGCGACGTCGTCTGACTTCACGGTCAGAATTTCCTGCAGCGTGTAAGCGGCGCCATACGCTTCCAGCGCCCACACTTCCATTTCGCCGAAGCGCTGGCCGCCGAACTGCGCCTTGCCGCCCAACGGCTGCTGGGTGACGAGGCTGTATGGGCCGATCGAGCGTGCATGTATCTTGTCGTCGACTAGGTGATGCAGCTTGAGCATGTAGATGTAGCCCACCGTCACCGCGCGGCGGAACGCCTCGCCGGTGCGGCCGTCATACAACGTCACCTGACCCGACCGGGTAAGTCCCGCCTGATCCAGCATCTCGACGATATCCGCTTCCTTGGCCCCATCGAACACCGGCGTCGCCACCGGGATGCCGGCGCGCAGGTTTTCGCTGAGCTCGATGAGCCCTTGCTCGTCGAGTTCGTTAAGCCGCTCGTCGCTGCCGTAGATATGCTTGAGCGAACGGCGTAGTCCCTCGAATTTTCCGTCGCGCTTCACCTTGTCGAGCGCCTCGCCAATCTTGCGGCCGAGACCCGCGCAGGCCCACCCCAGATGGGTTTCCAGGATCTGCCCGACGTTCATGCGCGAAGGCACGCCCAGCGGATTCAGCACCACGTCGACCTGTGTGCCGTCTTCCAGGTAAGGCATGTCCTCGATCGGAAGAATGCGGCTGATGACGCCCTTGTTGCCATGGCGGCCAGCCATCTTGTCGCCCGGCTGCAGCTTGCGCTTCACCGCGACGAACACCTTGACCATCTTCATGACGCCCGGCGCCAGTTCGTCGCCGCGGCGCAGCTTTTCCACCTTGTCGGCGAAGCGCTTGTCGAGACGCTGCTTGGACTCGTCATACTGCTTGCGCAGCGCTTCGATCTCGGCCATCGCCTTTTCGTTGCGCAGGCCGATCTGCCACCATTGATGACGCGGAACCGCGTCGAGCACGCTCTGCGTGATCTTCGTGTCCGGCGCCATGCCCTTCGGACCCGCCGCTGCAGTCTTGTTCAGCAGGATTTCAGACAGCCGCGCGAAAATATTGCGCTCAAGAATTGCGAGCTCGTCGTCGCGGTCCTCGGCCAGCCGTTCCTCTTCGGCGCGCTCGATGGCCAGCGCGCGCTGATCCTTGTCGACGCCGTGCCGGTTGAAGACCCGGACTTCGACGATCGTGCCGGTGACGCCCGGCGGAACGCGCAAAGACGTGTCGCGTACGTCGGCCGCCTTCTCGCCGAAGATGGCGCGCAGCAGTTTTTCTTCTGGCGTCATAGGCGTTTCGCCCTTCGGCGTCACCTTGCCCACCAGAATATCGCCGGCGTTCACTTCTGCGCCGATGTAGACAATGCCGGCTTCGTCGAGGTTCTTGAGGTTCTCTTCGCCGACATTGGGGATGTCGCGCGTAATTTCCTCAGGACCGAGTTTGGTATCGCGCGCCATCGTCTCGAATTCCTCGATGTGGATCGAGGTGAAGACGTCGTCGCGCACGATGCGCTCGGAAATGAGGATGGAGTCTTCGAAGTTGTAGCCGTTCCATGGCATGAAGGCGACGAGCGCATTCTTACCGAGCGCCAACTCGCCGAGCTGCGTGGACGGACCGTCGGCGATAATATCGCCTTTTTGGATCAAGTTGCCCACTTTCACCAGCGGCGTCTGCGTGATGCAGGTCGACTGGTTGGAGCGTTGGAACTTCTTAAGGCGATAGATGTCGATGCCCGGCTTGGTCGGATCGGCCTCTTCTGTCGCACGCACGACGATACGGGTGGCATCGACCTGATCGACGATCCCCGACCGGCGCGCCGCGATGGCGGACCCGGAGTCACGTGCCACGACGTCTTCGAGACCGGTGCCGACCAGCGGCGCTTCCGGCCGTAACAGCGGAACGGCCTGGCGCTGCATGTTCGAACCCATCAGCGCGCGGTTGGCGTCGTCGTTCTCGAGGAACGGAACGAGCGCCGCGGCGACCGACACAAGCTGCTTCGGCGACACGTCGATGAACTCCACCTGATCGGGCGTCGTCATCACGAAGTCGCCGTGCTTGCGGCAGGACACCAGCTCGTCGGTGATGCGTCCGCGGCTGTCGATCGTCGCATTGGCCTGGGCGATCGTGTACTTCGCCTCTTCCATGGCCGAGAGGTAGACCACCTCGTCGGTGACGTGCTTGTTGTGCACGCGGCGGTACGGACTCTCGATGAACCCGTACTTATTGACCCGCGCATAGGTCGCGAGCGAATTGATCAGACCGATATTCGGACCTTCCGGCGTTTCGATCGGGCAGATGCGGCCGTAATGCGTCGGATGCACGTCGCGCACTTCGAAACCTGCGCGCTCGCGCGTCAGGCCGCCCGGTCCGAGGGCCGACATGCGCCGCTTGTGCGTAACTTCCGACAGCGGGTTAGTCTGGTCCATGAACTGCGAAAGCTGCGACGAGCCGAAGAACTCGCGCACCGCCGCGGCCACCGGCTTGGCGTTAATCAGGTCGTGGGGCATGACCGTGTCGATGTCGACTGCGCTCATGCGTTCCTTGATCGCGCGCTCCATGCGCAGCAGACCGACGCGGAACTGGTTCTCCATCAACTCGCCGACCGACCGCACGCGCCGGTTGCCGAGGTTGTCGATGTCGTCGACTTCGCCGCGGCCGTCGCGCAGCTCGGCCAGCGCCTTGACGATGGCGAGAATGTCTTCTTTGCGCAGCGTCCGTACTGTGTCGAGC
>JAJXWU010000091.1 GCA_021781425.1 Pseudomonadota bacterium
CGCGCGCGTGATGAGCGCGATTCCGATCCACGATGTGTGCGAGGACTTCATCCGCCGCCGCGCGATCCGGCATCTGGAAAAAGGCCGCATCGCGATCTTCGCCGCCGGCACCGGCAATCCGTTCTTCACCACCGACTCGGCGGCGGCCCTGCGCGCGATCGAGATCGGCGCCGATCTGCTGCTCAAGGCGACCAAGGTCGACGGCGTGTACAGCGCCGATCCGAAGAAGGACAAGAGCGCGCAACGCTTCGAGCAACTCACTTACGACCAGGTTATCGAACGCAAACTCGCCGTGATGGACACCGCCGCGATTGCGTTGTGCCGCGACCACAAGATCCCGCTGCGCATCTACGACATGAGCCGTGCGGGCGATCTGATGCGCATCATTCAGGGCGCACAAATCGGCACGCTGGTCAGCTAAGCCGGAAGTCACACGCGGCACAAATCGTGCTGTATGCCGTTTGTCACGAATCGCGACAATTTGTGCGCCGTTCGTCGGACGCGCGTAACTGTGCGCCACTTTTCCCGATCTACTCCAGTGAAGGCACCCGCCTTCAACGTCAGCCGGAACGCAGATGCCTTGAACACCATGCCAGCCCGTTCGCGGCCAACCTGGACGGCATCGCCACGATCGCGAGCAAGTAATCCGATCGCGCCATTCCCATCCACGTCGAGAATTCGCCCCGCCTGGTGCGGGGCTTTTTTAGGCGCCTTGTAATCGGCAGCGCCATTTGCCGAACCTGATGGCAACGCCGCCGTCGCGGTATTTCCGGGAAACACGATCATGCCTGCCTACGCCTTCGATTTTCGCCGCTCGTGCAGCAACCCCGACTTGCGCCCGGAGCGCTCCGGTGTGTTCACCGTCGGCATCGCTGCGCTGGAACTGGACGCGGAATCCATGCAGCGCTTCAACACTCTGGTCGCGCGTCTGGCGCCGGATCATTCGCCGTACACCGCCGAGCAGATTGCCGGCGCCGCACGCCGCGTGCTGCGCGCGCTCACCAAAGGTCAGGAATCGGCCTTCATCAAGACGCGCGTGCGTCGCGTCGGCGAGTTGCGCGCCGCCGATGCCGATCAACGCTGGAGCATGGATCCAGCGCTGCGTGCCGATCTGCGTGCCCTGCTCGACTATCTGGACGCACCCGACGGCTTGATTCCGAATCATCTGTGCGGCATCGGCATGCTCGACGACGCCATCCTGGTCGACGCAGCGATGCCGAAGTTTCGCGCCGAACTGGACGAATACGCCGACTTCTGCCGCTTCTGCACCGCGGCCGATGCGTCCGGCGACACCACGCCGATCGACCGCGCATACTGGTTTGCCGAGCGCGAGCAGGAAAAGCGGCTTGAGGCACAGCTGCGCCGCGTGCGCGAAAGCCGCTACGCGCAGCAGAATTCGACACGCGGTTTCCGCGTGCGCTGAGCGACATGCCATGCGCATGCCATCTGTGGCAGTATCGGCGCACGCTGTTCGCGGCACGGGGAGGCGATGGACGCCGGTGCGTTTCGAGACCACTCGCTGGAGTATGGTGCTGCACGCGCGCGACACCCGCGGTGCGCTGGAGACGTTGTGCCGCACGTACCGCCCGCCGGTACTGGATTACATCCGCCACCGTGGCTATCCGACCGATGGCGCCGAGGATCTGGCTCAGACCTTTTTTACCCAGTTCATCGAACACGCCTGGCACGCCGACGCGGACCCTGCACGCGGGCGCTTTCGCGCCTTCCTGCTCACCGCGCTCAAGCGCTTTCTGATCGACGCCGACGAGCAGGCACGTACGAAAAAACGCGGCGGCGATATCCGCTTCCACTCCTTCGACCAGACCGCGACGAACAACAACACGCTGGACGGCATTGCCGCCGCCGACACGCCGGAACTGGCGTTCGAGCGCAGTTGGGCCGCCGCCCAGCTCGACAGCGCCATGCGCCGCCTGCGCGCGGAAGCCGAAGCCGCGGGCAAACTCGCGCTGTTCGAGCAGTTGCGCGAATTTCTGGGCGAGCGTCCAGACGAAGCCGACTACACGCGCGTTGCCGAAGCCCTGCACCTGCGCCGCAATACTCTGGCGGTAGCGGTGCACCGCATGCGCCACCGTCTGCGCGAACTGGTACGCGACGAGCTGGCGCAAACCACAACAAACCGGGCAGAAATGGAATCCGAATTGCGCGCGCTGCGCCACAGCCTGGGGCGGATTTTGTAAAGCGGAAGCGGCGCCGGTCGAATCGTGCTGTAATCTTCGCCGGTAATCGCGGAATGGAGTTTCAGGCTCATCCTGGAATGCTCGCGATGATGATCGCATCCAACCGTTCTCACGACCGCTTCGCCACCACGCGCTGGTCGGTGGTCATGCACTTGGCGGCTTCGCCCGAAGCCGGCGCGCACGACGCGCTGGCGGAACTGGCGCAGCGCTACTGGTTTCCGGTCTACGCCTATCTGCGTCGCTGCGGCCATGCCCCAGCGTTGGCGCAGGACATCGCCGGCGCGTTTCTGCAACGCCTGTTGCGGCAATTTCGCGGCAGTGCGACGGGCGCAGCGCACGGCCATTTTCGTCGCTTCCTGCTCGGCGAGCTGAATGCATTTCTGGCCGGCGACTGGCGCGATACGCCGGAGGAAAACGCCGCGGTCGATCTTGCACCGCCCGCCGATCTGGAAGATCGTTATCGCCACGAGCCGACCAACTCAGCTTCACCGGAAGCCGCGTACCAGCGCAGCTTTGCTCTGGAAGTGCTGGCGCGCGCGCGCAAACGCCTGCGCAGCGAAGCGAACAAGACCGGACACATGGATTTGTACGAGGCGTTGGAGCGGTATCTGGGCAATGATCCACAACCAGGCATCCTCGACGAACTCGCCCCGACGCTGCGCACGCGCCCGCTGGCCCTGCTGGTGGCGCTCAAACGCCTGCGCCAGCGTTTCCGCGAACTGGTCGGCGAGGAACTGGCCGACACCGTCACCAGCGCGGAGGAACTGACGGCGGAAAACGCCGCCTTGCACGCGATATTGCACGGAACCTGAGCATGCCGGCCGCCGCCACCGCCATATTCAACGTGGATCCGTTGCTCAGCTTGCGCCAGGATGCCGGTGCGATCGCGGATCTGGCGTTCGGCAGCCGTGTCGGCGCAGGTTCTTCGCTCGACGGATCGCTGAGTCTGTTGACCGAGGAAGCGCTGGCGCTGGATCTTTCCGATCCGTTGCAGCGCCAACTCGGCGATTATGAACTGCTGGAACTCATCGGCGAAGGCGGCATGGGCGTAGTGTATCGCGCGCGCCAGCAGAGTCTGGATCGCGAAGTGGCGGTGAAGCTGCTCGCCGCCGGCCCGTGGGCGTCGCGCGAGTTCGTCCAGCGTTTCGTGGACGAGGCGCAGAACGCGGCGCGCATGCAGCATCCGAACATCGTCGCGATCTACGAAGTCGGATCGGCCGAGGAACTGCATTTCTTTTCGATGCGCCTGATCCGCGGCGAAAGTCTGGCCGCCGTGGTCAAGCGCGAGGGCAAACTCGCGCCGCAGCGCGCGGCCACGTTGTTACGCACCATCGCCGAAGCGGTGGATTACGCACACCGGCTCGGCGTGCTGCATCTGGATCTGAAACCGGCCAATGTGTTGCTGGACGAAAACGGCGTGCCGCACGTGGCCGATTTCGGTCTGGCACGCCGGCTGGAACCCGGCTTGGCGGCGGACAATCACGAAGTCTCCGGTACGCCCAGCTACATGGCGCCGGAGCAGGCCACCGCCGGTGCGCAACGCATCACTCCGGCCACCGATATCTGGGGCCTGGGCGCGATTCTCTACGAACTTGTTACCGGCGAACCACCATTCCTCGCCGAATCGCCACAGGCCACGCTCAAGCTCGTCGTTGCAGGCTCGCTGCGCTCGCCGCGCCGTTACGTTCCCGCATTGCCGCGCGACCTGGACGCGATCGTGCTCAAGTGCATGGCCTACGACGCCACACAGCGCTACGCCAGCGCGGGTGCACTAGCCGAGGACCTGACGCGCTTCCAGAACGGCTACATGGTCAATGCGCGACCGCTCAATACGTTTCAGCGCAGTGCGCGCTGGGCACAACGCGAGCCGAAAATCGTGGCGACTGCCCTGCTCGCATTGTTGGCGCTGTTGATCGGCCTCGCCACAACGACCGCGCAATGGCGGCGCGCGAATGCAAACGCCGTACACGCCGAGCGCGAGAAGCTGCTTGCGGAAAACAATGCTGCAATCTCCAGCGAACGCCTCTGGGACGGCCGCCGCGACACGGCGCTGCGTCTGATGCGCGACGGCAACGGCTTCGCTGCGCTCGCGCCACTGATCGACAACATCGAGGAAAAACAATCCGCCGGAAAAACCGCCGATGCCTGGGTCGAACGCCGCGAGATCGGCATGATCGAACACCAGGGCGTCACGTTGATCGATCGCTTCATCATTCCCGACGCCAGCCCGATGGCCACCGCGCTGAGCCCCGACGGCAGTCTGCTGGCGGTCACGCTCAACGATCTCTCGGTGCGCTGGTACGACACCGCCACGCTGACCGAACGCGGCCGCCTGGACTTGCTCAATTACCTCGACGCGGACCAGGTGCCGATCCTGCCGCGCTTCGTCGACGATCACCGTCTGCTGGTATTCGGCGAATGGTTCGAATTCCTGCCCAACCCCAGCAGCTCGGATGGCGTGCTGATCGATCTGGATCATGCTCGGGCAATCGTGGCACCGCCAACGTTTGCCAATCCGGCCAGCATCACCTGGAGCGAAGATGGCCGGCATGCGCTGCTACACGACACGCAGAACCGTGTGCAATTGTGGCAGGCGGAACCCTGGCACCCGCTTTCCGCATTGGTTCCAGAACAGACGTTCAACAGCATACGCGAGTGGGTGCTCGATCCGAAACTGCGCTTTGCGCTGCAATTCGGCCGCAACATGAACGAACTGCGCCTGTTCGATCCGCACCATCTCGACACACCCCATGTCGTGCCGCTGCCGTCACACGAATCTTTCAGCGCCTGGGCCGAAAATCCCGTCGGCGGACAACTCGCACTCGGCACCAGCAACGGACAGATTTTTCTGCTCGATCCACGCACCCTTGCCGTGCGCCAGATTCCCGGACCACAGGGCAGCCGCGTAAGCTGGCTCTCGTTCAGCGAACACGGCGCCTGGCTGGCGGCCACACGCAACGACGGCACCGCCTACGCCTATGACGTGGCCAGTGGCGAGCAGTTGCACGCAGGACAGATACAGTCGGATTTCGATGCCACGCACGTGAACATCGACCATCGCAGCGGGCTGCTGGTCGTGTCGGGTCAGATCGCCGGCGGCAACGGCGATGCGCAAATCTGGCATCTGCCGCAGCAAGGCCCGATGCTCGGTCAAGCCACGCGCTTGATCGCAAGCCCGCCGTCCAGCGCACGCGCCGGCCCCTATTGGCTCAGCGCAGCACCCGGCGCGGGCCTGCTCGCCAGCGCCAGCATGGACGGTGAGGTCCGGCTGTGGCGTTTGCCCGCGTCAATCATGCTGGACGCCGAGCCGGCGCTGCTGGCCCCGGGCAACCTCTACACCGATGGTGATCATGTACCCGACATCGATTACAACCGCCTGCGCATCGTCTCGGTGACCGGACGCAAGGCCACGCCTTGGCTTGCGCTGCCGCCTCCGATCACGTTTGCCGAGATGGCCGATCGTGGCAAGACCCTGGTTGCCGTCGCGCGCACCGGTTTGCATGTCCTTGACGCCGCCACGTTGAAGGCACGCATTCCGGTCATTGCCTTGCCCGACACGCCGCAACACATGGCGATCGACGCCAACGGGCGGCTCGCGGCGCTGTGCTTCAATCACAACGGGCCCGATGGCTTGCGCGAGCGCATTCAGCTCTACGACCTGACCGACGGACGTCGTCTGGATCGCGGCGACGTCGAGGTCAAGGGACCGTTGCGGCGATTCACATTGTCGGCCGATGCCTCGCGCCTGCTGACTACCGGCCCAACCGACGGTGCCACGGAAGTATTCGACACGCGCACGCTGAAATCCCTCGGCGTCTATCCGCACGATCCCACGCAGCCGGTGATCTGGGCGGCCTTCACTGCCGATTCGCAACGCCTGTGGCTGGTCACCCGCGATATCGACGACACACAAGCCGGCAATGCCGATCTGCGCTTGTGGGATTTGACGACGAGCAAGATCGTCGAACGACGCCATGTGCCCGGTATTTACCCGATAGGCATTTTCGCAATCGGCGACAAGCCCCTGCTCGCCGGACGCGACCGCCTGGTACTCGATCCGGGTGCGCCGGACGAACGTCTGGTCAGCGGCATGCGCGACGGCGAGGCGACAGCGACGTTCGCCATCAGCCATGACGGGCGCATGGTCGCACATGCTTTCGGCCGCCATGTGCAGATCTACGACGCCTCCAATCTCACGCCGATCGGGCCGCCATTGCAAACCGAAGCTTCGCAGATGACCACGGTCAACGCGCTGGCGTTCAGCGATGACGATAGCCACCTGCTTGCATACACCATGCCTTCCATGGTCTCGCCGTGGCGCCTGTGGAACCTGGCCGCAAGCCGGCAGAACCTGGAAGCGCTGCGCGCCGACAATGCGCTGCTGTCTCCGCGCGAGGCCGGCCCGCCCATACTGCGCGTGGCCGACGCGCGCGAGCGCGCAAGTCTGCGCGAGCGCGATCCCGGTCCGCCCACGGCGCTGGAGCCGGCACCGCCACCCGCCGTGGCACGCTGGATCGGGCCAAACTGGGTGCCCGCGCGCGATGCAGCCGCCAGCCCCATGCAATTCGACATGAGCGACGCCTACAACCTCGCGCCCGCGGCGCTCAACAACGTGATGAACTCCAATATGCCTGCAATGGCCGACGTTCCGTTCGGGTTGGCGCGTCTGGACGGCATCGATTACGACTGGCGTGGAGCGCTGGAATTGCGCCGCGACTCCACTGGCGGCATCAGCGTGGGATCGCGCTACCGAGTTGACTTGCTAGGTGCGAGCCGTGGCCTGCCGGCGCCCGCGGTTCCGATCGCCGCTCTGCATGTGCTGCTCTATGCGCCGGAAGTCACCGGCGAATCGCGCGTGCGGGTCTATGCGAACGTGCGCCTGCACTACCGCGATGGCAGTCAGGCCGTACTGCCGATCCGCACGCAACGCGAGGTCAAGGGTTGGACCGAGAGCGACCGGCCGACGCCGGTCGGTTGGGTCGAGGGCGACCCATTCACGTCGATAGGCTTGCTGCGGCAGATGGAGTTCAACAATCCGCGCCTGCCCAATCCGCACCCCGAAAAGATAGTATCCAGCATAGACTTGGAATCGTCGGGGCAGGGTTGGAGCACCCCGGTTTTCTTCGCGATCACGGCCGAGCCTGTAATCGCCGGCGCGAATTCCGGAATGAATACGAGAGTACCGGAATCCGGAGCGGAAGCCGGGGCCACGGATGGCAACCCTTAACATCCACAAACGGAGGAATGCCATGAAAAAGTTATCCACCACCGTATTGTTGCTGGCCGTTGCCATTGCCGCACAGGATGCGCAAGCTTGCGGCGAAGTGATGTACCGCATGGGTGGCGCACTGCGCTATCACGCCTTCATCACCCATCATCCGGCGCAGATTCTGCTTTACGATGGCACCGCGTCCGCAGCGCATCGCATCGACAAGAACGACATGCAAATGTTCAATGAGAACCTGGAAAAAGCCGGCCACCACGTTACTGTGGTCGATTCTCCCGCAGCACTCGGCAAGGCGCTGGCCCAGCACCAGTACGACGTCATCATCTCCTTTGCCGGCGACTTGCAGGCCATCCAGCCGCAACTCGCGAACATCTCGCACGAACCGGCGCTGATTCCGGTGTTCCAGCGCGGAGACGCGGACACGACTCGCAAGCAATACCCGCTGGCGCTGAACGACGACGCGAACATCAACCAGTTCCTGAAAACCATCGAACAGACGATGAAGTCGCGCGGTACTTGAGCTGCACCGCCAGTCAGTTGCAAGTAGGGCCGTTCGCCGCCGGCGAAGGGATGGGTGTCGGCGCAACGGTGGAGGCTTGACCATGTTCCATAGGATATTGCTGCTGATTGCAGGAATCGCTGCCGCGCAAACGGGGTGTGCGCAAGACGCCGCCGCCCCGCCAGACGGCAGCGAACCAGCCTCGACGCCAGCCGATCAATCAGTCGCCTACACTGCCGCCGGGCATGGCTCCGTAGCGATCGAGTCCCAGAACATTTATTACCACGGCGACTTCAACGGCCCTGCCGGCAAGGACTCGGGCGACGTGCGCTTCCTGGTTTATGAGTTGGAGGCCAGCTATTTCGTCGCCAACGGCTGGGAGATTCACGCGAGCTTGCCTTACATCGAATCGAAATTCAGCGGCAGCCCATTCGCGCAGCAATTCGCCCATCCGGTGCTTTCCTGCCTCACGCCTGCCGGGCCCACGCCGACGTGCCGGCCGACGCTGATCGACAACGGCAATTACCACGGCACATTCCAGGACTGGAACGCCGGCGTGCGCTATCACTTCGACTATGACGGAGTGCAGGTCGCGCCCGAAGTCGACCTCGTCATTCCGAGCCACAACTATCCCTACTACGGATCGGCGAGTTTTGGCGAGCGCAACACCAAGCTCGGCGTCGGCGTGGAGCTGTCGCACCAGTTCGATTTCACCAATTTCTTCTACCAGGCGCATTACGAGTATTTCTTCAACACACCTCACATCGGCTACGGCAACAACTACAACAGTTTCGGCCTGGATGTGGGCTATTTTTTCTCACCGAAACTGAGTGCGAAATTCATCACCGATCTGAAAATCGGCAACGGCATCACCGATCAGGAAATCGGCGGACCGCCCGCGCTGGATCCGATCTGGCTCAATCACGACCGCATCCGTCTGCAGGATCACGGCCTCGTCGGCGGCGCCATCGACTATGTGTTCGCGAAAAACTACGACCTGCAAACCACGCTAGAACACGCCGTCTGGGGACGTTCCAACGGTGACCTGAAATACGATCTCGACCTGAGGGTGACACGCAGTTTCTAGCAGCTCTCAATCACCGGTTGTGTGTGCCTTTTTTGAGGAGCAGCCATGTTTCATCGGATCGCGATGCTGATTCTGGGAATACTCGCCGTGCAGGTGGGTTACGCCGCGGATGCCGATACGTCGTCCGGCAGTGGCGAACCCGCCTCGGCGCAGACGCAACAGCCGGCACAGGGTTCGGTCCAGGGCCATGGCAGCATCTCGATCGCCTACCTCGGCAGTTACGCCGACGGTTTCTGGATAGCATCCAACACCAAGCTGCCGCTCGGCAGGGTGCACAGTCGCGGCATCGAGCTGGACGCTTCCTACAACGTCAGCAATTCGTGGTCGGTCTACGGCGGCATCCGCTATATCGACAATCGCTACAGCGGCACGATGCCGGATTGCCCGACCAGTGCCCCGCCGCAATGTGCCGGCACGCCGCCGTTGAACCCGCAACATCCGGAGACGCCCTTTCTCGACGACGGCAACTACCACGGCAATTGGCAGGATTACACGCTGGGTGCGGCGTGGCACGCCAACATCGGCAACTACTACATCACGCCTTCGGTCACGGCAACCATCCCGAGCCACGCTTATCCGATTTATGGGAACGTCTACGTAGGACAGCATCTGCATCAGTTGCTGTTCGACGTGACGCTGTCGCATCAGTTCGACTTCACCAATTTCTACTACAAGCTCGGCTACGGCTACGCCTTCAGCCAGCGCGTGCTCGGCTACGACACCGGCTACCAGCGTTACGACGGCGAACTCGGCTGGTTCGTCGATGAGAAATTCTCGGTGCGGGCCTTCCTCACCGGTCGCCGGGGCAACGGCGTCTCCGCGCGCGATTTGCTGCCGCTCACCGACGGCCTGACCAACGATCTGTGGTATCGGCGCAACCAGATTTCACAACACAGCTACAATGCGTATGGCCTGGGTTTCGACTACGGCCTCGGCGACCGCTACACCGCGTCGGTCAGCATCCAGCGCGAGTACTGGGGCGATACGGTGTTCGACTACAAGTACGCCGTCGAAGCCCGGCTCACGCGCAGTTTCTAGGCGCGCGCCAACGAGGAGGAATCCCGCTATTTTCCTGCACGGCACATGCTCGACGTGATCTCGCATTGGTGGTGGTCGGCGGTCGACCGGCTTTCCACGCATGCGGTCGCACCGGCGCTGGACTTTGCGCACCTCGGCAATCGGATCGGCGAACCCGAAGACATCGCTTTCACGCTGCTGATCGGCTTGCTGCAAATCGTCATCATCGCCTGCGTGTTCCGTCCGCTCGAAACGCTCGCGCCGGCGGAAAGCTGGCAAGACCGCAAACTGACGCGGGTCGATCTGCGCTTCGCGCTGCTGCTGGTCGGCCTGGGCCCGTTGCTAGCCTTCTTCGTGTTGTCGCCGTTCGCGCAAGCATTCGGCAGCGCGGCGGCGACGGTCGGCCTGCCTTCCGAGGGGTTGCTGCATTTCATTCCACGCATCGCTGAGCATCCTTACCTCGCCTTCGGCCTCTACTACGTCGCCAACGACCTGGCGTACTACTGGATGCACCGCGCCCAGCACGCAATTCCCTGGTGGTGGGCACTGCACAACATGCATCACAGCCAGCGTCAGGTGAACTGCTGGACCAACGCGCGCGTCAACTGGCTCGACGTCGTGATCGAATCTTGCCTACTTGCAACCGTAGGTTTAATCATGGGCGTGGATGCCGGCCAGTTCGCCTTCCTGGTGCTGTTGACCCAACTCGTGCAGAACCTTGCCCACACCAACACGCGACTTGGCTTCGGACGAATCTACGATCGCATCTTCGTCGATCCACGCTTCCATCGCCTGCACCACATGGTGACGGATCCGTCGCGACCACGACTGCACGACTGTAACTACGGCCAGGTGTTGTCGATGTGGGATAACCTTTTCGGCACGGCGCTATACGGCGAACCGGTACGGGCGACCGGCGTCGGCGATCCGGCCGTCGACGCCGACAACGACCACGGCGCGATCGCGATGCAGTGGTTCGCGCTGCGCCGATTCTGGAACGCCTTCACGACCCGCGCGGGTTGGAAGCCGCAGTAAGTCAGGTTCGGCGCAAACTCCCGGCCCGTGCCGGTTCCCGAGCGCATCGACTCGAATTGAGACGCGCAGCCTGGGCATGCGCGACAGCGGCGGGTTTTACCTGGGCATGTAATTCCTCCGACGAATTCCGGAATCCATTCGGGAGAGCGCGTGGGCGCTCATGTCGAGCAGGGAGACATCCCCCATGAATTCATCAAGCAACTCACCCCGCGGTTATCGCGCCGTCGCGTCGAGGCGCAAGCATCTGGCGGCCTGCCTGGCCGCAGCGCTTGGGCTTGGTGGTTTGGCCACACAGGCAATCGCGGCCACTGATACTGTGAAAGTTTGCTCGGATTCCGACATTTACCACCCGCCGCTTTTGTTACTTGGATTGCGCTCTACCGTCGCCGGCGCGAATGACGGCGATACGATCGACATGACGGCTCTGTCCAACTGCACAATCACACTGACGGCAGGGGAAATTCCGATTACCGTTAACAACCTCTTGTTCACCGGGCCTACCAGCCAAAATGTGACCATCGACGCGCATAAGGCTAGCCGCATATTCGATCACACCGGTACGGGTGGGGTGACACTTTCCTATGTCTCGCTGAAAAATGGTTATTCAGATCCGCCAGATACCCCTACCAGAGTCGGCTTTGGTGGCTGCGTGTTTTCCAAAGGCTCACTGGATCTTGAGCATTCCACCGTGTCCGCCTGTGAGGCGGCCTACGGCAGCGCGATTTACGCGGCCGGCAACGTGTCGCTTACACGAAGCGTCGTGACCGGCAACAACGCTTATAGAACTGACGGGTACCCGGACAATCTGCCAGCTACGATCTATCTGCACGGCACCCTTCTTGCCAAATACAGCCAGATCAACAGCAATAACGGCTCGGGTATTTACGGTCGGGGAAATATTACCCTGGACAATACCACGGTCAATGGCAACAGCTACGGCGGAGTATCCGCTCAAGGTTATGTCACGCTTAATGCGTCAATCATTGACAGTAATGCCGGTGTCGGAATAAATGGTTTCGGTGCCGTTACAGTGAATGGGTCCACCATCTCCAACAACAAGAGCAATTTCCCTGATGGAGGTGGCATTTCGGTTTCTGCCAAGGCAGGAACTTTGGCGACGACGCTGACGATTACCAATAGCACCATCTCCGGAAATTCCGTATCCAACCAAGGGGGCGGTATTTATGCTTACAACACCCAGATAAAAATCAGCAATAGCACGATTGCGTACAATGCAGCGGCAGTCGGCGGCGGTATCTACGCTACAAGTTGTAGCAACTCCACTATTCAGAGCTCAATCATTGCCGACAATTCGGTGGCCGCAGGCAACAATCAATTTTACTCGGACGCTCATCTGGGCCTATGCACATTGTCGGGCAGCAACAATCTGGTCGGCGTACTCAGCTTTCCGTTGTTCGGCGCATTGACAGGCCCGGCCGGCCTCACACCACTGGCTTACCACGGCGGAGCGGTGAAGACGCATGCGCTGCTGGCGACCAGCCCCGCCATCGGTAAGGGAAACAATCTCCTGAATCTTGCGACAGATGAGCGCGGCACCGGCTTTCCGCGTGTGGTAGGTGCCGCCATCGACATCGGTGCCTACGAACGGCAGGCAAACGACGACGAGATTTTCTACAACGGCTTCCAGCAGGAGCCATGACGATGTGCTCGATGCGACACCCGCGACGGGTCGGCCATTTCGCTCTGATCGCGCACGCCGAAGCAGCCGCTTGCTACAACGACACCGTCTTCCGTGACGATTTCGACGGGGACGGCCTGCAGGCAGCTCGCTTCACAGCGTCGAGTCCGCACCGGCACAGGGAAGCGCCGGTGCGTTTGGCAGCGCTGCTATACTCCGCGGCATCGCAAAGTTCGCGGAGTCGCGCATGCTCGCCACCATCAAACAGGACGCCCAAACCCGCATGGCCAAGAGCGTCGAGGCGCTCAGGCACGAATTGCAACGTCTGCGTACCGGCCGCGCCAGCACGGCGCTGGTCGAACACCTGAAAGTCAATTACTACGGTTCGGACGTGCCGATCACGCAGGTCGCCAACGTCGTCGTCTCCGATGCGCGCTCGCTCACGATCACGCCGTGGGAGAAGAGCATGGTGCAACCGGTCGAAAAGGCCATCCTCGCCTCCGATCTGGGACTGAATCCGACCACCGCGGGCACCACGATCCGCCTGAACATGCCGCTGCTTACCGAGGAGCGCCGCAAGGAACTGGCCAAGCACGTCTCGCACGAAGGCGAAAACGCCAAGGTCGCGATCCGCAACATCCGCCGCGACGCCATGCACCACGTCAAGGAATTGCTCAAGGACAAGCAGATCACCGAGGACGAGGAGCGCCGTGCCGAGGACGAAGTGCAGAAGCTCACCGACAAGTCGATCAAGGACGTCGACGCGGTGGTCAAGGCGAAGGAAGACGAATTGATGGCGCTGTGAGCCGCGCCGTGGAGGGGAGCCTGAATTCGCCCGCGCCCGCATCA
>JAJXWU010000128.1 GCA_021781425.1 Pseudomonadota bacterium
CCGCGAGCAGGCGCGGCAGATCGGCCGCGCTGTGCTGGCCGTCGCCATCCATCGTCAGCACGCCCTCGGCGCCGAGTTCCAGCGCGCGCCGGAAACCGTCCTGCAAGGCGCTGGCCTTGCCCTGCGACGTGGCGTGGCGGATGCGTTCGACCGGCAGATCCGCGATTGCGGCGGCGGTGCCGTCGCTGGAACCGTCGTCCACAATGATCACTTTTCCACAATGCGCCAATGCGTCCTGCGCGACCGCGCGGATCGCGCGTTCCTCGTTCAGCGCCGGAATTACCACCACGGCGCCGGAGCGGGCTTCGAGTTCAGTCAAAACGAAATCTCCAGATTCAGTGACAGCGCCGGTCCCGCGGCCAGGCTCAAGCGACCCGGCTCGCGCCGCGCCAGCGCGGCCAGCAACGGCAGACTCGCCGCGGCGGGATTGTCCCGATGGCTAGCGTGCAGGAGCGGCGGCACGGGCGCAAGCGGGGCAGCACCGTCGTCCAGGCGTGGATGCAGACGCGCCACCGCGCTGGTCGACCACGGCGCCAGCACGAGCGCGGCGGCGAACGCGCTGCAGCTCGCAATCACATCGCGCAGCGGTCCGCTGGCGGCAACGTCGTAGGCGACCAGCAACACCGGTTCGGATTCGCTGTCCGCGCGCACCACCGCTTCGAGCAGGCCCGCGCCGAAGCTCGCCGCACCGGCACTGACCGCGGTCGAGGCGCGCATGCAACCGCTGGCGATGGTCCAGTAGCCGGCCGGTGCGTTGTGCACGGAATTGTGGAATTTGGTCGGCGACACCTCGAACGGCGCGCGCGCCAACGTGGCGCACAGATAATCGTTGATCGCCAGATCGCCATACGCCGAAGCGAACACGTGTGCCAGCTCGCGCGGATCGCGCCGCGCCATGGCGCAAGCTTGCTGCGCGGCTTCCACGGCAATCAGCACGGACTCCGGCGCACGGCGGCGCTCGCCGGCCGCCAGAATCGCCGCCGTCGGCCGCGTCGAATCGGTCGCTTGTTCCACATTGCCGCAAAGTATATTTCTGGCGGTGGACCAGCCCGGCAATTGCGGCGCCCATACGCCGATGCCTTCGATGCCGATGTCCGTCACCGCGCTCATGCCGCACCCGCCGCAAAGATCAGGCAACAATTGTTGCCGCCGAAACCGAACGAGTTGGACAGCGCCACGCGCACGCGGCGTGGCGCGTTGTCGATGCGGATCTGCGGACCACAGACCGGATCGAGCTCGCGCGCGTTCAGGGTGCCCGGAGCGAAGCCGCGTTCGATCGCGAGCAGCGCCGCCACGGCCTCGACGATACCGGCTGCGCCGAGCGTATGCCCGGTCCAGCCCTTGGTGGAACTGGCCAACGTCGTCGCCGGAAACCGGCGTGCGATCAGCGCCGCTTCCACCGCGTCGTTCTGCCGGCTCGCGGTGCCGTGCAGGTTGATGTAATCCACGTCCGCTGGCGCAAGTCCGGCGCGCGCGAGCGCCTCGTCGAACGCGCGTTCGGCGCCGAGCCCGTGCGGATGCGGCGCCGACATGTGATGCGCGTCGGCGGATTCTCCATAGCCGACCAGACGCGCTGCGGATTTGTCCACAGTTATACTTTCCAGCAGCGCGAACCCCGCAGCCTCGCCCAGCGACAGCCCGGAACGCGCCACGTCGAACGGCCGACACGGTTCTGTCGATACGAGTTCGAGGGCGTTGAAACCGCACAGAACACTGCCGCACAAGGTATCCACACCGCCGACAATGGCCGCGTCGGCAAGCCCCGCGCGTAACAAACGCTGCGCGCTGGCGAAGACCTTGGCGCTGGACGAACAGGCGGTGGAAATCGTCAGACACGGGGCACGCACACCCAGGGCCCGTTGCACGAACGCGGCGAGTGCGTGGGAGTTGTGCACACGGCTGCGCCGTTGTGTCGCGTCGAAGCGGCCATCGGTACCGAGTTCGCGGTAGGCGCGCTCGGTTTCGCCGATGCTCGAAGTGGAGGTGCCGAGGATCAGCGCCACGCGCGCCGCGCCGTAGCGCTCGATCGCTGCCAGCGCGCACTCGCGAAATCCGTCGGTATGCAGTGCCATCCAGGCTAGCCGATGATTGCGCGATTCCCACGACACCCAGGCCGGCGGCAGCGGCGCGTCTTCGATGCCGGCAACACGGCCGATCCAGCAATTCAGCGGCCATTGCGCCAAATCGTTTTCGCGCAGACCGGATTTGCGCTCGGCAAGCGCGCGCGCGAACGCCTCGCGGCCGCGGCCGGCGGCGCAGGTGACGGTGTAAGCAGTGATGGCGAGTGGAACGGAACGATCGGACACGTGCGGACGCAAATTCGCAACGGAGCGAAAGTATAGCAATGCGTCCGCACGCGTTTGCTACCATACCCGCGCCGCGGACCGCGGTGTCCTTTCGCCCAACCAGGAGATTGCGATGTCGCGTTTGCGAATTGCCCTGCTGCTGTTGCCGTTTGCTCTGCTGACCATGGCCTTCCGCCAGGCGCCGCTGGTCAACCCGCCGCCGATCGCGATCACCACGAAAATGAGCGCCGACAACGTGCTCAAGGCGATCAAGATGGCGCTCGTGCACCGCGGCTGGACGATCACCGCGACGAAGCCGGGTGAGGTCGATTCCACCCTGAGCCTGCGCGATCACATTGCGCGCATCGTCATCGGCTACGACACCGCGCAGGTGCGGATCAAGTACGTCGACAGCACGAACCTCAAGTACGAAGTGAAGAACGGCACCCCGTACATCCACAAGAACTACCTGAGCTGGATCGAGAACCTGGTCCACGACATTCAGGGCAACCTGATGCTGCTCGGCAGCTGAAGCGCCGATGCGCGAACAAGCCGCCGACGTCGAAGCCTATCTGCGTGGATTGCAAGATCGCATTTGCACAGCGCTGGAAGCGGCCGATGGCGGCGCGCGTTTCGCCGAGGACACGTGGACGCGTCCGCACGCGTCCGCGGAGTTGCGCGGCGGCGGACGCACGCGCGTGCTGAAGGATGGCGCGGTGTTCGAGCAGGGCGGCGTTAATTTCTCGCAGGTGGAAGGCGCGCGCCTGCCGCCGGCGGCGACCGCACAGCGGCCGCAGCTCGCTGGCGCCGCGTGGACCGCGCTCGGCGTGTCGCTGGTGCTGCATCCGCGCAATCCCTATGTGCCGACCACGCATTTGAATGTGCGCTGGTTCGAGGCGCGACCGGAAAATGCCGAACCGGTGTGGTGGTTCGGCGGCGGTTTCGATCTGACGCCGTTTTATCCGTTCGACGATGACATCGTTCATTGGCATACCGTGGCACGCGACCGGTGCGCGCCGTTCGGTGCGGACGTTTACGCGAAATACAAGAAATGGTGCGACGAGTATTTCTTGCTCAAGCATCGCCACGAGACGCGCGGCGTCGGCGGCCTGTTCTTCGACGATCTCAACGATCGGGGCTTCGAGCGCTGCTTCGCGTTCCAGCGTGCGGTCGGCGACGGTTTTCTCGACGCCTATCTGCCGATCGTGGCGAAGCGCAAAGCCACGCCGTTCGGAGAACGCGAACGCGAATTCCAGCTTTACCGGCGCGGTCGTTACGTCGAATTCAACCTGGTCTACGACCGCGGCACCTTGTTCGGCCTGCAATCCGGCGGACGCGCCGAATCGATATTGATGTCGCTGCCGCCGCGTGTGCGCTTTGAATACGGCTACGCGCCACAGCCCGGTTCGCCGGAAGCCAGGCTCGTGGAATACCTCAAGCCGCGCGACTGGGTTTAGGTCCGCTCTTGTTGCTCCGTTCGCCCTGAGCCCTTCGACTGCGCTCAGGACAGGCTACGCGCCAACGGCGCGAAGTCGAAGGTCTGCCATTCCCCAAAAGCTTGTGTTTCGACTTCGCAAAGCTTCGCCCCGCTACGCTCAACACGAACGGCTTTTGGTTTCATGCACTCCACACCGCATGGTTCGGGTCGAATTCCACTTCGCGGCGTTCCGCAGCGCGGACGCCAAAACCGCACATCGCGAGCGGGCCTTCGGCCATCGCTTCGAGACCGAACGCCTGCTCGATCTGCACCTCGTTGACACCGGCGGTGACGAACGCGCCCAGGCCCAGTTCGGTCGCCGCCAGATACAGCGTCTGCGACAGGTGCCCGGCGTCGAGGATCACGGCGCGATAGGCCTTGGCGTGGTTGCGGTATTTCCAGAAATTGCGCGCGAAGCGTCCGGCCAGCGCCACCACCACGTGCGCTTGCGCGAAATACGGTTGGCCGCCGAGACAGGTCTTGGCCAGCGCTTCGAGTTCGGCCGCATCCATCGCGCGGATCGGCTCCAGCGCATGCGCGGCTGGATGGTAGTGGTACAAGCCGGACGCGATGCCGTCCACGCGCTGCACCAGCACATAGGCTTCGACCGGATGCAATCCGCCCGCCGACGGTGCGCCCTTTTTCAGCAGGAAGATGCCGGGCGCATACTCGTCCACTGCGCGCGCGCCGAACGCGCGATACATCGCCGCGCTGAACTGCGCGAGGTCGAGCTTGCGCGCCATGTCGTAATTGCGGCAGGTCACACGCCGCGCGAGTAGCTTGTCGAGTGAACTGTCGCCGACGGCGGGAAGCGGCTGCCGCCGCGACGCCTCGACGCGTTCGCGCACCGGCGCGGGCGACGTGCCGAGACGTTCGAGAAAGGTCTGGTCGGTTTCCTCGCCGAAGCGGCGCTGCGCCTCCACGGTATCCACGTCGCGCCAGCGCGAGAAGCGGTGCGCGACCGCGTCCAGTCCGCGCCAGTGCGCATTGCGCAAGGACTCGTCGGCCTCGCGCGCGGCGGCGTCGCAGTCGGTTTGGGCGATCAGCAATTGCTTTTCCAGCAGCGCTTGCAGGATTGCGCGCGGATGCGTGCGCGCCAGTTCGTCCAGCGCCGTCCACTGCGACGGCGACAGCGCGCCGAGCACGGCCATTTCTTCCGGCGACAGCGTGATCTCCTCGTCGCGATGCGGGGCCAGCGCGATCCACTCGACCACGGTGCGCAGGCCGGTGCCGCCGCTGGCGAGCAGGGACAGGTCGAAATCCAGCCGCTCGCGCGGTTCGATCATCAGGTGGGCGCAGCGGCGCACGTGCATGGTGGTTTCCTCGTTCGGAAGTGCGCGCAAGGGTAGGCAGCGCGCACCGATCTGGCAAGCCGCGCGCTCAGCGTGTGTGCGATTTGTGACCACCGTCACTGAGCGCAGCGCGCAGGATGTTAGCGTGCCGCTCCCTCAGGGGATTATTTGTTTGGAGTGCTTCATGGCTTACGCAAATCACGTCAGCAAATCGCAGATCATCGAACTGTTGGGCAAGCTCGCCGACGACGACGGCTACCGCATCCGCTTCCAGCGCAATCCGGATGCCGCGCTGACCGAACTGGATTTTCCATCCGGCGGCTTCGCCGGTTTTGTCGGCAACTCGGCGCAAACCGGCGTGCTGGCGGACAAGACTGTCTTCGCCACAGCGCGCCAGCGCATGGTCGACGAGACCGCCGGCGAATGCCTGTGTATGGTTGTTCCCAGTTTCCGGCTGGATTACGGCGATCAACACCGCCGCAGCGGCATGGCGGTGCGGTAATATCGGCGCACCTACCCGACGGACTTGACGGCCCTGCGGGTAGACGACATCCACTGCACAACCACAAGACGGAGGGGATATATGGCTAGTCAAAACATCAGCAAATCTCAGGTGCTGGATCTGCTTAGCCGACTGGCGAACGACGATGAGTTTCGCGGTAGTTTCAAGTGCAATCCAGAAACCGCTTTGACTGAATTGAATTTTCCCCCTGCGGCATTTGTTGGGTTTCTGTTCGATCCAGCGCGACCCGACATGCTTGCAGACAAAGCCGTATTTGCAGCCGCACACAAGCGCATGATCGATGAAGTCGCTGGTGAATGTTTGTGTATGGTACAACCCGGGCTTTGGCTGAACTACGGAGATCAATATCGGCACGCCAACGCGGCGATGCAATAATATCGGCACATCTACCCGCCGGACTTGATGGCCCGGCGGGTAGGTGACATCTCGTAACCACTAGACGGGGGAAAACAATGGCTGGTCAAAACGTCAGCAAAGCGCAGATGCTCGATCTGCTTGGCCGTTTGGCAAGCGACGACGGCTTCCGTGTGCGCTTCGAAAAAAATCCATCAACTGCACTCGCCGAAGTCGGCATTTCGCCGAGCCAGATCAAGGGATTTCCCGAAGATCATACGCGGCCCGGCAAGATCGCGCCGAAGTCTGATTTCGAGGCAGCCCGCAAGCGCTTGGCCGATCAAGCGGGCGATGAATGCTTATGCATGGTGGTCCCCGGTTTGCACCTCGATTACGGCAAGCACAACTGAGCTTTTAGTTACTCCAGGCCCTTGTGTAACGAGCTCAATCTGTTGCCGAGGCTTGGTATTTCTTGCGCGTCAGGCCAAGCCTTTTCGAATGCCGCCAACGATTGTCTCGCATCGACGGCATTCTTCAGATCGAGCGCGAGTTCGGCCGCGCGCAACAACGCCAAATCGGACTGCACCACGTTGAATGCCGTCGTGAATTGTGCGAATCCGTATTCCGCATAAGCTCTGCCACGATGCTCAGCCAACCAATGCGCCTCGTCCAATGCTCGCGCGTTATCGCGATTGCCTGCGTACGCATCCAGCAAGGCCAGATGGGTGACGTAGAGTTCGCGGCCATCGATTAATGGTTGCAGCAACTTGATGGCTTGGTCCGCATGACCGCTGCTGCGCAACAACTCCGCCTCGACTATCGTCCGCATGCTTTTCAAGACCGCGTTCGCCATCTCCGACGAAGCGGGGTCAATCTTGGCCAGTAAATCACGGGCAGCTGTCTTGTCGTCATCACGCGCCAATAGCCATGCTGAGAACAAAGCATGAAATCGTGCTTGCGCAGCATCGAGCACATTATCGGGATGCTGGCTTAACGCCACATCGGCGTATCGAATCAATTCGGGAACCGTCACCTTCTCGAATTCACTACGCAAACCAAGCTCGATGCCGCGCACGCGCTGCTGATGAGGTGCACCCAAGTTCTCGGCTGACCGTTTAGCATCGCCCAATGCCGCTTGCGTATCGTGCCAATTGCCCCGATCCGCCGCCAAGGCGATTAATACCATCTGCGTACCTAGATCGTCAGTTGCAACGCCGGATGGCTTTCCGTTTTTTAGGAGATCGTACGCATCATCAAATCGACGCTGCGCAGCATACGATTCAGCGTAGAAATCGTTTCGGAGGAATTTGGCTTGTGCAGCGAGCTGAAAATACTTCAGCGATTTGGATCCCTCATCGGTCGCCAGATAGATCATGCCCAGTAAGTATTGCCCCGCCGCGCTGTATGCGTTTTGCGGCGCAATGTTGAGCTTTGCAGAGGCAAGTGCATCCGCATAGTCGTTCGCGCACCAAGCAAAATAAGCATAGGGGCCGCTTCCCGGATAGAAGTCCGGATACAACTCGGTTAGCGATTTCCATCTCGGCAATGACGTATCCGGCACAGTCAGCGTGCTGCGCCAGGCATCGACGAGCAGGCTGTCGCGTGCCGACAAACGATTCGGCGTGGCCGCCGCCAATTCGATTTGCTTGAGCGCATCGGAATTCTGATCGGCGTTTATCCACACCCGTGCAATGACAAGATGCGCCGTGGCGAACTGCGGATCGAGCCGCACCGCATCCCGATAGAACGCCAGTGCATCCTTCATGTTGCCGGTGAAATAGGCGCGCTGGCCCAGCGAATAAGCGCGCAGCGCATCCAGATTGGGCGTGGCTACTTGTTCCAGCGGCTTGTTGGTCGCGGACACCGCGGCCAGCGCCTCGCCCAGACGCAGGCGCAGCTTGCGGTCGATCGCATCGATGGTCGGCAGCACCGAATTCAGGCCATGGCCGTCGGCCGATTCGGTGTAGACCGTGGCCTGCGTCTTCGGGTCGATCACCTCCGCGGTGACGCGCACATGGCCACCGACTTCGGCGACCGTGGGCAGGATCAGGGCACGAGCGCCGTCGCGGATGGCCACTTCGCTGCCGACGGCGCGGTCGACGCGGCTGTGCGCCGGATCGCGCTGCATCAGGGCCAGGGTATCGCGCACTTTCAGATCCGACATCACGTTGACGTAGCGCGACTGTTCCAATCCGAGACGAAAGGCGGTTTCCAGCGAACCGTCGAGGACGATTTCGCTGGTGAGGTTGTGCAGATCGCCGATCACCACCCAATCGCGCTGGGCGAAGGCGAGGGCCGGCGGGCTGCGCAGCCACAGATACGCCGGAATGGCGATGGCGGCGGCGAGCGCGGCGGCTTCCACGGCGAGCATGCCGGGGCGCCGCCACCATGGCACTTCGCGGTGCGCCTTGCCGGTCCAGGCCGGGCGCTTGAGCGGTGCGATGCCGGCCTCGCCGACTTCGTACACACGCATGGCCTCGGCCACGCCCTTGAACAGGTAGCGGCCGTGCGGCTTCCAGCGCGGCGGCGCACGCTGGGCGACAAGCTCGCTCTGCGCGCGCTGCGCGAGCGTGCAGGCGATGGCGGACAGCAGGATCTGGCCGGGCAGGGCCAGGCTCATCAGCCGCGCCGCGACGGATTTGGCCAGACCTTCCACTTCCACGGGTTTCGCGCCGCGAGCGACGTCGTCGGGCGTGTTTTCCCAGAGCAACACGTCGCCGACGTGGATGCCGATGCGCGCCGACAGCGGCAGGGATTCGGCTTGGGCCAGTTCGCGCAGGCCACGCTGGTAGTCGAGCGCGAACGCAACCGCCTGCACCGGACGCTCGAACAGCAGCAGGAAACCGTCGGACTTGTCGATCTCGCGGCCGCGATGGCGATAGACGAGGTCGCGGGCGAGGCGGTCGAGGCGCTGCGCGAGTCCGGCGCTTCCGGCGTCGCCGAGGCGTTGCGTCAGTTGCGCACTGTCGGCCAGATCGCACACGACCACCGTGCGCAGCAGCGGCACCAGCGCCGAGGGCGCGGAAAACTGCGGTTGTGCTTCGGCCACTGCGTTCATGTGTCGGCGCTGCGCGCGGCCGGACCGCCGCCGCGGGCGTCCGATTGTGCGCCAAAAGGTGCAGTGGCGCCAGTTTCGGGGCTAATCGCTAGGGCTGACGCACCAGGCGTTGCCACCCTGCCCCTTGGCCCGATACAGCGCGCGGTCGGCACGGCTGTACCACACCGACCAGTCGGCATTGTCGGCGCACAGACCGGCGCCGATGCTGATCGATGCGCTCAGGTTTTCAAGCGGTTCGGCGAAACGCAGCGCACGGATGCCGGAAACGATGCGCGCGGCGAGGGCTTCGAGTTCGGCGCCGTCGCCGAGCTGGGCGAGCAGGGCGAATTCGTCGCCGCCGATGCGGCAGGGCAGATCACAGGCCGCGGCGACGCGGCTGACTTCGGCGGCGACGGCACACAGCACCTGATCGCCGGCAAGATGGCCGAATTCGTCGTTGATCTGCTTGAAGCGGTCGAGATCGATCAGCAGCAGCGCGAGCTGCGTGTTGGCGACGCGGAATTGCGCCAGGTGTTCCAGGTGTTCGTACAGGCCGCGGCGGTTGACCAGACCGGTCAGCTCGTCGGTGCGCACCAGGCGGTTGGCGGTGGAAAGCTGGCTCTGCGTCTGGCGCAGCGAATCGAGCGTGATCAGCAGATCCTCGTTGCGCCGCTTCAGGCTCGCGATCAATTGCTGCTCGCTGGCGACGAGGTAGGCGAACGAGCGGCGCATGAACTGGGCGAGCAGAGCCGGTTCGTTTTCGAGCAGGAAGTCGAACGCCGGATAATCGACCACGCGCAAGCCGCAAGCGCTATGCGCGACCGCGCCGGCCACGCGCGCATGATTGCCGATGAACAACGCGAGTTCGCCGAAGTATTCGCGCGCTCCGAGCAGCTTGCTCGGCAGGCCGTCGCCGAAATCCAGGCGCACCTGCCCGCTTTCGATCACGTACATGTTCTGGCCGATCTCGCCCTTGCGAAACAAAACGTCGCCCGCGGCACAGCGGCGCACGGGACCGGCGCCGCGCAGCATGACGAATTCGGCGTCGGACAACTGTCGCGGCATATGCGCCGTCTGCACGCGCGGCGCGAGATTCACCGCCGCGGCTTCGGCGCCCACAGCGGCATCGGATGGTACGGTCGACACGCCCCTACTCCCCACGCACTGACCCGCGCGCATGGTAGCGCAGCCGAGGCCAATGCACATCCGGCACGGATGCGCGGGTGCAGTGGGGCGACAGACGGACTGTTTGGGACTTACCTGAAAATTGAAATTGTTCGTGTTGAGCGTAGCGAAGCGCAGCTTGGCGAAGTCGAAACACTGGCGTTATGGCCCTTCGACTTCGCGCCGTTGGCGCGTAGCCTGTCCTGAGCGCAGTCGAAGGGCTCAGGTCGAGTGGATAGTGCTGTGGCTTCCGGTCGCCTTACGCCGCCGCTTTCTCCTCGGCGCGAAACTGCGCTTCCTCGGTCGAACCTTTCAACGCCACGGTGCTGGCATTGCTGCCCTGGATCGTCTGCGTCACCGAGTCGAAATAACCGGTGCCGACTTCGCGCTGATGCTTGACCGCGGTGAAGCCCAGGTTCGCGGCGGCAAATTCGGCTTCCTGCAATTCGACGAACGCGCTCATCTGCCGACGCGCGTAGCCGTGGGCGAGGTTGAACATCGAGTAATTGAGCGCATGGAAGCCGGCGAGGGTGATGAACTGGAACTTGTAGCCCATCGCCGCGAGTTCGCGCTGAAACTTTGCGATCGTGACGTCGTCCAGGTTCTTCTTCCAATTGAACGAAGGCGAGCAGTTGTAGGCGAGCAGCTTGCCCGGATATTTCGCGTGCAGCCCTTCCGCGAAGGCGCGCGCGAATTTCAGATCGGGCTTGCCGGTTTCGCACCAGACCAGGTCCGCGTACGGTGCGTAGGCGATGCCGCGCGAGACTGCCTGTTCCAATCCGTTGCGCGTCTTGTAGAAACCTTCCGCAGTGCGCTCGCCGGTCGTGAACGGCTTGTCGTTGGCGTCGATGTCGGAAGTCAGCAGGTCGGCCGCCTCGGCATCGGTGCGCGCAACGAGCAGGGTGGGCACGCCCATCACGTCGGCGGCCAGGCGCGCGGCAGCGAGCTTGTCCACGGCCTCGCGCGTGGGTACCAGCACCTTGCCGCCCATGTGGCCGCACTTCTTCACGCTGGCGAGCTGATCCTCGAAATGCACGCCGGCGGCGCCGGCCTCGATCATCGCCTTCATCAGCTCGAACGCGTTGAGTACGCCGCCGAAGCCGGCCTCCGCATCGGCGACGATGGGCTGCAGAAAATCGATGCCGTCGTCGCCCTCGGCATGGTGCAACTGGTCGGCGCGCAGCAGCGCATTGTTGATGCGACGCACGACCGCCGGCACCGAGTCGGCCGGATACAGGGATTGATCCGGATACATCTGCCCGGCCAGGTTCGCGTCCGCCGCAACCTGCCAGCCGGACAGGTAAATCGCCTTCAATCCGGCCTTGACCTGCTGCATGGCCTGATTGCCGGTGAGCGCGCCGAGTGCGTTGACGAAATTCTCGGCGTGCAGGGACTTCCACAATTTCTCGGCGCCCAGTCGCGCCAGCGAATGTTCGACGTGCACGGTGCCGCGCAGACGCACGACGTCTTCGGCCGAATACGGGCGCATCACGCCGTTCCAGCGCGGATTGTTCTGCCAGTCGATCTTGAGTTGTTCGGCGCTCGGGAGTGTGGTTTTCATGGCGATCCTCGAAAGTGGAAAAGTGGATTTTTGGTCAGTCCAGCCGGGCGTAGGCGGGCAGGGTCAGGAAATCGGCGAGTTCGTCGGCGTGGGTCAGTTCGCCGAGCAGGGATGCGGCTTGCGCGACACGCACCTGCCCCGGCATGCCACTCGACGGCAGGCGCTCGTGCACGTGCAGCAGGGCGGTATCGAACACGGCGAAATCGACAGGCGTGCCGTCATCGAGCGCACAGGTTCCGGCATGCAGCCACTGCCACAACTGCGCACGCGCGATCTCCGCGGTGGCGGCGTCTTCCATCAGGTGATGGATCGGCACGCAGCCCTGGCCGTCGAACCATGCGGCCAGATAGCGCACGCAGACGTCGATGTTGTTGAGAAAACCGGTGCGCGTGATCGTGCCGCCGCAGGTCGCGATCAGATCGTCGCGGGTCACGTGCACGTCGTCGCGCGCGAGGCGCACCTGGTTCGGTGGCGGCATGTGCGCGTCGAAGACTGCGCGCGCGACCGGGATCAATCCCGGATGCGCGACCCAGGTGCCGTCGTGCCCGGCCATGACCTCGCGCAGTTTGTCCGCGCGCACGCGCGCCAGGGCCGCCCCGTTCGCGTCCGCATCGTCATTGATCGGAATTTGCGCGGCCATGCCGCCCAGCGCCAACGCGCCGCGGCGGTGGCAGGTCTGGATGAGCAGTTCCGAGTAGGACTTCAGGAACGGCACCGTCATCACGACCTGCGCGCGTTCGGGCAACACCCGATCGCGGTGGCGGCGGAAGGTCTTGATGTACGAGAAGATGTAGTCCCAGCGTCCGCAGTTCAGGCCCACGCAGCGCCGGCGCAATGCGTGCAGGATTTCGTGCATCTCGAACACGGCGGGCAGCGTTTCGATCAGCACCGTCGCCTTGATCGCGCCGCGCGGCAGTTGCAGCCTGCTTTCGGCAAACTCGATGACCTCGTCCCACAGCGCCGCTTCACGATGGCTTTGCAACTTCGGCAGATACAGATACGGGCCGCGCCCGGCGTCGTGCAACGTTTTCGCATTGTGGAAAATGTACAGGCCGACATCGAACAGCGCGCCGCTCATCGGTTCGCCGTCCACGCGCGCGTGCTTTTCCGGCAGGTGCCAGCCGCGCGGGCGCACCATCAGGATGGCCGGGTTGGCGTTGAGCCGGTACTCGCGGCCGTTCGGCGCGCGGTGGCTGATGGTCCCGGCGATGGCATCGCGGACATTGATTTGCCCGTCGAGCAGGTTTTCCCAAACCGGTGCGGTGGAATCCTCGAAGTCGGCCATGAACACGTTCGCGCCGGAATTGAGCGCGTTGATGATCGTCTTGCGCTCGACCGGGCCGGTGATCTCGACGCGGCGGTCGCGCAGGACTTCGGGGATTTCAGCGACCGTCCAGTCGCTTTCCCGGAGAAGCCGCGTCTCGGGCAGGAAGTCCGGCAACTCGCCGGCATCGAAACGCGCCTGCCGCGCCGCACGCTCATCCAGCAAGGCGCGACGGCGGGCGTCGAAACGACGGTGCAGTTCAGCCAGAAACGCCAGGGCGGCGGGCGTCAGGATGGCGGCGTATCCAGGCCGGCAGGAACCGGCGATTTCGACCCCGGAGTGATCCAGGTATTGCACTGCGACGGACATGGCTGCCTTACGTTGTTGCGTGGCAGCAGATTAGACATGCGAAATGTAATTTGACAACATGAATGTTTCAATCTATATATTTGATATTGTCAAATATCATGTATCTGTTTGAATACAATGAACTCGAAGCCGAACAATCGTATGAATTCCGGCCTAACGGGATCGCGAAAGCGGCGCGGCGCGGCAAAACGGCCCGCCGGTGGCGCTAGATCGG
>JAJXWU010000102.1 GCA_021781425.1 Pseudomonadota bacterium
GAACTCATGGGCCAGGCCCGCGATTTGCGGTGAGCGAGCGCCGCATGCTACCGACGATGCCGACGCTGATCTTCGATCTCGATGGCACGCTGATCGACTCGGCACCGGCCATCCTCGCCGCTTTCGACTCAGCCCTGCGCGATGCGGGTATCCGCCCCCGGGTGGCGTTGAGCGCAGCGCTGATCGGACCGCCGCTGCGCGATACGCTGGCCTTGCTTACCGGCTGTACCGATCCGACGCTCATCGAACGTTGCGCCAATGATTTCAAGACTCACTACGACACAGTCGGCTACAAGGCAACGGTGGCCTACCCAGGCATTGCCGCGATGCTGTGCGAATTTCGCGCCCGGCACGTTGCGCTGCATCTGGCAACGAACAAGCGCGAAGTTCCGACGCGACTGATCGTCGAGCACCTCGGCTGGTCGGGTCTGTTCGATTCCATTCACACCCTCGACCAGCACCAGCCGCCGCTGGCCGGAAAGGCCTGCTTGCTGCGCGAGCTGATCTTCAAGCACGGCCTGCGTCCCGCGGACACCGTATATATCGGCGACCGACACGAGGACTTCGATGCTGCTCGAAGTTGCGAACTCGGCTTCGTCGGGGCCCGGTGGGGCTATGGCGGTTTCGGCGCCGAGGCGGCCTGGCCCGTTGCCAATGCGCCATCCGACCTCATCCATCATGTCGATATTGGCTGATACGCTACGCGATCCGGACCTTGCAACCGAACAGCTCGGTCGCTTGCTTGACGCATACCCGCTCGCGCAGATGAGCGGCAAGAGGGTGTTCATGACCGGAGCGACCGGTTTCATCGGCAGCTGGCTGCTGCGCGCCGTCGCTCAACTCAATCTGCGCGGATCCCGCGTTTCCGTCCACGCCTTGTCGCGCGACCCCGCACGGTTCCTTGCTCGCCACCCGTACTTCGCCGGTGCCGACTGGTTGAGCTTCACGAAAGGCGACGTCCGGGACTACACGCTGGTGCGCCGCCGTTTCGACCTTGTCATCCACGGAGCCACCGACACCAGTCCGGACGCCGCGGCGCGCGCGCTCGAACTGTTCGAAACGATGATCGGCGGCACCCAGCGCGTACTCAGGCAGGCGCGCGCCAGCGGGGCCGGCCGAGTGCTCGTCCTCAGCTCGGGCGCGATTTACGGAGAAAGGCCCGCCGCGCCCGGTGGCATTGACGAGCGCTCGGCAGGTGCCTTCGATCCGTCCGATCCGGCCGATGTGTACGGCGAAGGCAAGCGCGCGATGGAAATGCAGGCCAGCTGCTACGGCCGCGAACATGGCATCGAAACCGTCATCGCCAGGTGCTTTGCCTTCGCCGGGCACGGCTTGCCCCGCCATCTGGCGATTGCACAATTGGTCGAGGGCGCCGCCGACAACGGTCGCATCGTAATTCGCGGCGACGGCAAGGCCGTACGCAGTTACCTCGACGCCAGCGACCTTGCGGTTTGGCTGCTTGCGCTCGCGGTCAAGGGCAGGGCAGGCGCCGCCTACAACGTCGGGGCGAGCGAAGCGCTCAGCATCGAACAATTGGCCGCGCGTATATGCAGCGCACTCGGCATTGAACCCCGGGTAGAGGTCCGCGGCGAGATTCCGACGCAGCGGCGCCTTTTCTACGTGCCCGACATCTCGCGGATCTGCAACGAACTCGGCGTGTCGGTCTGGACCGACCTCGACACCTCGATTCGACGCATGGCAGCGCATTGCCGCGGCATGCACCCGAACAACACGAGAGGGCATCAATGAAGGCGGTGATTCTTGCGGGCGGACTCGGCACACGCCTGAGCGAAGAGACGCTGGTCCGACCCAAGCCGATGGTCGAAATCGGCGGCAAACCCATCCTCTGGCATATCATGAAAATGTATTCCCATCACGGGATCGACGATTTCGTGATCTGCTGCGGATACAAGGGTTACGTGATCAAGGAATATTTTGCGAACTATTTCCTGCATATGTCCGACGTGACCTTCGACATGCGCTCAAATGCAATGCACGTACACAATCACCGTGCCGAACCGTGGAAAGTCACGTTGATTGATACCGGCGACAACTCAATGACCGGTGGGCGCCTGCTCAGAGCTGCCGAATACGTACGCAATGAGCGCGAGTTCTGCTTCACCTATGGCGACGGCGTCGGCGACATCGACATTGCGCGCACGATCGAATTCCACCGCGCTCACGGCAAGGCCGCGACGCTCACGGCAACGTATCCGCCGGGGCGCTTCGGTGCTTTGGAAATCCGTGACCGCGAAGTTGTCAGTTTCAGGGAAAAACCGAAGGGTGATGGTGGCATGATCAACGGGGGGTTTTTCGTGCTGTCGCCGAAAGTCCTGTCGTATATTGAAGGCGACGCAACGCCGTGGGAGCATGAGCCGCTGAACCGGCTTGCCGCGGAGGGGCAACTTGCGGCGTACGAGCATGAAGGTTTCTGGCAGCCGATGGACACACTGCGCGACAAACATATGCTCGAAGACCTCTGGGCACGCGGAACCGCCCCCTGGAAAAAATGGGACTGACATGACCGAAACGCCTGATTCGCTGCGCCATGAAATCGATCGCCTGGTCCGCCGCTACGCAGAACTGGCACTGCAACCGCGGCCTTTCAGTCCGGGGGTGTCCACAGTCCCGGTCACCGGCAAGGTCATTGGCCCGCAGGAACTGGCCAATATGGTCGAAGCCAGCCTCGACGGCTGGCTGACCACCGGCCGCTTCAACTCGATGTTCGAGGCCGCGCTGGCTCGGTTCATCGGCGTCAAGCATGTGTCGACGGTCAATTCGGGATCTTCAGCCAATTTGGTCGCCTTTTCGGCACTGACCAGCCACAGACTTGGTGAGCGCGCCATTCGCCCAGGCGACGAAGTGATCGGTGTCGCTGCGGGATTTCCGACCACGGTCAATCCGGTGCTGCAGTTCGGCGCCATCCCGGTGTTCGTCGACGTAGAACTCGGCACCTATAACGTCCGCGCCGAGCTGCTTGAAGCCGCGATTTCGCCGCGAACCAAGGCCATCATGCTAGCCCACACGCTGGGCAATCCGTACAACCTCGAGGTCGTCACCAATCTGTGTCGTAAGTATGGTCTGTGGCTTGTCGAGGACTGCTGCGACGCGCTCGGCACGACCTATGGCGGACGCATGGTCGGCACCTTCGGCGATATCGGTACGCTGAGCTTCTACCCCGCGCACCACATCACAATGGGTGAAGGTGGCGCCGTGTTTACCAACAGCGACGAGCTCAAGCTGATTATCGACTCGTTCCGCGACTGGGGCCGCGACTGCTATTGCCAGCCCGGCAAGGACAACACTTGCGGACGACGATT
>JAJXWU010000055.1 GCA_021781425.1 Pseudomonadota bacterium
CGAACTGCGCCTTGACCCAGCGCCGTGCCGCGCCGATGCCGCGCTTGTCGGATTTCGTTGCGGACGCGGTGTGCCGCGTGCCGAAGCTCACCAGTCTGGTGTCGATCGCGCGCAACCGCTCGGCGCTGACGGCATCCACTATTTCGCGCAACACCGGATGTTCCTGCGGCGGCACCGCCGCCGCCTGCGCTGATGCAAGCGCGGGCAACAACAGCAACGCAAACGACGCATATCGAACTCGCATGGCATTCTCCGCAGTGACTGGTTCGGCAAACCCGCCCACCATGCACCCGTGGCCGGCATCGCGCAAGCGTGCGGCTACCGGTTCGGCACCGCCCCGGCGAACAGGGCCAGCGCCTGCGCATGCAGCGCCGGCGTGCCGGCCAGCACGCTGGTCGTGTCCAGCGTCAGTTCGCGTCCGTCCAGGTCGGCGAACACGCCGCCGGCCTCGCGCACGATAACGGCGAGCGCGGCGATGTCGAGGATGTTGACGTCGGATTCGACCACGAGATCGATGCAGCCGCGCGCGAGCAAGTGATAGTGCAGGAAATCGCCATAGCCGCGGATGCGGCCGCTGCGCCGGATCAGCTCGCCGAGCGCGGCCCAGCGCGCGTCGCGCGTGAGCGTCTTGACGTTGCCGATGGAAATCGCCGAGCCGGCGTCGAATTCGCGCGCGCCGGAAACTCGAATCGGCTTGCCGTCGAGAAAGGCACCGCCGCCTTTGTGCGCCCAGGCGGTTTCGCCGTACACCGGCGCGCCGGACACGCCCAGCACCAGTTCGCCGCGATGCATCAGCGCGATCTGGGTGGAGAACATCGGATAGCCGCGCACGAACGCCTTGGTGCCGTCGATGGGGTCGATCAACCAGAGCAAATCGCCCGCGCCCTCGCGGCCGAATTCCTCGCCGTAGAACGCGTGATCCGGAAACGCGGTGCGCAACACATCCTTGATCGCGATCTCGGCTTCGCGGTCGGCGGCGGTGACCGGCGTCGCGTCGGTTTTGGTTTCCGCAGTCACGCCGCGCGCGTAGTGATCGCGGATTACCGCCGCCGCCGCGGCTGCCGCCTGCCGCGCCACGCCGAGAGCGCGCTCGAGAAAATCGGAAAAAGCCGCATCCATCAGAACACCGCAAAGAACTTGCCGTGGATCAGCAGCAACGTGGTGCCGTCGCCCTGCGGCTGGCCGATGTAGCGCAGGGCGCCGAGTACCTGCGGATTGGCGTCGCGTGCGGCGAGTTTCGCGCGCACATCGTAACCGCCGGCGTCGATCCGAAACGTGCCGTCGAGCTGCAGCGGACCGCCCCGATCGTGCGCGGTGCCCGCGATGCTGCCGCCCGGCGCGCTGGCGAATTGCGCCTGCAAATCGCCGAGACTGGCCTGTGCCGCGCCGGCGACGGCTGCGTTGCGCCAAAGTATGGTGCCCTGCGCGGCCGTCGGCCACGCGCCCTGCACGCGCATTTGCGAGATGTTGATATCGATCTGCCCGAGCAGCTGCAGCAGCGGAATGTCCAGGACCGGAGCGGCGAGGCTGGCCGGCAAATGGATCGTCGCCACGCCGACATTCAAGGTGCCGTCCGCTTCGCGCGCGACCGCGCCGCTGCCCGTGACCTCACCGCCATGCAAATCCAGTTGCGCGGCGACGACTCCCTGCAACAACGGCAGCGGATGCAACTTCCAGTCGAGCACGCCGAGCGCCGTGCCGAATACACTCACGCTGGCGGCATGACCATTCCACACCGTCCCACTCAATCCGCCGAGCTTGAGCGTGCCGGCCCGACTGGCGGCAAAGCGCCAGGCGAAGGATGCCGGGCATGTGGCGATGCCTATCGCGACGAGCGCGATCAGCACGATGAGAAAAAGTATAAAACGCCGCAATCCCTTCATTGTTTTGCGTCTTGCAGCGTCACGCGCGCATTCACCAGCCCGAGACCCTCTACCTTCTCGGCGGAAAAATCGGTGACCGTCACGCCGTAGTCGCGAGCGAGCGCGTCCATCCAGTCGGCGAGCGCGTCGAAATCGGCGATCTCGAAGGTCACGCGCACGCTCGCCGGCCCGGTCGGTTCCACGCGCTTGAGCGCAGCGCCGAGATTCGCGCCGCGCGCGGTGGCGTCGGCGAGCGCGAGCAGGGATTTGCCCTGGCGCGCAACGTTGCCGCGCACGCCGTGCGCATTGAGCGCGCGTGCCTGACCGAGCGCCTGACGCATCCAGGCCAGGTCCGCACGCTGCTGCGCCACCTGCGCGGTCAGATCGGTACGCGTGCGCGCCAGCGGAATCCAGATCAGCGCCCAGACCAACAACACCGCGACGACGCTGCCGCCGACCGCGAGCACGCGCCGGTCGCGCGCCGATTGCGCCCGCCACCAGGCGCCGATCATGGCGCGGCTCCGGCGATGCGCAGGCGGCCATCGATGCCGTCCGCACCGGAATTCGCGGCGGTGACCTCCACCTTGAGTCCGGGCAGACCGGCCAGGCGCTCGCGCATCAGATCCAGCGTCTGCACGTCCGGCGCGTGCAGCGCCAGCTCCAGCGTCGCGTTGTGGTACTCCAGGCCGGCAAGCGTGGTGCGCGTGGTGCTGGACAGGATCGGCGCGATGTCCGCGAGCAGGCGCATCAGGCCGGAATCGCCGCCGCCGCCGCGCAGCCCGCGCATGGCGCTGTCCATGAGCTGGCGCGGATCGCCGGCGACCTTGTCCATGCCGGGAAACGCCTCGTGCAGCACGGCGCGCGCCTGCGCGTCGAGCCGCGCGGACTGGCGCGACAGACGCCAGCAATCCGCGCCGTAGTATACAAATAGCAAAAGCAGCGCCGCGGCGGAAAGCGCGGCCGCAGTGCGCCACAGCCGGCGCGCCGGCGCCTGCCGGTGAGCGGGTGCGAATTCGCCCTGCAGCAGATTCACCGCAGGTTCGAGCCGCAAGTGCGCCGCGAAGAAGGCGAGCGCATCGCGCTGGCCGGCGTGATAGTCGACGTTGGGCAGTTGCAGCGGCGGCGCATCGCGGAAGTCGAACACCGAACGCTTTGTCGGCGCTGACGCCGCCGCATCCAGCACCGCGATCCAGTTCGGCAGATCCGCGATTCGACAGGTTCCGGCCGCGCCGGGGCCATCGCGCCACAGCGCGCGTTCGCCCTCGAGCACGATGCCGGCATCGGGCAGCGTCTGGCATTCGGCGTAGATCGCATCGGCGCGGATACCATCCTGCGCCAGACGTTCGAGCCAGCCACGCAATGTCGTGCGCACCACGACGGCGACGCCGATGCGGTCGCCGCCGAGGCGTTCGGACGCGGCGAAATGCTGATCTTCCACGGCGCCGGCAAGGCGATCCTCCAGCGCAAAGGGCAAGGCCTTGAGCGCCTGCCCGCGCGCGCCGGGCAAGCCCGGGGTTTCCAGCAACAATACGGCTTCCGACGGCACCAACGCGACGACGCGCTGCGCGCGCTCGAGCGCCTGCTGCGGCGGTGCGCCCGCGTTCGCGCCGGACAGGGCGCGGTTGTGCGCATCCAGCGCCAGCCATTCCAGACGGCCGTCGGTGTGCAGGCGGATCAGCAGGCGCTCGGACATGGAATCGGCATTCGTTCGGACGGCTGCATTGTAGCAGCGCCTCAATCGCCCCCGCGGCTGCGCTGCAGCACACGAATACCGCCATTGGCGCCGGGCGCGCTGCGTTCGATCAGGCTGTCGAACTCGAACGGCAGGCCGTCGAGCGTGATCAGGCCGCGCGCCAGGAAATAACTGCTTTGCACGCCGAAGCATATTGGATCTTCGATCGCGCCGAGCGTCGGCTGTGCGTCCAACACGTCTTTCCGGTCCCGATAGTGTGCGCCGCCCTGCTGCCAGATCGCCAGCGCCATCTCGCGCGTCATGTTCGATGACAGGGTCATCAGCACCGGGACGCTGGCGGTATTGATGTTGATCGGCGTGCCTTCGGGCAGCGCCGTCACGTAAGGCGCAAGCGCGGCGTAAGTCTCACCATCCATGCCGGCAACGAGGCGCAGTTCCGAAACGTGCGCGAACGGGCGCAGGGCTCGCCGGTACGGCACCGGCTGGGCGAGATAGAACTGGTCGTCCGCGCTCGCCGGTGTGGTCAAGTCCATCCAGGTGACGATATGGTTCGCGATGGACGGATCGAGCTTGAGCGCATTCAGCAGCAAGACGAACTTGCGCAACCAGACGGCGTGCGTGCGGTATGCGGGATCGAGATTGTTGAGATTGAAGCGGCCGTTGAGATCGGTCATCTGCGCCGCGATCGTGCCGCCGGGCACCGGCGTGGGCGGCAGCGGGATCGCCCAGATGCTGTCCGCGGCGTCGTAGCCCGTGTTCTGCGCTTGCGCACGCGTGAGCACTTCGGCGGCGTAATTTTCCAATCCGCGCGCGTACGCCTGTGCCTGTTCCTCGCGCAGGGCATTGCGCGTGCGCGCCGCGGCGAGTTCGCCGCGATCGAGCAGACCGGCAATCAGAATCGTTGCGAGCGCGACCACGAGCAGGGCGACGAGCAGGGCAACGCCGCGCTGCCGGGCACCACGAAAAACCTGCTGCGCTCGATAATTTGGATGCCGGCGGTGCTCGGAATCCTCATTTACACTCAAGTAAACTCCGGTTCCTGCGCTCCGGCGATATGCAAATTCTCGTCGCTCGCGACGGTTTTTCGCGGTGCCCTGTCGTAGAAATGGGGAATGCCTCATCGCGATCCGCCCGGAGGCGGCGGCAAGGGCGGCAACGGCGTGCCCACGGGCGTCTGCGACGCGGGCGACACCATGCCGGCGGCCTGCGCTGGCCAGGCGGACACGAGCTCGACGGTGCCGGCCAATTCTCCATAGTGCTTCGTACGCAGGCGCCATTGCACGGCGCGCGGCAGCACCTCCGGCTTGGTCTGCGGCGGTGGCCACGCATCCAGCCACTGGCCGGAAGCGGCGTCGAGATAGCGCAAGCGCAACGCTTCGGCCTGCACCTTCAGATCCTCGACCTGCGGCGCACTGTTCGCGGCGCGGTCGAGCACGGCCCAGCGGCCGCGTTCGAGCTTGCTGCCGTCGAGTTCGTAGAAAACGCGCTGCAGATTCGAGCGCGGCTCGGCCTGTGGATTGGCAAATCCCAGGCGCGTAAGCTCGATGTGGTCCGAAGTTCCGATCAATGCCGGCAACACCTGCCCCGCCGTGCCTCGCACCGGGCGCGCAACGGCGCCGTTCAGATCGCGGTCCAGCGCTCCGACCGCACGCATCAGATCGCCGAAGTCAGCTTCCTTCCGGGCGAGATCGCCGCGCGTGCGCGCGATGGAATTCAGCCCGCCATACGCCAGCGCGGCCATGATCGAAAACACCGCGAGCGCGACGAGCAACTCTATCAACGTGAAGCCGCGTCTCACGGCAAAAGGTCCTGGCCGCCGAATCCGGTCAGCGTCGCGATCGGCGATTTCGGATCGTCCGGCGCGTAGACATGCACGTCGATGCGCCGAATCGAGGTCACCGGCGTGCCCTGCACGACCACGTCGTAGCGCCAGTCGCGGCCGCCGAAGCGGCGCCGGCCGTCGCTCGTGCCGATGGCCGGAAACGGCGTGGCGAGATGCGTCTGCGCCAGCACGTCGGCGGCGAGCCAACCGGCTATCGTGCGTTCGCGCAGCGCGCCGAACGTATCGACCTGATTGGCGGCTGTGCGCGACAGCGCGAGCAGGGCCAGCGCCAGCACGAGCAATGCGATCAGCACTTCGAGCAACGTGAAACCACGCTGGCGCCTAATGCGCACGCACAGCCACCGCGGCGAGTTTCAAGGTGGCGTCCGGCGCGCCATCCAACTGCCAGGACTGCGCGAGATCGGCCAGGCGCAACTGCAGCCGAAACGGCGTCAGTTCGCCGGACGAGAAGCACACCACTTGCGGCTTCTCCGGAAAATCATCGCCGATGACGATGGCGTGGCCATCGCTGCTCAGCGCAGTTCGGGTGCCGGTGAGCCACTGGCGCGGACGCAGTTCGTCTTTTTCCAGTGGCAGCCAGGCGGAGCCGTTGCGGCGGCTGAAACGATAACCGCGGCGGTCGATGCTCACACCGATGTCCCGGCCGACGAGTTCGGCCTGCTCGCAGGCGTAGCCGAGCAGCGCCTGGGTGCGCCGCGCCTGCTGTTCGAGCCGACGCTCGCCGCCGAGACCACCCATCGCCAGCGTCAGTGCGCCGGCAAGCACGGCGAGGATCACCACAACGACGAGCAACTCGATCAGGGTGAAGCCCGAGCGCTTGCGCGATGCGTTGAAGCGCATCGCGCGCTCGGGCGAACGCCGCGAGCCGGAGCGAGCGGCCGGGTTGCTTGGCGAGCGCCGGATGCGCGAGTCTAGCAACAGCCCGAACGTAGTGAGGAACGCGCGCAACCGCCTACTCCCAATTTCCCACATCCGCATTCTCGCCATCCCCGCCCGGCTTGCCATCCGCGCCGTAGGTGAATACATCGATATCGCCGTGCGTGCCGGGATGCAGATACATATAGGTACGTCCCCACGGATCCTTGGGCAACTTGTCCAGGTACTGGTGCCAGTTCGGCGCTTCCGGCGTGCCGGAGGGCTTGTGCACGAGCGCATCCAGACCCTGCTCGGTGCTTGGGTAGGTAAAGTTGTCGAGCTTGTAGGTGTCGAGTGCGGTGACGATGGCCTGAATGTCCTGCTTGGCGCGCACCTGGCGCGCTTCGCCGGGATGCTGCATCACGCGCGGCACCACGATCGCGGCGAGGATGCCGAGGATCACGACGACGACGAGAATCTCGATGAGTGTGAATCCGCGCGAGGCGCGTGGATTCGCGACCAACGTAAAGCAGCGGGCATGAAACGTCTTGCTGCGCATCGTCTTCGCCTTGTGTTGCGGATGATCCGCGACGATCATAGCAAAATGACCGCGCCGCCCCCGTCCGATCGCAACGCCAGCCTGCGCGAACGCGATCTCGCCGCGATCTGGCATCCGTGCACGCAGATGCGCGACCACGCCGGATCCGATGCGCTGCCGATGACGCCGATCGTGCGCGGCGACGGCGCCTGGCTCGTCGACGCGAACGGCAGGCGCTACCTCGACGCGGTCAGTTCGTGGTGGACGAACATCTTCGGCCACACCAATCCGCGCATCGCCGCAGCGGTGAAGGATCAGCTCGACACGCTCGAACACGTGATCTTTGCCGGATTCACCCACACGCCCGCGATTGAACTCGCCGAGCAACTGCTGCGCATCGCGCCCCCCCCTCGCAGCGCGCAGCGGGATGCGCATGAGCGACGTCTCGTGCGCGTGTTTTTCGCCGACAACGGCTCCAGCGCGGTGGAAGTGGCGCTGAAGATGAGCTTCCACTACTGGCGCAACGTGGGCAAAACGGGCAAGACGCGCTTCGTCGCGCTGACCGGCAGTTACCACGGCGAAACGCTCGGCGCGCTGTCGGTGACCGATGTGCCGCTGTACCGGTCGACCTATGCGCCGCTTCTGCACGAACCGATTTTCGTGGCCTCGCCGGATTGCTACGAGCGCGCGCCGGGCGAATCCTGGCGCGAGCACTCGCTGCGCAAGCTCGGTGACATGCGGACGGCGCTGGAGCGGCACGCGCACGAAGTCTGCGCCGTGATCGTCGAGCCGCTGGTGCAATGTGCCGGCGGCATGCGCATGTACGACGCCGCGTATCTGACCGGCTTGCGCAAACTCTGCGACGAGTTCGCCGTGCACCTGATCGCCGACGAGATCGCCGTCGGCTTCGGCCGCACCGGCACGTTGTTCGCTTGCGAACAAGCCGGCATAGCACCGGATTTCCTGTGTCTGTCCAAGGGCCTGACCGGCGGCTTCATGCCGCTGTCGGCGATACTGACGACGCAACCGGTTTACGATGCATTCTATGCCGAGTATGCAACTGGCAAGGCGTTCCTGCATTCGCACAGCTACACCGCCAATCCGCTCGCCTGCCGCGCCGCGCTGGCGACGTTGGCGATTTTCCGCGACGAACCCGTACTGGAACGCAATCGCGAACTCGCCGCGAGCATGGCGCAACGCCTCGCGCCGCTGGCAGATCATCCGCACGTTGCCGAGGTGCGCCAGACCGGGATGATCGCGGCGGTGGAACTGGTGCGCGACAAGGCGGCACGCGCGCCATTCCCCGCCGCCGAACGGCGCGGCCTGCGCGTCTACCGGCATGGCCTGGAACGCGGCGTGCTGCTGCGTCCGCTCGGCGACGTGATCTACTTCATGCCGCCGTATGTCGTCACGCCAGACGAAATCGACTGGATGATCGATGTGGCGATCGAAGGCATCGAAAAGGCAGTCGCCTGAAATGCGAATTCCGCGGATTTACATCGATCAGGACTTGCGCCACGGACGCGAAGTGCGCCTGCCGGATCAGGCCGGCGAGCACGTCGCGCGCGTGTTGCGCCTGGATCGTGGCGCGCCGCTGATTCTGTTCAATGGCGACGGCCGCGAATTCGATGCGACGCTTGCCTCGCTCGCCAAACATGCAGTCACCGCCGAAATTGTCGGCGTGCGCGAAGCAGGCCGCGAATCGCCGCTCAAACTCACTCTGGCGCAGGGCATCGCGCGCGGCGAAAAGATGGACTGGATCCTGCAAAAGGCCACGGAACTGGGCGTCGCGCGCATCGTGCCGATCGTCACCGAGCGTACCGAGGTCAAGCTGGACGAGGAACGCGCCGGGCGGCGCATGGCGCACTGGACCCAAGTCATCGCCGGCGCCTGCGAACAGTCCGGCCGCACCCGCCTGCCCGCGCTGGAAGCGCCGCAACGCATGGACCGCTGGCTCGCCGCCCTCGCCGACACCGCCGCACTGCGCCTGGCGCTAATGCCCGAAGGCGACGCCACCGTGCAGCAATTTCCACACGTGGACAATGGCGCAATTCTCGCTGTCGGTCCCGAAGGCGGCTTTTCCGAAAACGATATGGCGTTGCTGAAACAGGCCGGCTTTCACGGCCTGCGACTGGGCCCGCGCATCCTGCGCACCGAAACGGCAGGACTCGCCGCGCTGGCAGCGTTGCAATCCCGATTCGGGGATCTTTGATTTCTAGATAGTGCGTTTGCCGAATTCAGCAGTTGGATAGGGCGACTTACGCCACCATCGCCTGCGCGACCAGCGCCTCGATCTGGCCGAGGTTCGGTATCACCGCCTGATCGTCGCGCACCAGCACCTGCGCGTGCACGCCGGGCGGGTGCGCGGACTCGTCGCCGGTCGGGATGAGCAGATCCGGCGTGATCGTGGTCAGGCGCGGAAAGCCCTGCGCGAGCATCGCCAGGAACGGCATCTTGGCGTTGCCGCCGAGCGCTTTGAGCACAGCCACCTTGGCGTTGGAGTAGCCCTCTTTCGACGCTGCGCCGGAGAGCATGGAAAACGAAAACAGCGGCAGGCGCCAGCCACGCCAGGACAGACGCCCCAGTAGCCAGTCCGGCGCGTCGGCGATCTTCTCGGGTACGGAATAGGTGATGACCTCGGCCACGGTGGCGTTGGGCAGCAGCACGCGCCCACCGGTCACCGGGATCATGAGTCCGCGAATTTCGCGGCTGGTTGGATCGGTCATCGTATGCTCCTTAAGCCTTGCCGTACTCGGCGATCATTTTTTCCGCCAACTGTTTGGGCGCACCGATAAATTCGACCACGCCTGCTTCGCGTGCGCCGTCGACCATCGAACTGATCACGCAGGTGTCGGGGTCCTGCGCCCAGATCCAGCCGCCCCTGGACTTGAGGTACTGACTGCCCTCGATCGCATCGTGCGCCATGCCGGAGAAGATGATCGCGCCGGCCTTGTCGCCGAACGCGTCGGCAGCGTCGCGCAGCACCTGGTCGATGGACGGCGAGTACGGCATTTTCTCGGGCAAATGCGCGAGCGTGATCACGCCTTCGGCATCGACCTGCAGACGATGCGTGGTCGGCACGATCAGCACCTCGCCGTGCGCCGCGCGTTCGCCGTGACTGGGGTTGCGCACCGTCAGCGCGATCGACTTGCGCAATTGCGCCGACATCAGTTCGAGGAATTCCTCGCCCATGTGCTGGGCCAGGACGAACAAAACCGGGAAGCCGGCCGGCAGCGCGCCGAGGAAATCGCGCACCGCCTCCGGACCGCCGATCGAAGCACCCAGCACCACCACGCGCGCGACGCCCGTACCGGTGCCGACCTTGAGCGGTTTCACCGGACCCGACTCCAGGCGTTGTTCGTGCACGTAGTCGGGATTGTGCTGCGTCGGCGCCACGGCCTCTTCTATCGGCATGAGTTCGAGCGTGAAGGTCGGTTCCGGCGCGGGCGGCGCAGCGGATTTCGCCGGCCCATCGACCTGCGGCGCGAGGAATTCCTCGGCCGACACTTTCTCGATGCCGAAGCTGGCCTTGCCGGTCACCGGCTTGGTGTCGTCGCCTTCGAGCGACCATTCCAAGGGTAGCAGCGGCTCGGATTGCGGTTGCGCGGCCGGGCGCTCGGCGGGCTTGAATTCCGCATTCTTCGCTTCGGGCACGGCGGCAATGTCAAGTTGGTCGAAGATCGCCGGGAACTCGTCGTGCAGCTCATCGACGGCTTGCGTTTTCGACGGCGCAGAAGCGGTGGTCGCATCGACGGGTATGTCGAGTGCATCCAATTCGACGGATTGGGCTGGTGCGGCTTCGTCGAAGGCCAGATTGAAATCCGCCGGCAAGGCGATGTCCAGATCGTCCGCCGCGGCGGACTTGTCGGTCGGCGGCGGCGCAGCCGGTTTGGTATCGGCAGCGGCGAACAGCGCATCGAGTTCGGCGGCGAAGTCACCGAGTTCGGGAATGGGCGAAGCCGCCGGCGCGGTCGCCGCGGGCGCCACGGCTTCGGCGGCGGGCATATCGAGCAGCTTGGCGAATTCGGCCAGTTCGGAGGCGTCGATGGCAGTGGCGGATTCGCCGGGCGCGGATTTCTCCAGCACGGGTTCGACCAGCGGTTGCGCCGGCAGCGGCATCTTGACCGTCGGCCGCTCCGAGGCCGGCAACTCGACGGACGCGGGAGGCGGCGGAGCCACCGGAGCCGGCGTGAAAGGCGCGGGTCCGGGCTTTTCCGCCACCGGCACGACGGACGCGGATTTCTGCACCGGCGTCGGCACCGCTTGCGCGCCGGGCGGGCGTGGCGGCTCGACGTTTTCGGGCTTGCGCAGGATCTTGGAGCCAAGATGGCGCACCCAGCGCGCCTGATCCCAGCCTTGCAGATTCGACGACACCTGCGCGTCGTTGAACACGACCTCGTAATCGCCGGCATCGAGCACGTCGTACAACGCGTCGATGTAGGTGTCGCTGTCGGCATCGAGATTGACGATGACCACGCGCGCGCCGGAATTTTCCAGCGCGTCGCGGTCGACGCTCGCCGGCGGCGCCTCGTAGACCACGGCGGCGCCGAGTTCGCCGAGCGCGTTTTTGAGATGGCTGCCGAGCTGTCCGGCCTGATACAGCAGTGCAACCGCGATGGCGTTGGACTCAGGCACGGTGCAATCCCGGATTCCTGGCGCTCAGGCTCTCCTGCACGTTGCGCAGCAGATCGGCTTCCTGGTAGGGCTTGCCGAGGTAGCGCTCCACGCCGATTTCGAACGCGCGCTGGCGGTGCTTCTCGCCGGTGCGCGAGGTGATCATGATGATCGGCACCTGTTTCAGACGCGGATCGTTCTTCATGTACGTGGCCAGCTCATAGCCGTCCATGCGCGGCATCTCCACGTCGAGCAGGACCACGTCCGGAACCTTGTCCTGCAGTTTCTCGACCGCGTCCAGGCCGTCCTTCGCGGTAACTACATCCATGTCGTTGCGCTCGAGCACGCGCGTGGTGACCTTGCGCATGGTGATCGAATCGTCGACCACCATGATGAGCGGATGCGCACGCTGTTCGACGGCAGGTTCGACCGGGGCAGCGGGCGCCGCCGGCATCGCGACCAAGCCGGCTTCCGCGCGTTCGCGCAGCGCAGCGCTGCGGCGCACCAGTGGCGCAAGGTCGAGAATCATCACGACCGAACCATCGCCCATGATCGTCGCGCCGAAAATGCCGGGGATCGAACTGATCTGCGGGCCGACCGACTTGACCACGATTTCGCGCGACCCGATGACGCTGTCGATGCGCACCGCGGCGCGCTGGTCGCCGGTGCGGGTCATGAGCAGCGGCAGCTGGGTTTCATCCACCATGCGCGTCGCCGGCACGTTGAGCAGCTGCGACAGTTCGTAGATCAGGAACTCCTCACCGGCATAATTGTAGGCGGGATTCGGCTGGCTCAGGCGCCGTTCCAGATCGTCGTGCGCGATACGCACCACGCCCTGCACCGACGACATCGGCACCGCGTACGTCGCTTCGCCCAGACGCACCAGAATCGCCTGCGTCACCGCCAGCGTGAACGGCAGACGGATGATGAACGTGCTGCCCATGCCGCGCACCGAATCGATGGCGAGCGAACCGCCAAGCTGTTTGATCTCGTTGTGCACCACGTCCATGCCGACGCCGCGACCGGCGAGCTGGGTCACGTGTTCGGCGGTGGAAAATCCGGTTTCCAGAATGAACCCGTACAAGTCACGGTCGGACAACTGCACGTCGGGTTTGAGCAGGCCGCGCTCGATCGCCTTGCGCCGGATCGCGTCGCGATCCATGCCGCGGCCGTCGTCGGCCACGCGCAGCACGACTTCCGTCGCCTCGCGGCTGACGTGTATCGTGACCGTACCTTCGCCGGGCTTGTCGGCGGCGGCGCGTTCCTCGGGCGATTCGATACCGTGCGCGAGCGCGTTGCGCAGCATGTGCTCGAACGGTGCCTTCATGCGCTCGAGCAGGTTGCGATCCATTTCACCCTGCGCGCCTTCCACTTTCAATTGCGCGCGCTTGCCGGTTTCCTGCGCGGCCTGGCGCACGGTACGACGCAAGGAGGGCACCAGCGAATCGAACGGCACCATGCGCGTGCGCATGAGGCCTTCCTGCAAGTCCGACGACACGCGCGACTGCTGCAACAACAGCGTTTCGGACTGGCGCGTCAGATCGTCGAGCAGACCCTGAATCGACACCAGGTCGGATACCGATTCCGCCAGCGCGCGCGAGAGCTGTTGCAACTGGCTGAAACGATCCAGTTCCAGCGGATCGAACGACGATTCGGAGGATTCGGCCTCGCGCTGGTAGCGCGACAGGATCTGCGCTTCGGTTTCCAGTTCCAGCTTGCGCAACTGTTCGCGCAGGCGGCTGACCGTCTGCTCGAACTCGACCAGGTTGAAGCGGAAGGTCGAAATCTGCTGCTCCAGACGTGAGCGGTAGATCGACACCTCGCCAGCGTAGTTGACCAGCGAGTCGAGCAGATCCGAACGCACGCGGATCATTTCCTGCGGCGCGTGCTGCTGCACTTCTTCTTCGATCGCCGGCAGCGCGCGCGGCGCCGGACGCGGCGCAGCGGGCTTCGCGGGCGTCTGCGCGGCTGGGCCGCGT
>JAJXWU010000131.1 GCA_021781425.1 Pseudomonadota bacterium
GATCGCGGCAATGGAAATGGGCGCGCGCACAGTTGGGGTCGTGGAATGCGTATTGGTCGCCGCGCCGCTGCGCCTCGTCCACGGCCGATTGCGCGTTCCGCCACAGCGCATCAGCATCGTTTCCGTCCTCCGGAAACAGCGCTACGCCGATGATCGCGCGCGTCTGCCAGGGCGGGGTACCGTCGGCAACGATGTGCGGCTGTTCGAAGACGGCGGCGAGTTTGGCGATCGCCAGCAACACAAGGTTGCGGTTGCTCAATCCCGGCAGTACCGCGACGAAGGTGTCGTCGCCGGATTGCAGCACTCCGTCCGCAGGATGCAGCGAATCCGCGATCAGTTGGCCGATGCAGGCTTCGGCCTGTTCGCCGCATGCACTGCCGAAGCGCAGGGCAATCTGACGCAGGTCGAGGATACGCATGGCCATGACGGCAAAGCCGTCCATCCCGTCGCCGATCTTACGCGCGATCGCCGCGTGGATGGCGCCACGGTTTAGCATGGCTGTGGCGACCGTGTCATGCGGCGGTGAGGAATCCGGCAGTGTCGATGTCGTACTCGTCGATCGCGACTGCGCGCTGGATTTCGACGCGATCGCCGATGCCGGTCTGATTCAGCAGATCCAGTACGCGAAATTTCTCCAGCGGCTGCTTGTCGGGCGTGCTGATCACGAGAAGGGTCGGGCGCAGCCGGCGTACCTGATTCTGCTCCATCACCACGGCCACTTCGCCGGTATTGAGTTCGACGCGCGATCCAGTCGGGTAAACGCCAAGGCAGACCTGGAACTGCTCGACCAGTTCGGCCTGATACAAGGTGTCGCGGGCGCGGTAAATTTGCTGCAAAGCCTGGTGCCGCGAAACCGCCTTGCGGTGCGACCGGACACTACACATGGCGTCGTAGGAGTCGATGATGGCGAGCATGCGCCCGGCCATAGGGATCGCGTTGCCCACCAGCCGCTCCGGATGACCGCTGCCGTCGTAGCGTTCGTGGTGCGTCCGCACGACGTCCAATACATCCGGATCGTTGATTCCGCCCGAACGGACGATGTCCAGGCCATGCGCGACATGCGTGCGGACCAATTCAACTTCCCTTTCCCGCAACGGACCCGGCTGGCGCAGCAGTTGTTCCGGCAGGCGCGTCTTGCCGATGTCCATGAGCAGGCCGCCGGTGGCCAGGCTTAGTATGGTGTCTTCGGGCAGGCCGAGATGACGGCCGAACGCCGCGGCAAGTGCGCCGCAGCTGATCGCGTGGCTGTAGGTATAGTTGTCGTGCCGGCGCAGGCCTTCGAGGAACAGGAAGGCATCCGAGCTGCGCAGCACGCTGGCGACCAGCGGACGCACGACCTGTTCGACGTATTCGACGGACAAATCCCGGCCGCTGGCGATGTCGCCGTATATACGGTCGAGCAGTTCGCTCGTGGCTTGCAACGCTTCGCGCGCCCTCGGCATCTCTTCCTGGACGCTGACCTTGTCCATGTAGGTCGCGACGCGCTGGAATCTCGTTTCGCGGCGGTCGCTGCGCGCAAGGGTCAGCAGACGGCGGCGGCCAAACGGCAGCTCACGGCGCCGGTCGATGTAGACGAACTTGCAAAGCTCGCGCAGGGCGCGCACGTCGTCGTCCGTGCGTACCTCGACGCCTTGCAGCGGGAATTGCGTGTCTTCCCAGGGCCGATCGAGCCCGCACACGAACATGCCAATGGCAAGATCGACCGTATCGATGCGCAGTTGTTCGAGTTCGGTGGTCACAGGCCCCTGACGCCACCCGGTTTCGGATTTGCGGCAGTGTAGTCCCGAATTTCGCTCCACGCCAATGCTGAAAGACACATCCGGCAAGGGGGTCGGCGAAGCTCTGCAGGAGCGTCGGCGGCGCCTTGCGCCTCATTTCGTCACGGCGTAGATGCCCAGCGCGCCGAGTTCTTCCAGGGCGCGTTCCATGTCGAGTTTGATCCGGTTCATCAGACGCATCGCCGGAATGCTGCTCGGCGCCGCGCCGGGCGATTCGGAGAGTACGGCCGCATCGGCGTCGGCTATGAATTGGGCCAGGTACACGTAGCCGCGCGCGAGCGATTCCTTGAGTGCGGTGTGTTCGGGCTCCAGATGCTGGAGTAACATGACGATGGCGTCGCGAATCTGCGCTTTCGAATGCGGCAAGAGCGATTCGGGCACGCCGTGCAATCCCGGTTGCACCTGAGCCAGCACGCGGCCGTAGTCGGTCACCACCTTGGTCGCCAGTGCCAGCATCGCATCGCCGCCGTGAAAGCAGCGGCGAATCTAGCAAGAATATCTGCCGATTCCCATAGCGCTCCATGTTCTTTTCCCCCGCCCCGAAAAAACCCGTGCTCAGCCCCTGCACCGGCCTGTGTCGATTGAACGACGCCGGCTACTGTTCGGGATGCCATCGCAGCGGCGATGAAATCGCGTGCTGGCTGCAATTCACCGATGCGCAACGTCTGCACTTGATGAACGAGGTGCTGCCGCGACGCGCAGCCGCCGGGACGGATTCGCCATGATCGCAACGGCAGACCTGGATCGTCGCGTGCAGCGCGCGGTACGCGCACTCGACGATCCGCCGGCCGCGCCGGGCTGGAATCACGCCGAGATCGCCGATCTGCTCGGTCCCGGCCCGCGCCGGGCCGCCGCGGTGCTGGTGGCGACGATAGCCCGTGCGGATGGGCCTTCGATCCTGTTCACGCGCCGCACCGAACACCTGGCGCAGCATGCGGGACAGGTGAGTTTTCCGGGCGGCGGCATCGAGGTCGGCGACGCGGATTCCGTCGCTGCGGCATTGCGCGAGACGCGCGAGGAAGTCGGCATCGATGCCGGTCTGGTGCGCCCGTTCGGCTATCTGGACTGCTTCGAGACGATCAGCGGCTACTGCGTCACGCCGGTGGTCGCGCAAATCGATCCCGGCTACCACGTGACCCCCGATCCGCGCGAAGTCGCCGACGTGTTCGAGACACCGCTCGCGTTCTTTCTCGATCCGGCCAACCTGCACCGACGCCGCATCGATTGGCGCGGACGCGTGCGCGAGATCTGCGAATTTGTATACAACGACCGGATTATCTGGGGCGCCACCGCGGCGATGCTGCTGAGTCTGGTGCGCCGCATCGAGGCCACGCCATGAAACTTTCCACCCTGATCGATGCGGCCGCTTTGGCCGCGCGGATCCGCGCCGGCGACACGCTGATCGTGGATTGCCGCTTCGAGCTGGCCGATCCGCGACGCGGCGCGCGCGACTATGCGCAAGGCCATATCCCCGGTGCGGTGTACGCAAGTCTCGACACCGATCTTTCGGAT
>JAJXWU010000022.1 GCA_021781425.1 Pseudomonadota bacterium
GTGCCCGGCGCGCGTGAGCACGCCGCCGGCTTGCGCGGCGAGCGGGAAGATGTGGCCAGGCTGGACGAGATCGGCGGGTTGGGCGTCCGCGGCGACCGCGGTGCGTATCGTGTGCGCGCGATCGTGCGCGGAGATGCCGGTGGTGACGCCCTGTGCCGCTTCGATCGACACGGTGAAATTCGTGTGGTGGCGCGAGGCGTTGGCGCTGACCATCGGCGGCAGGCGCAATTGCGCGCAGCGCTCGCGCGTGAGCGACAGGCAGACTAGGCCGCGCGCGTGCGTGACCATGAAGTTGATGTCCTCGGGCCGCACCTTTTCCGCGGCCATGATGAGGTCACCCTCGTTCTCGCGATCCTCGTCGTCGACGATCACGACCATGCGGCCGGCACGGATGTCGGCGATCAGTTCGGGAATGGTGGCGAAGCTCACGCGGCCTCCCCGGCGCGCAGCCTTTCCACGTAACGGGCAAGCATGTCCACCTCGATATTCACCGCATCGCCCGCCTGCCGCGTTCGAAACGTCGTCGCCGCGACCGTGTGCGGAATCAGGTTAACACCGAACCGGTTATCGCCGACCTCGTTCACGGTCAGGCTGACGCCGTCGATGCACACTGAGCCCTTCGCGGCGATGTAGCGCGCCAGGGCCAACGGAATCTCGAACGTCCAGCGCTGCGAGCGCGCCTCCGGCTCGACGGCCACGACCCGGCCGATGCCGTCGACATGCCCGGACACGAGGTGCCCGCCAAGCCGGTCGGACAGGCGCAGCGCCGGTTCCAGATTAACGCCATCGCCGGCGCGCAGCGCGCCGAGGGTGGTCAGCGACAGGGTTTCGCCGGACACGTCGAAGCAACAGGTATTGCCGTCGCGCCGCGTCACGGTCAGGCACACCCCGGACACGCACAGGCTGTCGCCCGGGTTCAACGCGGCGTCGAGCGCGGACGCGTCCACGAACAGGCGCGCGTCGCCGCCGTGCGCTTCGATGCGCGCAATGGTTCCGATGGCCTGGACGATACCCGTAAACATCGGTTCACTCCCTCAGCAGCAAGCGCCAATCTTCGCCGACCCGCCGTTCGTCGATTACTCGCAAGCGCCGGCCCGCGGCGATTTCCGCCATCGCCGGCAGGCTCAACAACGGACGCGCACTATCGCCAAGCAGGATCGGAGAAACATACAACAGCAACTCGTCCACGAATCCAGCGGCAAACAAGGCGCCGCACAGCACCGGCCCGGCTTCGACCTGCAATTCGTTGACGCCGCGGGCGGCGAGCAGGGCCAGCACGGCGGCCAAATCCAGGTGGCCCCGGACATCGCTGGCGATCGGTGCCGATTCCGCGCGTGCGTAGCGGTCGCCGGCCGGTTTGGCGCCGGGCGCGTGCAAGATCAGTGTGGGTGCGCTGCCGTCGAGCAGATGTGCGCTCGCCGGCAAGGCGTCCAGGCGCGCATCGAGCACGACGCGCAAAGGGGGCACGAATGCCTCGCCGTCCGGAAGTCGCACCGTCAGCCGCGGATCGTCGACACGCGCCGTGCCCGCGCCGGTCAGGATCGCGCTGCTGCGCGCGCGCCAGTGCTGCACGTCCGCGCGCGCGGCCTCGCCGGTAATCCAGCGCGAATTCCCGCTCGCGAGCGCGGTGCGGCCGTCCAGGCTCATCGCAAGTTTGATGCGCAGCCATGGCCGGCCGCGCTCGATGCGCGAAAAGAATCCGCGATTGAGTTCGCGCGCCGCCTCGCGCATCAGGCCGGTCTCGGTGACGATGCCGGCGGCGCGCAGCTTGGCCAAGCCGCCGCCGGCGACTTTCGGATTCGGATCCGCGCAGGCGGCGACCACGCGCGCCACGCCCGCCGCAACCAGCGCATCGGCGCAGGGCGGCGTCTTGCCGAAGTGCGCGCAGGGCTCCAGCGTCACATACGCCGTGGCGCCACGCGCGCGCGCGCCCGCGGTGCGCAGCGCAAAGACCTCGGCATGCGGCTCGCCGGCGCGGGCGTGAAACCCCTCGCCGACGACTTCCTCGCCGTGCGCGACCACGCAACCCACGCGCGGATTCGGCTGCGTCGTGTACAAGCCTGCCTCGGCCAGACGCAGCGCGCGCGCCATGTGCGCGTGGTCGGCAACGGAAAACCCGCTCATGGCGCCTTCTTGCGCTGGCGCAGGTCGCCGAGCAACGGCAGCTGCAGGCCTTCGAGTTCCGGCAAATCGCGCTCGAGTCGCTCGATTTCCTCGCGGAACGCCTGCACGTCCTCGAAGCGGCGGTAGACCGAGGCAAAGCGCACGTAGGCAACCTGGTCGAGACGTTTCAATTCCGTCATCACCCATTCGCCGATCAGGCGCGAGGGTACTTCGCGTTCGTTGACCGCACGCAACTGGCGCACGACCTCGCGCACGACGTTGTCGGCCGCGTCGCTGGCGACCGGGCGCTTCTGCAGCGCACGCTCCACCCCGGTGCGCAGCTTGTGCTCGCCGAAGGCTTCGCGCCGGCCGTCGCTCTTGACGATGGCCGGCAGCTTGATTTCCATCGTCTCGAAGGTGTTGAAACGCTCGCCGCAATGCGTGCATTCGCGCCGGCGCCGAATCGTCGCGCCGTCCTCGGATTCGCGCGAATCGATGACACGGGTATCGACGTGCTGGCAGAAGGGGCAATGCACGTTATGGGTCAGCTCGAGCCGGCGGCGTCAATCGCCCGTTCGCGAATCCTCATCGAGCAACCCGTCGACTCCGATTCGCTCACGGGCTCGCGCCTTGCCGGCGCTGCGCCGGAAGGCAACGGGTTATCCATACACCGGGAATTTGCGGCACTGCGCGGTCACCTTCTCGCGCACCTTCGCGATCACGGCATCGTCGCCAGGTGCGTCGAGCACATCGCAGATCCAGTTCGCGAGCTCGATGCAGTCGGCCTCGCCGTAGCCGCGCGTGGTCACTGCCGGCGTGCCGATGCGCAGGCCCGAGGTCACGAAGGGCTTTTGCGGATCGTTGGGCACGGCGTTCTTGTTGACCGTGACGTGCGCGCGGCCGAGTGCGGCCTCGGCATCCTTGCCGGTGACGCCCTTGCCAATCATGTCGACCAGCATCAGGTGATTCTGCGTGCCACCGGAAACGATCTTGTAACCGCGCGCGATGATGGTTTTCGCCATTGCCTGCGCATTCTTCACCACGTTTTGCTGGTAGCTCTTGAAGGCAGGCTCCAGCGCCTCCTTGAACGCCACGGCCTTCGCCGCGATCACGTGCATGAGCGGGCCACCCTGGATGCCGGGGAAGACGATCGACTGCAGCTTCTTCTCGATGTCCTCGGC
>JAJXWU010000211.1 GCA_021781425.1 Pseudomonadota bacterium
GCTTCGAGGCCTATGGCTGGCAGACCCTCGCTGTCACCGACGGCAATGACATCGCCGCGATCGGCGCCGCATTGGATGCCGCGCGTGCCGAAATCGCACGACCCTCGCTGATCCTGGTGCGCACGCACATCGGCTACGGCTCGCCCGAGCAGGACAGTTGCAAAGCGCATGGCTCGCCGCTGGGCGTCGAGGACGTGAAGAAAACCAAGCAGACACTCGGCTGGCCCGCCGAACCACCGTTCCTGATTCCGCCGACGGCACTGGCGCATTTTCGCAAGGCACTCGCGCGCGGCGCGCAAGCCGAAGCCGAATGGAATGGACGTCTGGACGTCTTTACGAAAACGTTCCCCGGGCTGGCCACGGAACTGCACGACCGGCTTCGCGGGGAATTGCCGTCAGGCTGGGATGCGAACGTTCCGGTATTTGCGGCCGATGCCAGGGGTATCGCCACGCGCACCGCCAGCGGCAAGGTAATGAACGCGATCGCGCCGAAACTTCCCGCGCTGGGCGGTGGTTCGGCGGATCTGGACCCGTCCACGTACACGGCGCTGAAAGGACTCGGTGATTTCAATCCGCCGGCAGACCCTGACACGGATACGCAGGGCTCCGACGGCGGCGGCTGGAGTCATGCCGGCCGCAATCTGCACTTCGGCGTGCGCGAACATGCCATGGGTTCGATAGTCAACGGGCTGGCCGCGCATGGCGGCTTCATCCCGTTCGGCTCGACCTTCCTGATCTTCTCCGATTACATGCGTCCGCCGATCCGGCTGGCTGCGCTGATGGGCCTGCACGTCGTCCACGTCTTCACCCACGACAGCATCGCGCTCGGTGAGGACGGACCGACGCATCAGCCGGTGGAACAACTGGCGAATCTGCGCGCAATCCCGAACGTCACCGTGATCCGTCCCTGCGACGCAAACGAAACTGCGGTGGCCTGGAAGGTGGCGATGGAAACCCGCGACCGTCCGGTCCTGCTGGCGCTGACCCGGCAGAGCGTGGCCACGCTCGACCGCAGCCGCTACACGGCGGCGGATGGATTGCGTCGCGGCGCCTATGTATTGAGCGATGCGCCTGCCGGTGAGCCCGATCTGATCCTGATCGCCACGGGTTCCGAGGTCGGCCTGATCCTGTCCGCGGCAGAACGTCTGCACGATGAAGGCGTCGCCGTGCGCTGCGTGTCGATGCCGAGCTGGGAGTTGTTCGATGCGCAACCACAGCCGTATCGCGACAGCATACTGCCGCCGTCGATCGGGGCACGACTTGCCGTTGAATTGGGCGTGTCGCAGGGCTGGCATCGCTACGTCGGCGATCGCGGCGACATGCTGGGCGTGGAACGTTTCGGCGCCTCTGCGCCGGCAGACGTATTATTGCGCGAATACGACTTCACCGTCGATGAAGTCTGCCGGCGTGCGCGCGCACTGAAACGTTGAGCATTGGCGCGGTTCGTGATAGTGCGGTGCCGTACAGACCGTTCCTGATAGGATGCGTATATCGGGGTGGATGATGGCAGCCCAGCTAGCCGCGGCCGCGGCTTCGTCCGCACAATCCGCAACGGTAGTTGATTCCGCACCGGTTGGTCTCAGTAGTGACGAGGCGAGTCGTCGCCTGGAGAAATCGGGTCCGAATGCGTTGCCGGATACAAGCCTGCATCCATTGCGGCGGGCGCTGGAGAAGTTCTGGGCGCCCGTTCCGTGGATGCTTGAAGCCGCAGTCGCGCTCGAGCTGGTGCTCGGCAAATACGCCGAGGCCGCAATCATCGCTTTTCTCGTTATATTCAACGCCGCTCTCGGCCTGTTCCAGGAAAGCCGCGCCCAAGCGACGCTGACCGCACTGAAGTCACGGCTCGCGTTGAACGCATCGGTGCTGCGGGATGGTACGTGGAAGACCGTGCCTGCAACTGAGCTGGTGTCCGGCGACGTAGTGAAGCTTTCGCTCGGCGGCGTGGTCGCGGCAGACGCGCGCCTCACCGGCGGGGAAGTCTTGCTCGACCAATCCATGCTCACCGGCGAATCGGTGCCCATCGAAGCCGCCGCGGGGGTGCAAACCTATGCCGGCGCACTGGTTCGGCGCGGCGAGGCAGTGGCCGAAGTCACCGCGACGGGAGCACGGACCAAATTCGGCCGCACCGCCGAACTCGTGCGTACCGCGCACGTCGTCAGTTCCCAGCAGAAGGCGGTGTTGAGCGTGGTGCGCAATCTCGCCGCCTTCAATGGCGTACTCATCGTGCTGTTGGTCGGCTACGCCTGGTTTCTCAGGATGCCGGTCGCCGAAATCATTCCTCTGGTACTCACGGCAGTGCTCGCATCGATACCCGTCGCGTTGCCGGCCACGTTCACGCTCGCGTCGGCGCTCGGCGCGCGCGCGCTGGCCAAAGTGAACGTGCTGCCGACGCGCTTGTCGGCGGTGGACGAAGCGGCATCAATGGAGGTGCTGTGCGCTGACAAGACCGGCACGCTGACGCAGAACGCATTGACGGTAACCACCGTCCATTCGCTGCCAGGCTTCGATGAGGCGCACGTGCTCGCGCTAGCGGCACTTGCCAGCGCGGAAGGCGGGCAGGATCCGGTCGATTCCACCATCCGTGCGGCCGCGGCGGGCAAGGTTGTTTCCGACGCGCCCAAGCTGGTCAAATTCGTCGCGTTCGATCCGGCAAGGAAGATGTCCGAGGCGACAGCGACGGATGCGGCCGGCAATCCGCAGCATATCGTGAAGGGCGCCTTCTCCGTGGTAAGTTCGCTCGCGCCGCCATCTGCGGACATGGCTGCGGCCGCGAAGACACTCGAAAACAAGGGATTCCGCGTGCTGGCCGTCGCGGCCGGTGCGCCGGCCGCGTTGCAACTTGTCGGCCTCGTCGCGCTCAGCGACCCGCCGCGCGCCGATTCTGCTGCGCTCGTCCGCGAGTTGCACGGCCTCGGCGTTCGCAGCGTGATGGTGACCGGTGATGCGCCGGCAACAGCCGCCATCGTCGCGCGAGCTATCGGGCTGGACGGCGCGACTTGTCCACCCGGGTCGATTCCGGCCAACGTGCACCCCGACTCGTTTGCGGTCTACGCCGGTGTGCTACCGGAAGACAAGTACAAACTCGTCAAGGCGTTCCAGAACGGTGGTCACACCGTCGGCATGTGCGGCGACGGCGCCAACGACGCGCCGGCGCTGCGCCAGGCGCAGATCGGCATCGCCGTGTCGACGGCGACCGATGTCGCGAAGTCGGCCGCCGGCATGGTGCTGACGCAACCCGGCCTTGCCGGCATCGTCGCAGCAGTCA
>JAJXWU010000092.1 GCA_021781425.1 Pseudomonadota bacterium
CGTTCCTTGCACTGGCTTGCCGTTGAAGTTCCATACGCTCATTCTTGGTCAGTTTCATCGCGCCCTCCATGGACGCAATGATACTACCGATTCAAGTGTTACAGTCCACTAGTCGCCCATGCGTCAACAGGGCGCAACTTTGCCGGCTTCGCGTGCGAACGCTGCCGCGTGCTGTTCGTGAGCTTGGAAGATTCCGCCGACCTTGTGCGCTATCGGCTGGCGCTGATCGTGGAAGCCTACGGACTGGACGCGGATACCGTGGCCGCGAACCTGCGAATTGTGGACGGCGCGAGCGTGGACGCATCGCTCGCGGTCGAGGAAAACGAATTCGGCAACCGGAAACTTGATCCGACAAAAGCACTCGCGCAGGTGTCCGAATGGGCCGAAGGTTGCGGGCTGATCGCGGTCGATAACGCCAGCGATGGCTACGAAGCGAACGCGAACGATCCGCGCATGGTGCGAACCTTTGTCCGCCGCATGCTCGGCAAGATCGCGCGGGAAAACGATGCGGCCGTGTTGCTGCTCGCGCACATTGACAAGGCCGCGGCCCGCCACGGCGCGGGCGGGAACAGTTACACCGGCACAACTGCATGGCACAACTCCGCCCGGTCGCGGCTGGCGTTGGTCGAACACGACGGCGCGCTGGAGCTCGTCCACGAAAAGGCGAACCTGTCGGCACGTGCGGCGACTGTGCGACTTGTTCGCGGCGAGCATGGCGTCATCCACCCAGCCGGAACCGTCGCCGACGGCAGCGCGAGCGCGGCGAACCTGATCGAAGCGGCGGACGCGCAATCGCTGCTCGTTGCGCTGCTCGCTGCCGATGCGGCGGGTGTCAATGTCCCGACCGCGCGCACTGGCCCCTGCACTCCGCAGCGCGTGCTAGAGACACTTCCAGAGTTTCCCGAGGGGCTACGTGGCATCCGAGGCCGCGCGCGTTTCTGGAATGCGCTAGCGCGTTTGCAGCGCGAAGGGTGCGCCGGTTCCGTGGAGTATCGGAACGCCGACCGCAAGATTCGCACCCGAATTGCGCCCCTGAAAAGTGCGCCAGTTTGTGCGCGCGCCGATTCCCCTATAACCCCTGCGCACTGGAGCGGCGCAAGGCCGCCCAGTGCGCCCGTTTGCGCCGATTCTGAAACCGGCGCGGAACCGGCGCAAACCGGCGCACCTGTCCAATGCACAGCGGCCGAGTATCGACGGCGACGCGATCCCAAACCGAACGGGGCACTGCAATGACCGAATTTCCAGACCTGCGCGAGGCGATCTTGCGAACACTACGATCAGATGAACTGGCGGACGCTGTGCGCGGATGCCGACGCCCGCGCCTGCTGGCGAAACTCGCGCGCGCAGCGAACCGGCTACTCGATCCGGCGCGGCCGGCCGATAACCCGATCTGCGAGTTTGACATCGGTGAGATCGACGTCGCCGAGATGGATATCAAATCCGGCTTGGACGCCGCGCTCGCCGAGGTTGGCGAACATCTTGTGGATTCTTCCACCGTGGAATGACGTGACGCGCGCGCGAGGAACCTAGATAACCCGGTAACGTTACCGGCTTTTTCCGATTGACGTCACGCGCGCGCGAGGAACTTTTCCCAACAACCCAGAGGTACGGCAAGGGCGATTCGATGTTTCCAAGCATTCAAACCGGCAATGCGATCCTGTTTGACACGGCAGACACGCGCGCGCACGATGTCATGCTGTACGTGATTCAGATCGACGCAAACGCAAACTCCGAATACCAAATAAAGCGCGCGATGGCGCTTGATGGTGTGACGTACTTTGTAGCAGACAACCCCGCTGGGGCGCATGGATAGGCTAAGCCTAGACGGGCAGACTCCAAACGCGAGCCGATCAGGATACTTGGCCGCGAGGTGTTGGATCGGATCGTGGGAGGATTGAAAATGAAGCGTATACTTTTTGCACTGCTATATTCGTTCACGGCGTCGTGCTTCGCATTCTCGCCAGCGCCAGGCTTATGGTGGAACCCGAACGAATCCGGGCGCGGCTACGCCATTGACTTCCAAAATGGCGCGCTGGTAGTGACCGTATTCATCTACGATAGCGCCGGTAACCCCATATTTTATCAAGCCGCAGGAATTTACAACGAGTCGACCAGCACGCTCACAGCACAACTCGGCGAGTTTCACGGAGGTCAATGTTTCGGATGCTCCTATACGGCTCCTACGGGGGTTGTCGTCGGGTCGATACAGATTGTGTTCGACTCGCCAGAAACCGGGACCTTGTCCTATCCCGGCGGCACCACGCAAATCCAGCACGAGCTATACGCTTACGCGAACAAGACGGACTACTTTCTTGGCGAGTGGTCGTTCACGCTCGACACAAGCGGCCTCCTCGGAACGCAGTGGGTGGTGTTCAACAGCCACTACACAGGCAGCGATGGAACCATCTACGCATCGGGGCAGGAAGATGGTCAGACCGGCACGGCAGCACTCGCGGGGTACTACGCGAACGGCAACTACTACATCGTCGCGATAGCAGACAACACGGGCTTCAGTTACCAGTACTTATTCAGTCAGGGCGATGATCGGCGTATGTCCGGGTTGGGAACGATTTACAACACAGGCAGCACGCCGCCAATCCCGATCGACCCATCTACAGGTAGCCGCTTGCTGTTTCAGAGTGAACTTTTGTCCGCGCTTCCGTCGGGAGCGTCGCTGCAATCCACACCAGTGTTGCGGGAATCGACGCCGGCTCTACTGCCACAACTAGATGCGGCAATCCAGGCTGCGCGCGCTGGCATGCACTGAACCCGTCATTCCGGGAAAAGTAGACTAGCCGCCTTCGGGCGGCTTTTTTTCTGGGGCTACTGGCCAAAAATGGGTAGCTATCAAGGGTAGCTGGAGAATCCGTCTTTGCGCCGCCGCCCACATCTTGGTCGCACTCGCGCGCAGCGTAACGCCGGTTCCGACGCGGCATCGGCTACATTCCCGCCATGCAGGCGGCCTGAGAAACTCGTAAGCGGCTTGCCTCGGCCCAGCGCCGGGGCTTTTTTTTGAAGTGTCGTGCTGCGGTAGGCCTAACTTTAGGCCTATGCTAAAAAGTATACAATTAGACGATATTTGTAAATCAATCGTTTAGCTGACGTTTTCGTGTTCCCCTGGGCCTACGGATTCCGAGGAAGGCCGAAAAACCCCGGAAATACCGGGGTTTTTTCGTTTCATGGCTTCAATCTGTTCCAAATGTTGGCGCCGAGCGGAATGTGAGCTACGGCTCGGTCGCCACGTCGAGGCAGGGGGAGATCATCCGGAGCATGACCGATGCAGCGCCAGCCGGCACCGCCGCGGCGGAATGGAATAGGTTTCTGCGCAGGATGCAGAACCCGGCTGTTTTGCAGGCGCTATCAGGCGCTGAGGTAGCCTAGTCGCAAGCCATGCGACGTCCCTGTCGCAGACTGCCCACAGAGCAGATAGCGCTCGATGAAAGGGGCACGGATCATGCGCAGAGATCAATGGCGGTTCGAGTACACGGCAGGCAAGATTGCCCAGGCAGCGGCGGCCAAGATGAAATACCATGCCGAACGCTTCGACTGGTGGCGCGCGGAGCGCGAAGCGGTGTTGCAGAAGATCCGCGAGGAAGGGTTGGAGATCGACGAGAAGATCGTGCTCGGCTATTCCAGTCCGAAGGCGCGCGACTGGGAGAACGGCGCGCGCGTGAGCATTCGCGACGACCTGCGCAGCAAATTGGAGCAGTGCCAAAGCAAGCTCACTCTCCACCAATCCAAGAAGATCGAATACGAAGGCTGGCATCAGGCGCTCAGTGCCAATCCGGACGTAGCATTGCGCCTGAACATCGACGACTGGCTCTATTTCCTCGGCAACCGGGTGTGAGCCGTGGTCGCGGTGTTTTACACGGAAAAGATGGTCGCCGATGCGCAGTCGTTTTCGCCGAGCGCGGGCAAGCCGCGCTTGGTGGTGGCGTCGTGGCGCGAGCGCTTTCGCGGGCTGGAGTACATCGAACCGAAGCCGGCGACGTCCCAGCAGCTTGGCCTGGCGCATGATCCTGGCTACGTGCGCGGCGTGCTTTCCGGCATCATCGAAAACGGGTTCGGCAACCGTCTGCCTGCCGTGGCCGAGGCGCTTCCGTACACTTGCGGCGCGATGATGGCCGCAGCCGAGTGCGCGTTGTCCCGTGGCACGGTGGCCGTGGCTCCGGTGTCGGGCTTCCATCACGCCTGCTATGCACAAGGCGGCGGCTATTGCACCTTCAACGGCCTGGTTGTCGCCGCACAGGTGCTGCGCGGGAAGCGACAGGATTGCCGGGTCGGCATCCTCGATTTCGACGAACACTACGGCAATGGCACGACGGACATCATCCGTCATCTGAGTCTGGATTGGATCAGGCACTATTCCGCCGACGCGGAATGGGACGCCGTAGATCAGGCCGAGGCGTTTCTGGAAGCGATCCCGCGGATCGTGCGGCCCTTTGCCGATTGCGATGTGCTGCTGTACCAGGCCGGCGCCGATCCGCACGTAGACGACCCGCTGGGCGGCTGGCTGACGACCGATCAACTGCGCCTGCGCGACCGCCGAGTGTTTGACGAATGTAAGACGCTGCGCCTGCCGGTGGCGTGGAATCTTGCCGGCGGATACCAGAATCCCCTGCGCAAGGTACTCGACATACACGACAACACGATGCGCGAGTGTTGGGCCGTTTTCGGCACAAACGATCGCTGACGCGCCGCGGCTGGGGGCATTTTTGGGGGCATGACGAAATTTCCCATTGTGGAAAGTGCGAAAGATCAGGCATTTGCAAAAAACATTTGCATTCCCCTGGGTTCACCCGGAAGCCTGCGCAAGCGGGCTTCGTCGTTTTCGCCGATTCGACATTTCCGCGCGCACGCGGCAGCATTGGCGCATGTCCGTGACTGCGCCTGAAGTACAGCTACCGATCAGTTGTCCTCTGGAAACATCGCTGACGGCGCAAACGCGCGCGCATGCGGACGAATCCGGACTCGTCGCGCTGCACGACGGGCGCGACAGCCTGGCTGCGCGCGTGCTGCTCGCCGATGCGGCGACGCGCACGCTGGACGTGCAGTACTACATTTGGCGAAATGACCTGTCGGGCAATATCTTGTTCGAGGCCTTGCACCGGGCAGCCGACCGCGGCGTGCGCGTGCGCCTGCTGCTGGACGACAACAACACCGGCGGCCTTGACCCGGTGCTGGCCGCGCTCGACAGCCATCGGCGCATCGAAATCCGCCTGTTCAACCCGTTCCGCTTGCGGCGTTGGCGCTGGCTTGGCTATTTCAACGATTTTTCGCGTCTGAACCGGCGCATGCACAACAAATCGTTCACCGCCGATGCACAGGCCACGATCGTCGGCGGGCGCAACATCGGCGACGAATACTTCGATGCCGGCAAACAGGCCTTGTTCGTCGACCTCGATGTACTCGGCATCGGCCCGATTGCCGATGCGGTCGAGGAGGATTTCCAGCGCTATTGGAACAGCGCGTCGGCGATTCCCGCCACGCAAGTGTTGGCCGCCGCACCGGCTGACGCACTGGCGAGCTTCGCCGTGACCGCCAATGCGCGCACGCAGGAACCCAAGGCCACGGCGTACCTGGATTCGATCCGGCGTTCGACGCTGGTGCTGGATTTGTTGGCCGGGCGGCAGGCGCTGGTCTGGGCGCCGGCGCGTCTGCTGAGCGACGATCCGAAGAAAGGCCTGGCGCGCGAAAAGGAAGCCGATCTGCTGGTGGCGCGATTGGCGCGCACGCTCGGCAGTGTCGAACGCGAGTTGTACATCGTCTCGCCGTATTTCGTGCCGACGTCGCGCGGCACGGCGTTTTTCTGCGGCCGTGCGCGCGATGGTGTGCGCGTGGCCGTGCTGACCAATGCGCTGGAAGCGACAGACGTGCTCGCCGTGCATGCCGGTTACGCCAAACGCCGGCATGCGCTGCTGCGCGCGGGCGTGAAACTCCACGAGCTGCGCCGCAGTTTGCCGGCGCGGCGGCGTTGGTGGCGGAAGCAGGGTTTCCACGGCAGTTCGGCATCGAGCCTGCACGCGAAGACGTTTTGCGTGGATCGCAGACGGCTTTTCATCGGCTCGTTCAATTTCGACCAGCGTTCGGTGCGCCTGAATACGGAAATGGGATTCGTGATCGACAGCGTCGCAATGGCAGCGGCCAGCGCGGACACGTTCGTCGGCGGCGTCCCCGAAAGCGCCTACGAGGTGCTCCTGCGCGGGCATCGTCTGGTATGGATCGAGCGCAACGACGGCATCGAAACCGTGCACCGGCGCGAACCCGGCAGCACGTTCTGGCAGCGCGTGTTCGTAACCTTGCTGGCGCGATTGCCGATCGACTGGCTGCTGTAACGGGCAGGTAGTGTCTCTGTTTCAAACTCCGTTCGCCCTGAGCGTAGCGCCGAAGGCGCGAAGTCGAAGGGCCAGCAGCGCTTCGACTCCGCTCGCTACGCGAGCTACGCTCAACGCGAACGGGTTAAATTCAAGCCGAGACACTACCAACAGGCGTTGCGGATGGACACAAGCGGGTGCATCCCGGTAAAATCCGCACTCGCCCGAAACCTCTACCCACGGACTGGCCAGCGCCCGCCCGCGGGTGTTCCTGCACCGGCATTTTTGCGAGCATCCTTGCTCGCGGAGAGCACAAAAAGAGCACATGACCCCGGCCATTCTCGCACTTGCAGACGGCAGCCTCTTCCGCGGCGTTTCCATCGGTGCGGAAGGACAATCCGTTGGCGAGGTCGTGTTCAACACGGCGATGACGGGTTATCAGGAAATTCTCACCGATCCGTCCTACGCACAGCAGATCGTCACGCTCACTTATCCGCACATCGGCAACACCGGTTGCAACGTGGTCGACGAGGAATCGGACAAGGTACAGGCGGCAGGGCTGGTGATCCGCGACTTGTCGCGGCTGGCCAGCAACTGGCGCAGCACGGAAACCCTGCCCGACTACCTGCGCCGCAACGGCATCGTCGCGATCGCGCAGATCGATACCCGAAGGCTCACGCGCATCCTGCGCGAAACCGGCGCACAAAACGGCTGCCTGGCAGCAGGCGAGGGAATTTCCGCCGAGTCCGCGCTCGCCGCCGCGCGGGCGTTTCCCGGCCTCAATGGCATGGACCTGGCCAAGGTCGTATGCACGCCTAAAAAGTATACATTCGCCGAAGGCAGCTACGCTCTCGACCGATGCGAGTTCGCGAGACCCGTGCGCAAATATTGCGTGGCCGCCTACGACTTCGGCGTCAAGCGCAATATCCTGCGCTTGCTCGCCGACCGCGGCTGCGAAGTCACCGTGCTGCCCGCACAGACTCCCGCCGCCGAAGCGCTGGCGCTCAAACCCGACGGCGTGTTCTTGTCCAACGGTCCCGGCGATCCGGCCGCCTGCGAGTATGCGATTGCCGCAACGCGCGAATTCATCGCGCACAAGATTCCGCTGTTTGGCATTTGCCTCGGCCACCAGATCATGGGTCTGGCGCTGGGGGCGAAGACGCTGAAGATGAAATTCGGCCACCACGGCGCCAATCATCCGGTCAAGGATCACGATGACGGCCGCGTGCTGGTCACCTCGCAGAACCACGGCTTCGCCGTCGACGCCGCCACGCTTCCGAAGAATGCGCGCGTGACCCACACCTCGCTGTTCGATGGCTCGCTGCAGGGCTTCGCGCTGACCGATGCGCCGGCGTTCTGCTTCCAGGGCCATCCGGAAGCCTCGCCCGGGCCGCACGACATCGGCTATCTGTTCGACCGGTTCGCCGCATCGATGGCCGCTGCCAAGGTGCGCGCATGAAACACTACATCATTACCGCCACGGACAAACATGGAATTCGCGACACGTTTGGTCGCGAGGCCGCGTCGGTCGAGCACGCGCGCACGGTGCTGGAACAAGCCGGCTACACCGGTATCGAATTCGTCGATGACGAGTCGCTGGCTTATCTGCGCGAGCGACGCCCCCCGGAATTGAAGCCGAAGACGCAGGCCGAGTTCCGTTTTGAAGCCAAGTTGCGCAAAGGCCGCGATCTCAAGGTCATCTGGCTAGAGGCGATGCGCCGCAACTGGTGGGTGCTGCTCCTGCTGGGCGCCTGTGTGGCCTACGGAATCTACCAAGGATTTTCGAGCTGGTTCTGGAGCGGCTTGCTTGGAACAATGGTGGTCATTCTCGAAGTCGCGATCAAGAGCCGCGCAGGCGGCACTTATGACGAATTGATCAAGGCGACTGCACGCGGCCACCTGCAGCAGGCAGAGGCACTGCTGACGAAGATGCAGTCGTACGCGATGTCGAAGAAAAACGAGCTGGTTCGGGTCGACCTCATATTCCGCAAGGCGAGTCTATGCGCACGTCGCGGCAGGGTCGAGGAAGGCTTGGCGCTTGTGGAGCCACTGCGCGACAACACGCAGATTACAAAGGGTATGTTCGAAAGCCGCACGGCCTCGATTTACTACGCGGCGGGACGCATCGCGGATTTCGTCGCTTGGCAGGAAAAGGCCTACGAGGCATCGGGACATGCGGCCCTGCAGAAAGTCGACTTCGCTTTTGTACTGGCTCGCTTCGGCGACATCGGCAGGGCGCGTGAATTGCTGAACGAGATCGATGTGCGGAATCTCATTCCCTCGCACAAGGCCGTGTTCCAGGCGGCACAGGGCATCTGCTTCCTGCGCGAACGCGGCGTGGCGGAAGCGAGCCAGAATTTGACCGAAGCCGTCGCCACCTTGGCGCCCTACGCCAACGCTGCGCCGACCTGGCCGTTCCAGGGGATCATCGCGGGTTATGCAGCCATTGCGCTGGCGCGTGAGGGAAGGCGCAATGAGGCCCGCGCACTGCTCGAACCGTGGAAGGAAGTGACGTTGAATTGCGTCGATCCCTCGGCGCGCAGGACGGTCGAATCCGAAGTGTTGGAATAGACATGCCTAAGCGCACCGATCTCAAAACCATCCTTATCATCGGCGCCGGTCCGATCGTGATCGGCCAGGCCTGCGAGTTCGATTACTCCGGCGCGCAGGCCTGCAAGGCGCTCAAGCAGGAAGGCTATCGCGTCGTGCTGGTGAACTCGAACCCGGCCACGATCATGACCGATCCGGAGATGGCCGACGCGGTCTACATCGAGCCGATCAACCGCGCCACCGTCGAGCGCATCATCGCCAAGGAAAAACCCGACGCGCTGCTGCCGACGATGGGCGGGCAGACGGCACTGAACTGCGCACTCGATCTGGCGGATTGCGGCATTCTGGAAAAGTATGGCGTCGAGCTGATCGGCGCCTCGCGCGAGGCGATCCGCATGGCCGAGGATCGCGCGCTGTTCCGCCGCGCGATGATCGAGATTGGTTTGGAATGTCCCAAGGCCGAGGTCGCGAAATCCCACGAGCAGGCGCTGGAGATCCAGACCAAGGTCGGCTATCCGACCATCATCCGGCCCAGTTTCACGCTCGGCGGTTCCGGCGGCGGCATCGCCTACAACCGCGAGGAGTTCGACGAGATCGTCAAGCGCGGGCTGGAGCTGTCGCCGGTGCACGAGGTGCTGGTCGAGGAATCGGTGCTGGGCTGGAAAGAGTTCGAAATGGAAGTCGTGCGCGACAAGGCCGACAACTGCATCATCGTGTGTTCCATCGAAAACCTTGATCCGATGGGCGTGCACACCGGCGACTCGATCACCGTGGCGCCGGCGCAGACGCTCACCGACAAGGAATACCAGCGCCTGCGCGATGCTTCCATTGCCGTGCTGCGCAAGATCGGCGTGGACACCGGCGGCTCGAACGTGCAGTTCGGCGTGCACAACGAAAACGGCCGCGTCGTCGTGATCGAGATGAATCCGCGCGTGTCGCGCTCTTCGGCGCTAGCGTCCAAGGCCACCGGTTTTCCGATCGCGAAAGTCGCGGCCAAACTCTCGGTCGGTTACACGCTCGACGAACTGCGCAACGAAATTACCGGCGGCAAGACGCCGGCCTCGTTTGAGCCGACCATCGATTACGTGGTCACCAAGATTCCGCGCTTCGCGTTCGAAAAATTCCCGGCCGCCGACGCGCGCCTGACCACGCAGATGAAATCGGTGGGCGAGGTGATGGCGATCGGACGTACCTTCCAGGAATCGCTGCAGAAGGCGTTGCGCGGACTGGAAACGGGCAGGGATGGTCTGAATCCGGGGCCGTTGGATCTGGCCGAACCCGACGCCATCGCCGATTTGAGGCGCGAATTGCGCGAGCCGCGCCCGGATCGTGTGTTCTACGTGGCCGACGGCTTCCGTGCCGGTTTGCCGCTGGAAGAGATTTTCCAGCTCACGCACATCGATCGCTGGTTTCTCGACCAGATCGCCGAACTCGTCGAGATCGAAGCGCAGGTGAAAGCCGCCGGACTGGCGGCGCTCGACGCCGCACGCCTTTTCCAACTCAAGCGCAAGGGATTCTCCGATGCGCGCCTCGCCGCCTTGCTCGGCACCGATGAAGCGGCCGTGCGCAAGCTGCGTCACGCGTTCAAGGTGCACCCGGTGTACAAGCGCGTGGATTCCTGCGCGGCCGAATTCGCGACGACGACCGCGTACCTGTATTCGACCTACGAGGAAGAATGCGAGGCGAACCCGTCGACGCGCGACAAGATCATGGTGCTCGGCGGCGGACCGAACCGCATCGGCCAGGGCATCGAATTCGATTACTGTTGCGTGCACGCGGCACTCGCCCTGCGCGAAGACGGTTTCGAGACCATCATGGTCAATTGCAATCCGGAAACGGTGTCGACCGATTACGACACCTCGGATCGCCTGTATTTCGAGCCGCTCACGCTCGAGGATGTTCTCGAAATCATCGCCGTGGAAAAGCCCAAGGGCGTGATCGTGCAGTACGGCGGGCAGACGCCGCTCAAGCTCGCACGCGCGCTCGAAGCCAACGGCGCGCCGGTGATCGGAACTTCACCGGATTCCATCGATCTTGCCGAAGACCGCGAACGCTTCCAGCAGATGATCGTCAAACTCGGCCTCACGCAGCCGCCGAACCGCACCGCGCGCAACCCGGATCAGGCGCTCGCGCTTGCGCGCGAGATCGGCTATCCGCTGGTGGTGCGACCTTCCTACGTGCTTGGCGGACGCGCGATGGAAGTCGTGCATTCGGATGCGGATCTCAAGCGCTACATCACCGATGCGGTGCGCGTATCCAACGACTCGCCGGTACTGCTCGACCGCTTCCTCGACAACGCGGTCGAGGTCGACGTCGACATCGTCGCCGATGTACAGGGCAACGTATTGATCGGCGGCATCATGGAGCACATCGAGGAAGCCGGCGTGCATTCGGGCGACTCGTCCTGCTCGCTGCCGCCGTATTCGTTGTCAGCGAAGGTGCAAAACGTGTTGCGCGATCAGGTCGCGCAGATGGCGCGCGAACTCAAAGTCGTTGGCCTCATGAATACGCAGTTCGCGATTCAGGGCGAGGCGGGCGACGAAACCATCTTCATCCTCGAGGTCAACCCGCGCGCTTCGCGCACGGTGCCGTTCGTGTCCAAGGCAACCGGCGTTGCGCTGGCCAAGATCGCGGCGCGTTGCATGGTGGGCAGGACGCTGGCCGATCAACACGCGACGAAGGAAGTGGTGCCGAAATATTATTCCGTCAAGGAAGCGATTTTCCCGTTTCTGAAATTCCAGAACGTCGACCCGATCCTGGGTCCCGAAATGCGCTCCACTGGCGAAGTCATGGGTGTCGGCCGCAATTTCGGTGCGGCGTTCGCGCGCGCTCACGAGGGCGCCAGCATCGTGGCGCCGAGACTCGGCAAGGTGTTCGTGTCGGTGCGCGATCCGGACAAGACGCGGCTGCTTCCGGTCGCACGCGATCTGATCAAGCGCGGATTCTCGCTCGTCGCCACCTCCGGAACCTGCGCCTATCTCATCGACAAGGGACTGGCGTGCGAGCGCATCAACAAGGTGCTGGAAGGCCGCCCGCATATCGTCGATTCGATCAAGAACGGCGAGATCGTATTCATCGTCAATACGACCGAGGGCAAGCAGGCCATCGCCGATTCGTTCTCTATCCGGCGCGAAGCGCTGCAGCAACGCATTACCTATTCGACCACCATCGCCGGCGCGCGTGCCTTGCTGCATTCGCTGGATTTCCGCGGCGGCGGCGAGGTCCACAGCCTGCAGGAACTGCACAAGGAGTTGGCGTGAAAAGAGCACCCCTGACCGCAAAGGGCGCCGAGCGCTTGCGCGCCGAAGTGGAACGCCTGAAATCGGTCGAACGGCCGCGCATCATCGCCGCGATCGCCGAGGCGCGCGCGCATGGCGATCTGAGCGAGAACGCCGAATATCATGCGGCGCGCGAACAGCAGAGTTTTCTCGAAGGCCGCATCAAGGAACTCGAGGCCGGGCTTTCCTATGCGGAAGTCATCGACGTCTCGCGCCTGACGCCAAATGGCAAGATCGTGTTCGGAGCGACCGTGGAACTGGCCGACGAGGACAGCGGCGAGGAAATCGCCTACCAGATCGTCGGCGACCTCGAGGCCGACATCCGGCAGCGCCTGATTTCGGTGTCCTCGCCGATCGCGCGCGCCATGATCGGCAAGAGCGAAGGCGACAGTTTCGAATTCCAGGCGCCCAACGGCACGCGCAGCTACGAAATCCTTTCGGTACGTTACAAGGATTGACCGGCGTCGCGCCATGCCCGCGTTGACGCTGCTCTTGCCGGAATTCAAGCGCGTCGAGCACGCGCCGCCGTTCTCGTTGTGGCTCGCGCGCGGCGACCGGCTCGCCGACGCCAAACCCGGACGCGAGGTGGCGCTGCGCGAGTGTTTCGAATTCATCGGCACGGTTCTTCCCGTCGCAGCGCTGACGCGATCGCTCGATGCGGACGACGCAGCGGGTGCGACATGGCTGCGCGCCGACCCGGCGCATGCCATGGTCGATGCGGTGACGGCACGGCTGATGGCCTGCGCTGGTTTCGGTTTGACCGACGCGGAATGCGAAGCGTTGGCACGCTCGCTGCGCCCGTTGTTCGGCGACGCCGGATTTCCGCTCGAAGCGTCGTGCCCGGAGCGCTGGTACCTGCGCTGTCCGAACGATGCGCGCCTGCCTGAATTCGCCGATCCAGCGAGTGTGCTCGGCGACGATCTGATGCGCCATCTGCCGCACGGCGAAAACGAACGCCAAT
>JAJXWU010000005.1 GCA_021781425.1 Pseudomonadota bacterium
GCGCGGTTCCAGGATCACGCGCTGCGTCCAGCGCAATTCGTAGGTGGACTCGAAGCGCAGCGCGGTACGCCCGGCCTGACCGATATAGAACGCCGCATCGACTTCGAACCAGTACGGCGCCAGGCCGTGCACGCCGAATGCGGCCCAGTTGCGATCGGGGCCGACGCCGAAATCGTGACGCACGCCAAGTTGCGTATCCCAATACGCCGCGAGCGGGCGATCCCACAACGCCTCGGTACGCAAGTTCTGCAAGCGCCCGCCGCTGCGTTCGCCTTCGGCCTTCACCCACAACTTGCTCGCATCGGTGCCGTACCAGGCTTGCGCTTCCAGCGCCACGCCGTTCGCGTCGCGGCCATCGAAATATTCCAGGCGATCGAACAGCAACATGCCCAGGGCCTTGTCGTCGAGCATGTCCATGCCGGCCATCGCGCCCGCATCCACGCCATCGGAATAGTCCGGGCTGCGCGCATCCGGCGGCGCCGCTCCGCCCTGCGTCGGCATCGGCATGCCCGGCATCGCGTCCTGCGCGCATACGCTGGTTGCGACGAACGCTGCGCACAGCATCGCGATCCGCATCGTATTGCACCAATTCGCGTTCATGACACGACCACCTCGCGCATCATTCCCGCTTGCATGTGGTACAGCAGATGGCAGTGGTAGGCCCAACGCCCCAATGCGTCGGCCATCACACGATAGGTGACACGTTGCGCCGGCTGCACGCTGATGGTGTGCTTGCGCACCTGGAATTCCCCATCAGGCGATTCGAGTTCACTCCACATGCCGTGCAGGTGAATCGGGTGCGTCATCATGGTGTCGTTGACCAGGGTCAGACGCAAATGCTCGCCGTAACGGAAATGCACCGGCTTGGCCTGCGAGAACTTCAGACCGTCGAAACCCCAGACGAAGCGCTGCATGTTGCCGGTCAGATGCAGTTCGATCGCGCGCGTCACCGGCTGCGGAAACAACGATCCGCCAAGTGTGTGCAGATCGGCATAAGTCAGCACGCGGCGGCCGTTGTCGCGCAGGCCGACGCCGGGATCGTCCAGATTGGTGCGCGGAGAGTCAACGCGCATGTCCACATTCGGGTTGTCGTATTCGCTGCGCGCGTGGTGCACCACCGGCATCGCGCCCATCGCCATGCCGGCCATGTCCATGCCCGGCATGGCGCCGTGATTCATGCCACGCATGTCGTGCATGCCACCCTGCGCCATCGCCCCCATCATGTCGATCATCGTCAGCGTTGGTAACGGATCGAGCGGCGGGATTGGCGCCTGCATTCCCGCGCGTGTCGCCAGCGTGCCGCGTGCGTAGCCGTCACGGCTCATCGACTTGGCGAAGATCGTGTAGGCGCGATCCTCCTGCGGCTCGACAATTACGTCGTAGACTTCGGCGGTCGCGATGCGGAATTCGTCCACCTCGACCGGCTTGACGTTCTGCCCGTCGGCGGCGACCACACGCAGTTTCAAGCCGGGGATGCGTACGTCGAAAAAACTGTTGGACGAGCCGTTGATGAAGCGCAGACGCACGCGCTCGCCGGGCCGGAACAGACCCGTCCAGTTGCCGGCCGGCGCGTGCCCGTTCATCAGATACGTATAGGTGGCGCCGGTGACATCGACGAGGTCGCGCGGGCTCATGCGCATTTCGTTCCACATCGTGCGCGACGCCAGCGCCTGCGCGAGGCCGACGCGCGAGACATCGGCGAGAAAATCGCGCGCGGTCGGCTCGGCGTAGTTGTAATAGTCGCCCATCTTCTTCAGATGCGCGTAGATCGCCTCGGGATTCTCGTCGCTCCAGTCGTTGAGCATCACCACGTAGTCGCGTTCGGCGCGGATCGGATCGGATTGAATCTGACCGGATCGAATCGGATCAGATCCGGCGGGATCGATCACCAGCGCCCCGTACAGTCCGGTCTGCTCCTGAAAACGGGAATGGCTGTGATACCAATACGTGCCGCTCTGCCGCACCGGAAACCGATAGGTGAACGTCTCGCCCGGCGCGATGCCGGAAAAACTGAAGCCCGGCACGCCGTCCATCGTCGCGGGCAGCACGATGCCGTGCCAGTGAATCGAGGTCGGCACGCGCAGGCGGTTGGTCACGCGCAACGTGACGGTGTCGCCTTCGCGCCAGCGCAGGGTCGGTCCCGGCAGCAAGCCGTTGACCGCAGTCGCCATGCGCGCGGCACCGGTAAAGTTCACTGGCGCTTCGGCGATCTGCAGCGAGAAATCGGTTCCGGACAATACGCTCGGCTGTTCCGAACCGCCCAGCGCCCACGCCGATTTGCTGAAACCGCCGAGCATGGCGACGCCGCCGCCCAGCGCGACGCCTTGCACGAAACGGCGGCGTGCAAAGTTTTCGATACCCGGTGCAAATCCGGAAAAACGATTCAATGACATGATCGACTCCATGCTGCCAGGCGCGGATTACGGAAAAATCCGTATCCGGGTGCCGGGCCGACGCGATACGCAATCAGCGCACGCATGCACGGCGCGCCGATTCGGACCGAAGTTCGCGGAGTCAGACGATAGGAGGTCGGGTCGGCGGCAGATCGTCGCGCGTGCGCGCAGCGGCATGCGCAAAGGGTGGCGCCGCGACGGATACGGCAGGCGCATTCACGACAAGCGCCGGCACGGCGACAAAGGCCGCGGCGGTGCAGCCGATGCAATGAAGCGCACAACCTGGCTTGCACGGCGTGCCGTGGCCGTGCTGGCAGTGCGCCTGCGCTACCTGCCCACCGTCGCCGCAGCAAGCGGCATGCGCGGAGATCGCGCCGAACGCGCCCAGCCCCTGAAAAACCAGGGCGAAGGAGAGCAGCAACTGGAGCGCGACGCGTTTCATGCGGAAGATACTCTACGCCCCCCAGACCGGCGCGTCGAGCGGGAACTTGCATCTGCCGCCCTATCCGGCGCTGCGGCGCGAAACCGGCCCGCTCCTGATCGTCTGCTACACTGCCCGCAGCGGTTATCAACGGCACCAAGACGCAGATAATGAATTACCGCCACGCCTTCCACGCCGGCAACTTCGCCGACGTGTTCAAACACGCGATTCTTACCGGGCTTATCGAATCGCTCAAGGCCAAGCAGACACCGTTCCGCTATTTCGACACCCACGCCGGCGCGGGCCGTTACGACCTGCGCAGCGATGCGGCGCGCAAGACGCGCGAGCACGAAGCCGGCGTGCAGCGC
>JAJXWU010000125.1 GCA_021781425.1 Pseudomonadota bacterium
GTTCCGCCGCCTTTCTGCCGGTGGCGTGGTCGGCATCCTGCCCGACCAGCAGCCCAAGGCCGGCGAAGGCGAATTTGCGCCGTTCTTCGGCACGCCGGCGCTGACCATGGTCCTGCTCCCGCGCCTTGCCCAACGCACCGGTGCAACGGTGCTGTTCGCCTTTGCCGAACGCTTGCCCGCCGGCGCTGGTTTCCGCATCCATATTCTGCCGGCGCCGGAAGTCGTCGCCGATAGCGATTTGCCGACCGCGGTCGCCGCACTCAACCGCGGCATCGAGGATTGCGTGCGGATCGCGCCGGCACAATACCAGTGGGCGTACCTGCGCTATTCGATACGGCCGCCCGACGCGGTGGTCACGCCTTCTGCAGGCGCTTGAGAAACACCGCCATTTCCCTTTCCGCCTGCTTGTCGCCACGCTTTTGCGCCGCGGTGATGCCCTGTTTGTAGGCAGCGATCGCCGTTGTCGCGTCGCCGGAATCGGCAAGCAGCTTGCCGAGCTGCTTCCACGCCGCCGAGTAATCCGGATCGAATTCCAGCGCGCGGCGCAACTCGGCAATCGCTTCGACTGTGTCGCCTTCTGCGATCAAGGCATTGGCCAGTGCGACGCGCAGCAATGGGCCGTCATGCGGACCGCCGCGCATCCCGTGCAATTTGTCGATCGCGCCGGTCACGACGGCTCGCCTTCACGCTACGCGCCGCATCGGCGTCACTGCATGAACCAGCCGTGGCTGACCACGATGCTCTGGCCGGTCAGCGCGTTGGATCCGAAACCGGCGAAGAACAGTGCACAGGCGGCGACGTCGTCCACGGTGGTGAATTCGCCATCGACGGTGTCCTTGAGCATCACCTTCTTGATCACGTCGTCCTCGGAAATGCGCAATTCCACGGCCTGCTCGGGAATCTGTTTTTCCACCAGCGGCGTGCGCACGAAGCCGGGACAGATCACGTTGGCACGCACGCCGTGTGCGGCGCCTTCCTTGGCCACGACTTTGGCCAGACCGATCAAGCCGTGCTTGGCGGTGACGTAAGGCGCCTTGAGCTTGGAGGCTTCTTTCGAATGCACCGAGCCCATGTAGATGACCGAACCGCCCTTGCCCGCTGCATACATGCGCTTCAGGCAGGCGCGGGTGGTCAGGAAGGCGCCATCGAGGTGGATGGCGAGCAGTTTCTTCCAGTCGGCGAAGGCGAAATTCTCGACCGGATTGACGATCTGGATGCCGGCGTTGGACACGAGGATGTCCACACTGCCCAGATCCTTGGCGGTTTTCGCCACGCCGTCTTCGACCTGCTGTTCGTCCGTAACGTCCATCGCCACGGCGGTCGACTTCACTCCACGCTTGCGGATGTCGGCGGCGGCAGCTGCAGCAGCGGCCTGGTTGATGTCGGCGATGGCGATGTGCGCGCCGTGGTCGGCGAGCACCTCGGCGATGCGCTTGCCAATGCCGCTGGCGGCGCCGGTGACGAGGGCGACCCTGTTTTTTACGCTCATGGTTTTCTCCGCGGTTGGCTGTCAGTCTTCAGATGCCGCGCTCCTCACATCCACTCCCAGATCGCGCAGTTTGCGATACAAGTGCGTGCGTTCCATGCCGGCCGCCTTGGCCAGCTTGCCGACGCTGCCGCCGGCGCGCTGCAACTGGTGCAGCAGGTAAGCGCGCTCGAACTGTTCGCGCGCCTCGCGCAGCGGCAGATCGAAATCGATGCCCGTCGGATTCGGTGCCGCCGCCGACGCGCCAAGCGCTGATTCGACTTCGGCCGGCTCCACGTCCGCCGCACCGCCCAGCACCAGCAAGCGCTGCACCAGGTTGCGCAATTCGCGCACGTTGCCCGGCCAGGCGTAGGCGCACAGGCGCTTTTGCGCCGCAGGCGTGAAGCGACGGCCGTGCAGGCGATCGCGAACGGCAAAAAAATCTGCGTACAGATTCAGCAGTTCGGGCACGTCCTCGGCGCGTTCACGCAGCGGCGGCACCGACAACGGCAGGACATTGAGCAGGTAGTAGAGTTCTTCGCGGAATGCGCCGGCCTTTACCTGCGCATCCAGATCGCGCGCGCTCGCGGCGATCACGCGCAGGTCCAGCGGCGCCGGTCCGCGTCCGCCGCCGCGCACCAGTGCGCGCTGCTGCAGCACGCTGAACAGGCGCTGCTGCAACTCGGCATCGAGATCGGCGACCTCGTCGAGAAACAGGGTGCCGCCGTTGGCCTGTTCGAGCAGGCCGGGCTGTACGCCGCTCGCGTCCTCGGCGCCGAACAGCGCAGCCACCAGGTGATCGCGCGGGATGCTGCCGGCCGCTACGGCGACGAAGGGCCCGCTGCGGCGCGGACCGTGCGCATGCAACCAGCGCGCGAGCGTTTCCTTGCCGGTGCCTGGCTCGCCACGGATGAGCACGCTGGCATCGTGCTGGGCGAGTTTTTGCAGTTGCGCACGCAGTGCGGCCATGATCCTGCTGGTGCCGACCGGATCCAGCGGCAGCGCCAGACGCTGACGCAGACCTTCGTTCTCGTGGCGCAGGCGGCTGGCCTCGCGCGCGCGTTCGAGCGTGAGCAGCAGTTTCGCCAATGAAATCGGTTTTTCGATGAAATCCCAGGCGCCCAGGCGCGTGGCCTCGACCGCCGTTTCCACCGTGCCGTGGCCGGACATCATCACGACCGGACTCATCGCCAGTACGCCGGCTGCCGCCCATTCGCGCAGCAGAGCAATGCCGTCGGTGCCGGGCATCCAGATATCGAGCAGGATTGCGTCCGGGCGCTCGCGTTCGCGCGCGGCACGCGCTTCGTCCGCATTGGCGGCAAGGATGACAAAATAGCCCTCGTCCTCGAGGATTTCCTTGACGGTGCTGCGGATATCCGGCTCGTCGTCAACGATGAGTACGCGTCCGGCGGTCATGGGCGGCCTGTGGCAAAAATGCGACGCCCAAGAATAGCGCGTTTCCGCGCTTTGCAAGAAATTTCGCCAACACCGCTAGAATGCGCGCCGCTTGTCTGCTGCTGCCCCGATCGAACCATGTCAAACGAACCCGCCGCGCAATCGCCCCTGACGCCACTCGTCATCCGCTTCGGACGTCTGGGCGACATGCTGCTGCAGGAGCCCCTGCTGCATCTGCTGCGTCGCCGTTACGGCCGCCCCTGCATTGTGTTGAGTCGCGGCGGCTGGACCGGCGACCTTTATCG
>JAJXWU010000097.1 GCA_021781425.1 Pseudomonadota bacterium
CGAGGTGCGCCAGATGCTGGGCAGCATCGAGCGCAGTCAGGTGTTCGCATTGATCGAATCCGTGCGCGCGGGCGACGGCGCCAAACTGATGGCGCAGATCGAGCATCTGGCCGAATTTGCGCCGGACTTCGCCGGCGTGCTCGACGACATCGCCGCGGCACTGCACCGCGTCCAGATCGTGCAACTGGTTGGCACGGCGGACAGCGACCCGTGTGTCGCCGCCTTGGCGGATGCGCTCGCCGCCGAGGAAGTGCAGCTCTACTATCAGATCGCCGTCGCCGGGCGTCGTGATCTGCCGATCGCGCCGACGGCGCGCGCCGGATTCGAGATGACCCTGTTGCGCATGCTGGCGTTCCGACCGTCGAATGTGCCTGCCGCAGCCACGAGTCGAAAGTCCGAGGCGGTCAAGTCCGAGCCGCGCGCGGCCGCCGCTACGCCGACGGTTGCGGCGAAGTCCGTGCCTCGCAGCGAACCGGTCGCGCAGTCGCCCGCGAGCGCGAATGATGCGGCCGTGCATGCCGCGGAAGCGCAAGACTGGCCTGCATTGATTGCCGCCGCAGGTCTGCGTGGGCCGATTGGCCAACTCGCCCAGCACGCGGCCCTGCTTGGCATCGACGGCGACACGTTGCGTCTTGAACTCAAAGCCGAACACGAACACCTGCGTATGCCGCCGTTGATCGCGCAAATGCAGGAAATGCTGGGCAATGCGCTCGGCCGCGCGGTAACGGTGCGTTTCGAAAGGGCCGCCGCGGCGTCTCGGCAGACGCCGGCCGATATTGCGCGCAGCCAGCAGGACGCGCGGCGGCTGGTTGCGGAACAGGCATTGGCGGCCGATCCGGTCGTGCAAGGCATGATCCGCGATTTCGGCGCGAGTGTGATTCCCGAATCGATCAAGGCAGCGGAGAAGTGACATGCGCGGACCGATGGCGCAACTCATGCAACAAGCGCAGCGCATGCAGGAAAATCTCAAGCGCGCGCAGGAGGAACTGGCCAATCTCGAAGTCACCGGCCAAGCCGGCGGCGGCATGGTCAGCGTGACCATGAACGGCCGCCACGAGGTGCGCCGCGTGCAGATCGACCGCCAATCGTTTGTCGACGATCCGGAAATGGCCGAGGACCTCGTCGCCGCCGCGATCAACGACGCGGTGAACAAGGTTGCTGCAGCGAGCGCACAGCGCATGGGCGAGGTGGCGGGCGGGATGAATCTGCCGCCGGGATTCAAACTTCCCTTTTGATTTTGTTGCTCGTCATCCCGGCAGGGATTGCCGGGATCCAGGCTGCATGGATGCGCAGATGTCGAGTGCGATTCGACGCAATTTGCCATCCTTGGCCCCGGGACTCCGGCATTCCATGCCGGAATGACGGAGCCCATGTGATGCAGGTGAATTACAAGTACAGGATGGCCGCTTCTTCACTCCTCAACGAATTGATCGACGCCCTGCGCTGCCTGCCCGGCGTTGGCGCGAAGACGGCGCAACGCATGGCGTTCCACGTACTCGAACGCGACCGCGCCGGTGCGCGGCAGCTCGCTGAAAAACTCGCCGCCGCGGCCGAGCGCATCGGCAATTGCACCCGCTGCCGCACCTTCAGCGAGGAAACGATCTGCGTGCTGTGCGCGAATCCGGCACGCGACGCGTCGTTGCTATGCGTGGTGGAAACGCCGGCGGATCAGCTTGCCATCGAACAGGCCACGGGGTTCCGCGGACGCTATTTCGTCCTGCTCGGCCGCCTGTCGCCCCTCGACGGATTCGGTCCCGGGGAACTTGGTCTGGATCAACTCGCCGCACGCCTGGCCGCAGGCGAAGTGCGCGAACTGATCGTGGCCACCAATCCGACCGTCGAAGGCGAAGCGACGGCGCACATGCTCAGCCAGATCGCGCGCCAGGCCGGCGTGCGCGCCACGCGCCTGGCGCACGGCGTGCCGCTGGGCGGCGAGCTCGAATACATCGATCGCGGAACGTTGGCGCACGCCTTCGGTTCGCGACAAAATCTCGAGGAGTGAATCCCATGGGCGATACCCTGTTCGGCAAGATCATCCGCCGCGAGATTCCGGCCGACATTGTCTATGAGGACGCCGACGTTCTCGCGTTTCGCGACATCGCGCCGCAGGCGCCGGTGCATGTGTTGTTCATTCCGAAAAAACCGATCGCGACCCTGAACGATGTGCCGGATACCGACGCTGCGCTGATCGGCAAACTGGTTATGGCCGCGGTGTGCTGGGCGAAATCACAGGGCTTTGCCGACACGGGCTACCGCTTGGTCACGAACTGCAATCAGGATGGCGGCCAGACCGTGTTCCACATCCATCTGCACTTGCTCGCCGGCAGGCAGATGCACTGGCCACCGGGGTGAGCGCGAGAGTTTGCGACTGGCGATGAAACGCATGCCGCGCGAGGCCGAACGGGCGAAGCGAGGTAAACGCTCCCGAAATCAATGTCTCGGCGGCGGCGGCCGCACGATCACCACCGGCGGCGACCACCATCCGCCCCAGTACGGACCCCATGGACCCCAGAACGGATCGTAGTAGTACGGCCATGCGGAGTCGCCGTCGCGGCGTTCGCGCATCGGCCACAGGTAGACGTTGTCGGCGTCGACCAGGGCGTAGGTGTAGTCGTAGCCGCCGACCGGATGTTTCTCGGTGCCGGCCAGGGTGCCGGTCACGGTAATGTCGCGATTCTTCTTGTACAACTCCGGATCGTAAAACCCCTTGCTGCAGGCGATGAAACGTCCGCTGCTGGGCCGCCCCGGCCGCGGCCGCGCATCGGCGAAGAGTTCGCGCGAAAGGATTTCGAAGCAGGTCGTGTCCGATTTCGGCTCGACCGCGACGATGCTGCCGCCCCAGCGCACGCGCTCGCCGTGCGCGTTCTGCTGCGTGGCCTGCCGCGGCGTGATCGCGCTGAAGTTCTGGCCCACCAGTTGCGGCGGTACGGTGGCGCAGCCGGCCAGGGCGAGTGCGGCGAGGGTGGCGTTGGCCAGGATGAACTTGCGCATGGCGGTTTCTCCGGAATTGCCTTACGTCATGACGATTGTCGCGCCGTTCGCGTCGCGGCGGGAAGCCTCAATGCGGCTACCGCGCGCGTAAAAGTTTGTATCCGTTCAGGTGCAGGCAACGCACAAGCGTAGCGCAGGCCGACATAGTCCGCGAGCAGCCGCTGCGCAGCCTGTGGTGCCGGGAGCCGTGCGGCGGCGTGCCGGGCGAGGGTCATCGGACCATCGGCCGGCGAACGCGCCACGCCGGCGCGCGCGAGTTTTCGGCAGAACTTGGCGAAAGCTGCGTCCAGCGCGTCGCCCTCGGGTCCGCGCGCGCGCATGACCCACCAGGCGGACAGACCAAGCAGCAAGGTGCTGGCAGCGAGCATTGCCAGCATCAATTGCGAGTACTCGGCCTTGGATACGCCGAACGGCACGAGCAGGCTTTGCTGGCGCAACGCATTGAACTGGACGATGGCGTCGTTCCAGAAGCGGTTGACCAGATCCAGGCGATTGCGCCATTCCATCAGCCAGTCCGCCTGGTACCACGGCGCGCTGGCGCCCGCGGCCGCACCGGCGCCGATCTGCACGCGCTGCGGACTGACCGCGGCGGTTGGGTCCACGCGCACCCAGCCACGGCCGGCGAGCCAGACTTCCGACCAGGCGTGCGCGTCCGATTGGCGCACCACCCAGTAATCGCCGAACCGGTTGAAATAGCCGCCTTGGTAGCCGGTGACCACGCGCGCGGGAATATCGGCTGCACGCATCAGGAATGTGAACGCCGAGGCGAAATGTTCGCAGAAGCCGCGTTTGGTATCGAACAGGAAATCGTCCACCGCATCGCGGCCGAGCAGGGGCGCATTCAAGGTGTACGAAAATTCGTTGTGGAACAGATCCAGCGCGGCGCGGATGACGAGGTTGGCGTTGCCTTTGAACTCATCGTGCCAGCGTTGCGCCAGCGCGCGTGCTTGCGGATCGTAGCCCGGGGGCAATTGCAGGGCGAGACGCCGGTGCAGGGGGCTGAGCACGGGTTCGAGTTCGTAGTCCGGTGCGGAAACCATGCGGTAGCGCGTCGGATCGTCGACGCGCGTGTTGCTGACCAAGCTCATGTCGGCGCCGCGCACGGCGCCATTCGGAGCCAGCAGCGGGACATCCAGCGCCAGCAGCCATTGCCGCGCGGATGGTTCCAGCGTGACTTCGTAACCGATGCGCGGACCGCGCACGCGTATCTCGCTGCCGTCGTGCGCGGCGGCCAGCCACTCCGGCCGCGTCCACGCGCTGCCGTCGAATTGCCACAATACCGGGCCGCGCCAATACAGTTCGTTGCGCGGTGGCGGCGTGCCGTCGAAGACGACGCGAAACGCCGGGCTGTCGTCGATGAGCAGTTCCTGCATCGTGCCGGGCGCCATGCGGTCGCCCAGTCCCGTGCGCGCGGTCGTATCGTTCGGCGTGCCCCACAGCGGCGAGCCCAGCCGCGGGAAAAACACGAACACGCACAAGGCCAGCGGCAAGGCGCCGGCCAGGGCATACGCGCCCGAGCGCAAATCCGGCAGCAGCGTGGTACGCGGGGATTCGAGCGCGCGCAATGCGCCGAGCAGGATGACGAGCGCCACGCACAAGGATGCGGTAATCCACAAACCGTCATCGAACAGCAGCGCGCTCATCAGCACGAACGCGGAAAAGCAGATCGCGGCGCGCGCATCGCGACGGGTTTCGGTTTCCATCAACTTGAGCGCGAGCATGGCGCAGGCCAGCGCGCTGCCGGGTTCGCGGCCGAACAGGTTGCCGTAGTGAAATACGATCAGTATCGGGAACAGCATTACCAGCGGCAGCTTGATCCATGCAGGAAGGTGCGCGCCGCCATGCCGGCGCTGCAGCCAGCGCAGTGCGAACAGGACGAGCACCGGCGCCGCAATGAGCCACGGCAGACGCAGCAAATGCGGCAGCACGGCGACGAACACGGCGGCTGCGGTAAGGCGAAATTGCAGCTCGGTCAGCGGCGGTGAAGATTTCACGGCGCAGCCCCGGGCGCGAGTGCGAGCGCGCGCAGGCAGGCGTGGCGGTGTTGCGCGCCAAGGCCGGCGTCGATGCGTGTTTCGCGCAGGCTCAGGGCGTACGGTGCGCATTGAAACTCGGCCAGGCAGACCCACGCGGCAAGGCGCGACAGACGGTCCTCGTGCGCCAATCCGCGCAAGGCGGCATAGTCGAGCACAACTTCGTGGCCGCGCGGCGTCTCGAATTCCTTGACTAATAGCTCGTCGCGGTGTGCGCTGGCCTTCCAGGCGATATTGCGCGGCGGGTCGCCGGTCTGATACGTGCGTAACGCAGCCAGTTCGTCGCCGCTGCTGCGGTCGGTTTCCCGCTGCGTTTGCGCGCCCCATCGCGGCAAGGGCGGCGGACCGGCTTCCAGGCGCGGATAAACGAGTGCGGCGAATTCGGGATTTATCCAGCTCCAGACCTCGAACAGGCCGAACGGATATTCGCTGGACAGGCGCAGCCGGCCCGGACGCAGCCAGCCGCGCTGCACTGTGGGGATGCGCAGCCTGGCGCTGGCATCGGCATCGAGATCGAAGGCGATTTCCACGTTCCCGGTCCGCAGGTGCAGGTTGTATCGCGGCCGCGACGCTGTGTGGAAATGTATACTAACGACCAGATCGCCGCCGGCATGACAAGGTTCGGCACGCACAGCGCTCACCTCCAGCCGGTTCAGTGCGGCGAAGGCGGCGAACACGCTTTGGTAGGCGGCCGCGGCAAGCAGGCAGGTCAGCAGCAGGGCGGGGTTGTTGTTGTAGTTGAGCGCGCCGAGCAGCATGACCAGCAACAGTGCAGACAGCATCAGGCCGAAGCGCGTCGGCAGGACGTAGATGCGATGGCGGTCGAGGCGAATGGGCAGTGGCTCGATGTGCTTGAGCCGGGTCAGCGCCGGCAGCCGGCGTTCGGCGTATTCGAACAACCGGGTCTTGAGCGAAGCGGTGGCGGCGCTCGCGTTCACGTCACTCTCGTTCACGTCAGCGTTCAGCGCACCGGTGTTTTTTCGAGCAGCGCTGCGGCCAGCCGATCGCGGTTGCTGTTGCTCGACGCCGATGGAATCAGGCGATGCGCGGCGACGCCGGGAAATATGGCCTGCACGTCTTCCGGCACGCAGTAACCGCGGCCTTCGAGCAGGGCGCACGCACGCGCGGCGGCGAGCAGAGCCAGGCCCGCGCGCGGCGACAAGCCTACGCGAATCTCGGCGTGCGCGCGGCTGGCGGCGAGCAGGGCTTGCACGTAATCGATCAGGGCCGGGCTGGCCAGAACCGAAGTCGCGGCATTGCGCAATTGCGTCAATTGCACTGTGGACAGGCATGGTTTGAGTTGCGCCAGCAGTTCGCGACGGTCGCTGGCAGTAAGCAGGGCGCGCTCGGCGGCGGGATCCGGATAGTCCAGGCCGATGCGCAGCATGAAGCGGTCGAGCTGCGAATCCGGCAGCGGATACGTGCCGGCCAATTCCACGGGATTCTGCGTGGCGACGACGAAGAACGGCGAGGGCAGCATGCGCGTCGCGCCATCGACCGTGATCTGCTGTTCGGCCATGGCCTCGAGCAGGGCGCTTTGCGTTTTCGGCGTGGCGCGGTTGATCTCGTCGGCCAGCACCAGTTGCGCGAACAGGGGTCCCGGGTGGAATTTGAACGCGCCGCTCTCGCGCTCGTACACGCTCACCCCGATAATGTCGGCGGGCAGCATGTCCGACGTGAACTGGATGCGCTGGAAGGAAAGGTCCAGGGTCGCCGCCAGCGCGTGAGCCAGCGTGGTCTTGCCGACACCGGGCAGGTCTTCGATCAGAAGATGTCCGCCGGCGAGGATGCAGGCGAAGGCCAGGCGCACCGGCGCGGCCTTGCCGAGGACGACGCGGTTGACTTGCGCCTGCGCGCGTTCGAGCGCGGCGGCAAGGGCGGGATCGGGCGACGAGGCGGCGACAGGTGCGAGACGGGTATTCATGACAGCGAGTATAGGCAATCCGGGCAGCGATGGAGTTCCACGGCGCGCGCAGCATTGGCGCAGCGCGTTCTGGATCGTCTGGACAATCCTGCTTGCCGTGAAAGTCGTTCTTGCCGCGCAATTGGCGCCATTCGGCGACGAGGCGTGGTACTGGCAGGAAAGCCGGCATCTGGCCGTGGGATACAGCGATCTGCCGCCGCTGACGGCGTGGATGATCGCGGCCGGCGAGGCGGTCTTCGGACGCGGCGTGCTGGCCATGCGCGCGCCGTTCCTCTTGCTCGGCGCGCTTCTGCCGTTCGTCATCGTCCGCATCGGCAGGCGCGTATCCGGTGCGGCGGACGGCTGGATCGCGGGATTGCTGGTCCTGGCATTGCCGTTGCTCGGGACGCTGGGGATATTCGCCTTGCCTGACGTCCCGCTCACGTTCGTGAGCGCGCTGGCGCTGGATGCGGTCGAACGTGCCGCACGCACGCACCGATTGCGCGATTGGACGCTGCTGGGAGCTGCACTCGCGCTGGCGTGGCTGGCGCACTATCGCGCGGCGATGTTGCTCGCGGCGGGCCTCGCATTCTTCACACTGACACTGCGCGGACGCACGCTGTGGCGCGATCCGGGACTGTGGCTGGCGCTGGCTATCATGTGTCTGGGCATCGTGCCTGCGATCGTTTTCAACGCGACACACGACTGGGCGGCACTGGATTTTCAGCTTGTGCAGCGCAATCCCTGGCGCTTCCATGCCGACGCGCTGGTGCAGCCACTGGAACAGGCGTTGGTCTGCACGCCGCTGTTCTACGCCTTGCTGCTGTGGGCACTTTGGCAGATATGGAAACGGCGCGGACAAGGCGCGTCCTGGGATCTGTTCCTGTGCTGCGCGGCGGTGCCGATCGTCGCCTACTTCGCGCTGGGATTGTTCGCCGACGACACGCACTTCCGCGCGCACTGGCCGCTGCCGGGATACTTGCCGCTGCTGATCGTCCTGCCGATGCTGCTGCGGCAATCAAAGATCGCGGCAGGGTTCCGGATCACGGCTTTCGGACTGCTTGTTGGCGGATGCCTGCTGGCATTCGCGTATCTCGGCATGGCCGCGATTCCCGGCGGCGCGGACGCCCTCTCGCGATCGAAGGCGTTTCCGCAGCAATTCGTCGGCTGGCGTGAGGCGGCTGCGCAGACGCGCGTTCTGTTGGCGCAACCGCGATATGCGCAGTCCGTGCTTGTCGCCGACAACTTCATGCTCGCCGCCGAACTGGATTTTGCCCTGGAAGGCGTGCGTCCCGTTTACACGCTGGATCACCCGATCAACGCCAAGCACGGCCGCGCGCCACAACTGGCGATCTGGGGACGCGACGAGGCGGGCCTGCACGCGCTGGGCGGCGGACATCCGGTTCTGCTCGTGGTCGAACCCGGCGCGCGGCGCGAACGCGAGCGCGCGGCGTGGCTCGACACCCTGTGCTCGCGCGTGGACAATCTGGTGCCCATCGCGCGGCTGGATGTCTACGACGGCCGCAAGCGCTATCGCTGGTACAGCGGTGTAGTGAAGGCATCCGAGGAGATCAAATCCAATCCGGATTGCATCACCGCCAAGCCGTGATTCACCAGATTTCGATCTCCGCTTCGCGCAGTAGCCGGCACAGCCCGATCAGCGGCAACCCGATCAGGGCGGTGGGATCCTCGGATTCGATGCGCTCGAACAGGGCAATGCCGACTCCCTCGCATTTGAAGCTGCCGGCGCAGTCAAGCGGCTGCTCGCGCTCGACGTAGCGGGCGATTTCGGCCGCACCGAGTTCACGAAAATGCACACGGGTGGTGTCCTGCGCGACGAGAACGCGATGCGGCGCATGACGCGCATCGATCACGCACAATCCGGTGTGAAACGTCACGCGGCGGGCCGAGCAAGCGGCCAGTTGCGCGCAGGCATTTTCGACCGTGTGCGGTTTGCCGAGCAGGCGGCCGCCGAGGTCTGCGGTCTGATCCGAGCCGATGACGATGGCGCCGGGATTTTCTGCAGCCACGACGCGTGCCTTTTCCCGGGCGAGACGCTGAGCGAGATCCGGCGGCGATTCTTCGGCAAGCGGGCTTTCGTCGATGTCCGGCGCGACGCGGCGGAAATCCGAGGTCAGCCGTGTCAGCAGGTCGCGCCGGTAGCGTGAGGTCGAAGCGAGCACAAGGTCGATTTCAGAAAGCCGGATCATGCGGACTTCGGACGCGACACCGTGCGCGCTTCCGTTTGCGCGCGTTGCAGTTCGGCGGCAATCGCGGCCAGGCGATTCAGCTGCGCCTGCAAGGTGGCGCCGGACTGATCCAGCGCTCGCTGGGCCTGCACCAGTTCGCGCGGCGAGGCGGCTGCCGCGTGCTGCTGGATCCATATGCGATGTGCCAGCAGATCCCTGAGCGCCGCTTGCACCTTGGCGTCGGCCTGCAGCGCGCTGTCGGCGCGCGCGCTCATTTCCTCGGGCAGAACCGTGATCATGTCGCGCAAGTGCTGCATGCGCTCGCGGCACTGCTGCAACCGCGATTCGAGCAGGTCGGCGCTGTCGAGCAGGGCGCGGATCGCGTTCTGGCGGCTGCGCAGGCCGTGCTCGCGCAGCCACAGCGCCAGCGAGGCCAGAACCAGGCACACGGCCGCGATGATGAGATAGGATTCGATGCGGATTGCCCCCCCGATAGCAGGCGCTCAGTTTGCCCAAACCGCGACGTCGGGTAAACCGTCGCACTTGGCGCCCGTCCAACCTCTGAAAATCCGTCGCGAGCGAAGACAGGTTGCGCACCGCCAGCGCGCAGAAACCGGAGCATACTTGTGTGTATGTGAGGATTTCGAGCACTGCCGGGGTGCGAGATGTCGAGCGCAGCAGGTTATTCAGAGGTTGATTTGGTTGACTTTGTGCACTGCGGCACCTACCATCCCGCGCGCCATGAGCAAAGTGCTGCCCGAATCCGTGGATGCGTGGCGCATGGTGCAGGCGCGGCGGTCGTTTCAGGGCAGTTTGCCGCTGGCCTCGATGCCGCGCTTGCGCGGCAGTCTGGCGGCCGTCGATGGCACCGTGGATTTCGATCTGGAATTCGGCAAGGATGAACTGGGCGTGGCGCATCTGCGCGTGCGTGCGGATGCCATGCTGCCATTGACGTGCCAGCGCACGCTGGAGGTTTTCCGGCTGCCGGTGCATGTGGACAGCCGGCTCGGATTGATCGCGCAGGAGGCCGACGAGGCCGCGCTGCCCGGCGGTTACGAGCCGCTGCTGACGACCGACGGCGCCGTGCATCTGGCGGACGTGGTCGAAGACGAATTGATTCTGGCCTTGCCGGTCGTGCCGGTGAGACCGGGAGCGGAACACCAGGAGCCGGCGTTTGCCGGCGCCGTGCAGGACGGAGCGAAGGGATCGCAAAATCCTTTCACCGTGCTGCGCAACCTGAAACACGACAAAACCTGATCTGGAGTAATGCGTCATGGCCGTTGCCAAGAGCCGTAAATCCCCGTCCCGCCGCGGCATGCGCCGTGCCCATGATGCGCTGAGCGCCAAGCAGCTCGGCACCGACCCGACCTCGGGCGAAGTACACGTGCGTCATCACGTCACCAAGGACGGTTACTACCGCGGCCGCAAGGTGATTGCGGACAAGAAATCCGTCAAGGACGAGGACTGAGCCATGAGCGGTTACGCGATGCGTTGAAGCGCATCGCGCGCGAATGGCGACTGTCATGGGCAGGAGCTCGTGGCGAGGTCGCTCAGCGAGGTCCGTACGACCGAGCTCGGCAACACCTACGAACGACGGCGCCAATCCGACGCGACACAAGGCAGGGGAATCGCTCTGATCTACGCACGCATCGCCGGTACCGGTAGTTTCCTGCCGGAAAAGGTGCTTACCAACGCGGATCTCGAGAAACTCGTCGACACCAGCGACGAGTGGATCACCTCGCGCACTGGCATCCGCCAGCGCCATATTGCGGCCGAAGGCCAGACCACCTGCGATCTGGCCGAGGGTGCGGCGCGCGCGGCATTGGCGGCGGCCGCTGTCGAGCCCGGCGAGATCGAACTGCTGATCGTCGGCACGACCACGCCGGACTTGATCTTTCCCTCGACTGCCTGTCTGTTGCAGCATCGCCTCGGTGCCAACGGCTGTGCCGCGTTCGACGTCAACGCCGCCTGCTCGGGCTTCGTCTATGCGCTGGCGGTGGCCGATAAATTCATCCGCTCCGGCACGGTCAAGACCGCGCTCGTGGTCGGTGCGGAAACCCTGTCACGCATGCTCGACTGGTCCGATCGCGCCACCTGCGTCCTGTTCGGCGATGGAGCCGGGGCGGTGGTGCTCAAAGCATCGGACGAGCCGGGCATCATCTCCACGCACATCCACGCCGATGGCGGCTACAAGGAACTGTTGTGGAACCCAGTCGGCGTCTCGGTCGGCTTCAAGCCGGGTGAGAAGAACGTTGGCGTCAAGGTGCTGATGATTGGCAGCGACGTGTTCAAGGTTGCGGTGAAAACGCTTGACCGCGTGGTCGATGAAACACTGGCCGCGAATGGCCTGGACAAGCATGCCATCGACTGGCTGATTCCGCACCAGGCCAACCTGCGAATCATCCAGGCCACGGCCAAGCGCCTGGACATGCCGATGGAGCGGGTGATCGTCACCGTCGACAAGCACGGCAACACCTCATCGGGTTCTGTGCCGCTGGCACTCGACGTCGCGGTGCGCTCCGGCAAGGTGCAACGCGGCCAGTTGCTGCTGCTGGAAGCCTTCGGCGGCGGCTTTACCTGGGGCTCGGCGCTGCTGCGCTACTGATTTCATTTTTCTTGGACGAACTCGCTGACGCTCATGCAGGCAGCCAATCTCGCTTTTGTCTTTCCCGGCCAGGGTTCGCAGTCGCTCGGCATGCTGGCCGAACTCGGCAGCGAATATGCCGTCGTCAAATCGACCTTCGACGAAGCCTCGGCGGGTGCGGGCGTCGACTTGTGGGCGCTGTCGCAGGACGGCCCCGAAGCAGCGCTCAACAACACCGAGAATACCCAGCCGGCGCTGCTGGCTGCGGGCGTCGCGGTGTGGCGCGTATGGGGCGAACGTGGCGGTGCGACGCCGGCCGTTCTGGCGGGACACAGCCTTGGCGAATACGCGGCGCTGGTCTGTGCCGGCGTGCTCAGCCTGCACGATGCGGCGGCGCTGGTGGCCGAGCGCGGTCGCCTGATGCAGGCGGCGGTGCCGCCGGGAGTTGGCGCGATGGCGGCGATCCTCGGCGGCGATGATGCGCAGATCGCCCGGGTTTGCGCGGAAGTGGCGCAGGGCGAGGTCGTGACGCCGGTTAACTACAATGCGCCGGGTCAACTCGTGATCGCCGGCAATACCGCGGCGGTGGATCGCGCGATCGCGCGCCTCGCGGAGCTTGGCGTGCGCAAGGCGGTCAAGCTCGCGGTAAGCGTGCCGTCGCATTGCGCACTGATGCGCGGCGCCGCGAACGAACTGGCGCGCAGGTTCGATGCGATCTCATGGTCGCAGCCGAAAATCCCGGTCATTCAGAATGTTGAGGCGAAATCCTACGATCGGATCGAGGATATGCGCGGTGCCTTGGCGCGCCAGCTTTATTCGCCTGTGCGCTGGACCGAAAGTGTGCAACAGCTCGCCGCGCGCGGCGTCACCCGCGTTGCCGAATGCGGACCCGGCAAGGTGCTGACCGGCCTGCTCAAGCGCATCGAGCGCACGCTGGACGGCCGCGCTATCGGCGCGCCGGGCGACATGACGCAGGCATTAAGCGAATGGTCGGACGCGGCGCACTGACCCACCATTTCGCGTGAT
>JAJXWU010000179.1 GCA_021781425.1 Pseudomonadota bacterium
GTCAGCGATCCGCAACTGTCGCCTGACGGTCAGCACATTGCGTTCCAGATGCGCGAAACCGACTACGCCGCGAACAAGGGCGTCAACGGCATCTGGATGCTGGATTTGTCCGTGAAAGAGGCGCAGCCCGTGCGTTTGACCGACAAGGACATCAGCGCGTCCAGCCCGCGCTGGTCGGCGGACGGCAAATCTGTCTACTTTCTCGCTCAGGCCAAAGGCGACGAGTACACGCGCGTGTGGCGCATGTCCGCGACGCCGGGTTCGGCGCCGGAAAGCGAAACGCCATGGCCGGCCGACATCAACACCTTCAAGCTGTCGCCCGATGGCACGACCATGCTGCTGTCCATCGATGTGTTCGAAGACTGCGCCGAACGTGTGTGCACGAAGCGCGTGGCGCAAGCCGGACTGGAAAAAACCACCGGCAAGATCTACGACCGCCTGTTCGTGCGCCACTGGGATGTCTGGTCCGACGGTCGCCGCTCGCAGCTCTACATCGCGCCGGCGTTGACGCCGCGCGGCGGCAAGGCGATGGTCGCGCTGCCGCGGTTGTTGTCAAAAGGCATCGACGGCGACATTCCGTCCAAGCCTTTCGGCGACGACACCGAATTCGCGTTCGCGCCGGACGGCAAGACCGTATACTTCGACGTGCGCATCGCCGGCCACAGCGAGCCGTGGTCGACGAACTTCGACGTGTATTCGGTGCCCGCGGACGGATCGTCCGCACCGAAGAATCTCACCGCCGCGAACCTTGCATGGGATGCGTATCCACGGCCTTCGCGCGACGGCAAGACGCTGTATTACCTGGCGATGAAGACGCCCGGCTTCGAGGCCGACCGCTTCGGCATCATGGCGATGGATCTCGCCACCCGCGTCGTGCACGAAGTCGATCCGAAATGGGATCGCAGTGCCGGTCCGCTGCAACTGTCGGCGGATGGCAAGACCTTGTACACGATGGTCGACGACAACGGCGATCACGCGCTTTTCGGCGTCGATATCGCCAGCGGCAAGGCCACGCGCCTGGTCGGCGACGGCACCGTGACCGGTCTGGCTGTCGGCGCGAAGGATCTGATCGTGGCGCGCGAGGATTTCTCCCATCCCGTTGATCTGTACCGCTACGCGGACGGCAAACTCGCGCAGATTACCGACGTCAATGCCGCGCGCTTGGCCGACGTTCGCTTCAGCAAGGCGACGTGGTTCACGTTCAAGGGCTGGAACGGCGACACCGTGCATGGTTATGCGATGCCGCCGGTGGATGCGAAACCGGGGCAGAAATATCCCGTTGCGTTCCTGATTCACGGCGGTCCGCAGGGCGCGTGGACGAACGAGTTCCACTACCGCTGGACGCCTGAAACCTATGCCGGCGCCGGGTTCGGCGTGGTCGCGATCAACTTCCACGGCTCGACCGGTTACGGTCAGGCCTTCACCGACGCGATCAGCCGGCACTGGGGCGATCGTCCGCTGGAGGATCTGCAGAAGGGCTATGCGGCGGCGCTGAAGGAATTTCCTTACCTCGACGGTTCGCGCGCCTGCGCGCTGGGCGCGAGTTACGGCGGCTACATGACTTACTGGATCGCCGGGGTGTGGAACAAACCGTGGAAATGTCTGGTCGACCATGACGGCGTCTTCGACACGCGCATGATGTATTACGCCACCGAGGAGTTGTGGTTCGAGGAGCACGAGAACGGCGGCACGCAGTACGACGTGCCCGCCAATTACGAGAAGTTCAACCCGCTCGATCATGTCAAGGACTGGCGCGTGCCGATGCTGGTTGTGCACAGCAGTCACGACTACCGGATCCCCATCGATCAGGGCCTGGGTGCATTCACCGCACTGCAGCGCCGCGGCATCGCGAGCGAATTCCTGACCTTCCCCGACGAAAGCCATTTCGTGCAGAAGCCGCAGAACAGCGTGCTGTGGCACGACACGGTGAATGCGTGGTTGCAGAAATGGACGGCGCAATGAGCACATGAGCGCGCCGCCGGAAACCCTTGCCGCGCACCGCTGCTTCGGCGGCACGCAGGGTTTCTACCGGCATCGTTCATCGGCCTGCGACGGGCCTATGAACTTCGCGGTGTTCGTGCCGGCGCAAGCCGAGCGCGTGCGTGTGCCGGTGCTGTACTGGCTCTCGGGGTTGAGTTGCACCGAGCAGAACTTCACGCTCAAGGCCGGGGCGCAGCGCGTCGCGGCGGAACTCGGCTTGATGCTGGTGGTGCCGGATACCAGTCCGCGCAATACCGGAATCCCGAACGAGGCTGCCGACGAACATCTCGGCGCCGGTGCGTCGCTGTATGTGGATGCGACGCGCGAACCGTGGTTGCGTCATTTCCGGATGTATTCCTACATCGTCGAGGAACTGCCGGCGCTGATCGCCGCGCAATTTCCGGCAGATGTGAAACGCGCCGGAATCTTCGGGCATTCGATGGGCGGACACGGCGCGTTGACGATCGCGCTGCGTAACCCGCAACGCTACCGCTCGGCGTCCGCGTTCGCGCCGATCTGTGCGCCGACCCAGGTCGAGTGGTGCGTGCGTGCGCTTAGCGAATATCTGGGTGAGGATCGCACACGGTGGACATCCTGCGATGCCTGCGAACTGCTTGCGTCCGCTCACTATTTTCCGGGCGAAATCCTTGTCGATCAGGGTACGGCCGATCAGCATCTGACCAATCTGCATCCCGAGTTGCTCGAAGCCGCCTGCGCGCGCGCGGGGCAGGCGCTGAACCTGCGCATGCAAGCCGGTTACGATCATTCCTATTTCTTCGTTGCCAGCTTCATCGCCGATCACCTGCGCCATCATGCGCGGGCGCTGGCCTGAGCATCACATGCGCCCGTGTTCGAGGGGGCGCTGGCGGTGCAGCATCGCCCATTCGGCATGCTCGGCGAGCGCGGCCTCGCCGAGCGCGCGCAGGATTTCGCGCCGTTCGTCGTCGTCGCGGGCGACTTGCACGGCGCGGTGCGCATCGGCAAAAAGGCGGTGCATGAAGCGGAATTGCTTGATCAGCTCCTTGTCGGCCTTGCGGAACGCATAGGCTTCGCGCACTGCGCCGGAAACCGAGAACACCGCCATCAGCACGATCAGATCGTTCTTCGCATCGGCGGAAAGACGAAACGCGAACGCGGCCAGCACGATGCTGATGGCGACGCCGGCATACAGGCTGATGCGGCCGATCAGTTCGGTGGTGTGGTAGTTGTGCTCGCGCTGCGCGGCCTTGCGCGTGTAGTAGCCGAGCTGGCCGTTGTTGCCGTCGCCGATCCACTCGGCGATCACTTCGTGCAATTGCGTGGCCGACGCGCTCGCCTCATCCGGCGTACGTACGAGGTCCGCGCTGCGCATCGCGTCGCGCACCCAGTCCAGGGCGATGTCCTGTTTTTGCTGCAAGCTGTCCTGGGCGAATTCCGGATCGCCGGTCAGCGAGATATGGGCGCGGCGCCAGTAGCCCTGCACGCGCAGGCCTTCGGCCAGTGCGCGGTAATCCAGATACTTGCGGTGCCATTCGCGACGCCGGGCCAGCGTGCTGATCGCCGCGCCGCTGGCAAACAGCAGCAGGAACACGTAAATGAAGGCGTTGCTGTCGGCGAGGTTGTCGTAGACGGCGAATGCGATGCCCATCAGTCCCGCCACGCTGTAGACCACGCGCATCGCCAGCAGCACGCGCTGCTGGAAGTGCAACGCCAGCCAGTCGGCGGCGCGGAACAGCGCAGACAGCGCCGGCGGCGCGCCGTGCTCGACCGGATCGGCGGCGGCGGCGGCGCTGCGCGCGCGGTACTTGTCGGCGTCGCGATTGAACTCGCCGGCCAGCGCGAACGCCTCATGGAAGCGCACCGGCATCGGCGCATCCGGCGCGGATACCGAACCCGCCGTGCGCCACAGAATCTGTCCTGGCCGCAATGGAAGTTCCGCCGCGCCATCGGGCGTGTCGCGCGAACACACCAGGTGGCACACCGGGCGTTCGTCGCCATAGCCGAACAGCCAGCGCCGCGCACCGCGGCGGCGTTCGATCAGCCCCGGCATGACGCCGTGCAGGTAGTAGTCCACCACCTGCGCGGTACCACCGAGGCGTTCGGATTGCTTGCCGTCCCAGATCGCGAGCAAGAGATGGCAGTGGCGCGCGATGAACACGCCGGCGCGCGCGTACTGACGATCGCGTTCGACGCTGCCACGTTCAACTTGCGCTGCGCTGTGCCCGGGCTGCAGCGGCAGTTCGATGACATGCGCCTTTAGGCACAACGCATCGAACGCCGTGCGCGCGCTGTCGTTGTCGAAATCCTGCGCGTAGATCCCGCGCGGTAATGGCAGCGGTGCGACCAGTCGCGCACCAAGGGTCAGCGCTTCCTGCGCCACCAGTTGATCGCCGCCCTCGGCCAGTGCGGACAGCACGATCAGCGGTGTGCGCGGGAAGTCGTGCTGCAATTGTGCGAGCAGTTCGCGCACGCGCTGCCGGATCGGCTCGATCTCCGCCGCGGGGATATTGCGGTGGCTGGTGACGCCGATGACGAGCGGGGTGGCGGCGTCATTCATGCACGCATTCCTTGCTATCACATGGATTGGTCATGGGTTATGCAAGTTGGGCCGGCTGCAGAGTCGATCCGAAGTCGGCCCAACGGTTTACGCCAAGACCAGCGCGATCTGCAGGGGGTTAAGATTGCCTTTCATGATGCTCTCATTCTGGGTTTGCGGCGGGATTGCCGCAGTGAAACGGCGAATCGTTGGTGGCGTCGGCTGTGCTCCGCCGCGGGCTAGTTTGGTTTGTTCTGAATGGTCGGATTTGTAGTCGTCGCCTTGGGGTTAGGCAAACTCGCGATCGTCGAATACTGGGTGCCGCCGATGGTCGCGTACAGTTGGTAAATCCATGTCCCGGATGAGTTGACGCCGTTCGGGTCGGTGTTGGTGTCGGACATCTCGATGTGAGCATTGTTGTTGGTGAGCGTCGGTGTTCCAAATACCCCGGATGGTGGTTGCTGCTTCCATGCGAAGCCGGAAGTGGAGCTCGAAGGATTGATGGCGTTGAACGTTCCGGAAGCGGCGTTGCCGACCAGTTTCCAGACGATGGTTCCGGACTGGCCGTGTCCCATCTGGTTGGCATTGCCCGATTGATCCACATCCAGCGAGCCGTTACTGATCGTCACTTTCAATTCCAGGTTCGGCATGATCGTCTCCTCATCGAATTGCAATGAACGGCACGGGTGGCGGGCCGCGGCGCCTTGAAAATCTGATGGCCCTTATCGGGGTGTCGCGGGTTGCTTGGTGTTGTTCCCGGTAGTCGGAAGGATCGATGCATTGGCCGGCGTGCTCTTCATGATTGTCGCGAGTCGTTGCGCGAAGGCTGCGTTGATCAGGTAGTCGATATGCTCGCGTTGCAGCACGGCCAGCAGCGCCGGGTCGCGATAACCGCCTGCCCACAACTGCTTGATCAGCGGCTGCGCTTCGGCTTTCCTGTCCAGCGCCAGCAGTGCCTCGACCTGCAGCGCCAGCAGGCGGGGGTCGCCGCGGCTGGTTTTGACGGCCCCCATTGTTCGCAGTGCTTGTTCGCGCAGGCCTCGCGCGGTTTGCGGATCGGCGCTGGCGTCGGCCAGCAGCAACCGCGCAGTCGTGGTCGCGAGCAGGGTTCCGCGATCGTCGGGTTGCTTGACCAGCATGGGTTCCAGAATATGCAGCGCACGCTGCGCTTGCATGCGCGCAGCACCAGGCTGGTGTGCAGCGAGTGCTTCCGCGGCCTGTTCGGTCAAAGCACCAGCCAGGTCTTCCTGCCAACCGCTGTTGCTGGGGTCTTTGCGGGTCAGGGTCGAAAGAATTGTCAGAGAACGCGCAGTCGAGGCTTGCGCCGCCGGCAGGTTCCCGCTCAGGCGCTGCAATCGCGCAAATTGTGTGGAACACAGAGCTGTGTAGTCCTGGAAACTCGTTTGCTCTGGCTCGAATTTCACCAGCTCGTCTGCGATTGCGCTGGCTGCTTGCAAGTCGCGTATGGCCGTTCCGGTTTCGCCCCCCAATGCAAGGGTGCGGCCGAGGATCGCGCGTACCCGCAGCATGCTCTCGCGTTGGCTGTTGTCCTTAGGGTTACGTACCGACAGGCCGGTTTCGATCGCATCGTCGGCCCAGTACTCAGAAATGGCGGTTGCCAGATCGCCCCGCAACAAGGCCATCTTGCCGAGATTGTTGTGTGCGTCTCCAGATGCCTGCCTGTAATCGTTATCGCCGGGTCTGAGCGCCACCAATCGGCGCGCGAGGGTCAGCGTGTTGCGATATTCGGCTTCCGCCGCATCCGGTTGGCCCCGCGCCTCCAGCACATGACCAATATCGTTGCTGAGATATTCCAGTTGGATCAAAAGCGGCGGGTCGTTTTCCCCATGTGGCAACGAGTGCTGCAGCGCCTGTCGCGCAGTTTCGAAATCCTGCTGCGCTGCATCGAGTTTGCCCTGATTCCAATGCACCATGCCGATGAAGGCAAGCGTGCGTGAGTACACAACCTGTCGCTCGACATCGGCAGGTTTTTCGGCAGCCAGCTGCGCAGTAATCCTGGTGGAGGCATCGAACGCCTGCAGGGCGGCCGGCAACTGACCTTGGTCCATCCGCACTGCGCCGATCTTTTCCAGTGCCTTGGCGCGTTGCGCCAGTGCCTCGGGCGTAACATCGGTGTCCGACAGCGACTGGAAGTACGCCATAGCCTTGTCGTCCACTGCCTGCATGATGTCAAGGCGGGCAACTTGGGTCAGCTTGTCGTTGAGATCACCGAGCATGAAGCCGACCAGATCCTCGGCTTGCTTCTGGCGGCGTTCGGCGGCCTGCTGCGCCACCACGGCCTGGCGGCGTGAGATCAACGCATACACGGCGAGCACGCTGGTCACCAGCATCACGATTACGGCGAGCGCCGCGATTGCGGTCATGCGCCGCACCCGACGCTGCTGCTCGCGTTGCTTGAGCGCATCGAAACCGACGCCGAGCATGCCGGCGATGAGTTTCAGGCGGGCGTTGGCCTTGCCATCCTTGCCTACGCGCGCGTCGGCGGCGATGGGTTCCGTCCGTTCGTTCGTCAGTTGACCGCTCGCGTCGAGTTGGAAGCGCAAGGAGGGACAGAAACATTCTTCCGCTTCGCGGCCGGGCAGGTCGGTCGCATTGGGTTCGCCATCGACGATCAGGCAGAAGATGCGCTCGCCGTGGCCCATGCGCTTGTACGAACGCACTTCTTCGTCAACCCAGCGCGAAACGGCCGCGGCGGGTGAACAGATCACGATGAGGTTTTCGGACTGGCTGAGCGCTTCGTTGATCTTGCTGCCGAGTTCGGGCGAACTCGAAAGTTCTTCGCGGTCGCGGAAGACCCGGTTCATCCGGCGCGGAACGATTCCGGCGGTGGTTTTGGTTCCGACCAGCCGTGACGGTATGCGATACGTTTCCAGTGCCTTGTGCAGCCAGCCGGCGAATGCCTCGTCGCGGTGGCTGTAGCTGATGAAGGCGCGGTAGCGCGATTCCGAAACGGGTTGCGAACTTTCCACGGGCGACCCTCCGCTGGGCGCAAGCGCTATGCGCGTCATTTGTCCGGACACGTTTTACTCTAACACACCGCATCCGCACCGGGCTTGGGCTACTCGATGAACTTGCCCGGCGGCCTGGGCCGCGTGGATTTGATGGCGACGAACTGCGGTTCTTCGCCATCGAGGCGCAGCGCGATCAGTTCGCCGCCCCACACGCAGCCGCCGTCAATGGCGTACACGCCCATACCCTGAAAGCGGCCGAGCGCGGACCAGTGTCCGCAGACGATGCGGATTTCGCGCGCCACATGGCCGGGCACCGCGAACCAGGGATACAGCCCGGGCTTCTGTGTGCCGGGCGCGCCTTTTTCGCGATAGGCAATGCGCCCGCGCAGGTCGCAGAAACGCAGGCGCGTGAACACATTGATCGCCGCGCGCAGACGATCCAGGCCTTGCAGACGGGCGTGCCAGCGGTCCGGCTTGTTGCCGAACATCGACAGCAGCAACTGGCGCGCACCGTCACCGCGCAAGCGTTGTTCGACTTCGCGCGCGGCGCTCTCGGCATGCGCGATCGTCCACTGTGGCGCGAGCCCGGCGTGGACGAGCAGGAAGTTCAGGTCGCGGTCCGCGTGCAGCAGCGGCCGTGCGCGCAGCCAGTCGAGCAACGCATCGCGATCCGGCGCGAACAGGATTTCGCGCAGCTCGGGATTTACCTTGACCTGGTCCGCCTCGTCGCGCTCGGCGATGGCCAGCAGCGACAGATCGTGATTGCCGAGCACCACGATGGCGCGCTCGCCTAAGGATTTCACCAGGCGCAGCACCTGCAGCGATTGCCCGCCGCGGTTGACCAGATCGCCGCAGAACCACAGCGTGTCCTGTGCCGGATCGAAGCGGAGCTTTTCCAGCAAACGCGAAAGTTCGTCGTGACAACCTTGCACGTCACCAATGGCGTAGGTCGCCATCAGCGGACTCTCGTCCACAACGCTGGCTTCAGCCCCCTTAAGTTAAAGGGGCGATTGCGCGCGCAGCGCGCAATCGGGGTTGTGGATGTGCGCAGAACGCAGTCGAAGCCGGGGCCTTGGCGCTCTCGCATGATCAATGGATCGTTCGAGGAATCGACAAGGTGAACGGCGCGATCGGCGCATCGAAGCGCCGACCGTCGTCGGCCAGCATCTGGTAACTGCCGCGCATGGTGCCGACGGCGGTTTCCAGAATGGCGCCGGAGGTGTACTCGAACCCCTCGCCGGGTTTGAGACGCGGCTGTTCGCCGACCACGCCGTCGCCACGCACTTCCTGCACGTGGCCGTTGGCGTCGGTGATGATCCAGTGACGGGTCAGCAGTTTCGCCGGCATGCTGCCGGTGTTGGCGATGTTGATGGTGTAGGCGAACGCGTAACGGTTGTTCGCAGGTTCGGACTGATCGTCCAGGAAGCGCGTGGTCACGCTGACGCGTATGGAGTAGGCACGTTCGTCGCTCATGCCGGGATTGTCCGGCACGCGCCGCGGCAGGGCAAGTTTCCCGACCTATGCGCGAACGTGTTTTGCCAGTGCGACGAACGCTGCCGGCGGCAATTGCTCGGCACGGGCGCGCGGATCGATACCGGCAGCGGTGATGGCTCCCGTGTCCATTACCTTGGACAAGGCATTGCCCAGTGTCTTGCGGCGCTGGCCGAAGGCGGCGCGCACGATGCGTTCGATGGTGGCGAAATCGCCATCGGGGAGCTGTCCCGGTGGCAACGGGGCCAGCCGCACCACGGCCGAATCGACTTGCGGCGGCGGCCGGAACGCGCCCGGCGGCACGCGCAGCAGCGGCTCGACCGCGCAGCGCAGTTGCAGCATCACCGACAGGCGGCCGTAGGTCTTGCTGCCCGGCGCCGCGGCCATGCGCTCGACGACTTCCTTCTGCAGCATGAAGTGCATGTCGGTGATGGTCGTGGCGTGTTCCAGGCAATGAAAAAGTATCGGCGTCGAGATGTTGTACGGCAGATTGCCGACGAGCCGGATCGGCGTACCCTGCGCGAGCGCGCTGAAATCCACGGTCAGTACATCGGCATTGACGATGATCAGTTCGCCAACGCCGCGCGCCTTGTCGCGCAGCGGTTCGATCAGGTCGCGGTCGAGTTCGATGGCCGTGAGCGCTCCGGCAGCGCGCAACAAGGGCAGGGTGAGTGCGCCCTCGCCGGGGCCGATCTCGACGAGTTGCTCACCCATTCGCGGCGCGATCGCATCGACGATGCGGTCGAGGATGCCGCGATCGTGCAGGAAATGCTGGCCGAATCTTTTCCGAGGACGATGCGCGTGCGCGTTCATGCGCGCGCGGCCAGTTCCATCGCCAGTTTCGCCGCGGCGATCAAGCTAGACGGATCGGCCTTGCCGATTCCGGCAACATCCAGCGCCGTGCCGTGATCGACCGAGGTGCGCACGAAGGGCAAGCCGAGCGTCACGTTGACTGCATCACCGAAACCCAGTGCCTTGAGCACCGGCAGGCCCTGGTCGTGGTACATGGCGAGATACGCATCGAAGCGCGCGCGTTGCGACGGCACGAAGGCGGTGTCGGCCGACAGCGGGCCTTCCAAGCGCATGCCGTCGGCGCGCAGGGCGGCGAGTGCTGGCGCGATGACGTCGATTTCCTCGCGTCCCAGATGGCCGCCTTCGCCGGCGTGCGGATTCAGGCCGAGCACGCCGATACGCGGGTTTTCGATGCGGAAGCGGTGGCGCAAATCATTGTATACAATGCGCAAAATGCGCACAAGCGCGGTGGCGGTAACCGCGCCGGGAACTTCGGCCAACGGCAGATGCGTGGTCGCCAGCGCGACGCGCAGACCTGCCGTTGCGAGCAGCATCGCGACGTCGCACTTGGCGCGTTCGGCGAAGAACTCGGTGTGCCCGGTAAAGACGATGCCGGCATCGTTGACGATTCCCTTGTGCGCCGGTGCGGTGACCAGTGCGTCGAATTCGCCTTCGAGGCAGCCGTCCGCGGCGCGCGCCAGCATGTCGACGACATAGGGCGCATTGCGCACGTCGAGTTTGCCGGGAACCACCGGTGCTGGCGCGGGAACGTGCACATAGCGCAGCGATCCGGGTGCGCGTTCGCGCCGCCACCGGCCGTCGTCGGCTTCCAGTTCGAGCGCGATGCCGCGCACTTGCGCGGCGAGCAGAAGCAGATCCTTGTCGCCGATGGCGATCAGGTCTGCGGAAATGCCGGTCGCCGCAAGCGCGGCGACGATTTCGGGTCCGATTCCAGCGGGTTCGCCGAGCGTTATCGCCAGACGCGGCAGGAAGGACCGGTCGTTCACGGCTTCGTTCAGGGCGCCGGTTTTTCCGTTTCCGGCTTGTTCTCCGCACCCGGCAGGCGGATTTCGACGAACGACTCCGAGCGCAACTGGCGCAGGAAATCCTCGTAGGCTTGTTCGGCCTTGCGATTGCGGATGACGTCGCGAGCCTGTTCGCGCTTCATTTCCTTGGTGCGGTCCTGCTTGCGCGTGCCTTCGAGCTGCAGGATATGCCAGCCCAGGTCGCTCTGGAACGGCTGCGAAATCTCACCATCCTTGAGCGTGGCGAGCTGGGAGGCCACGGCCGAGCCGTATTGATCGATCGGGAACCAGCCCATGTCGCCGCCGGCGCTGGCCGTGTTCTGATCTTGCGAGTCCTTTTTCGCCAGCGCGGCGAAATCCTCGTGGCCGTCGACGATGCGATGGCGGATGTCCTCGATTGTCTTCTTCGCCTCGGCGCTGCTGGTCAGTTCGCCGACCTTGATCAGGATATGGCGCGCGTGGTACTCGGTGACGACCTGCTTGCCCTCGGCGCGTTTGTCCACCACCTTGACGATGTGGAAGCCACTCGGGCCGCGCAGCGGCTGCGAAACCTCGCCGGGCTTCATGCCCTCGACGAGATTGGCGAACGCCTCCGGCACCTCGTCGTAGCGGCGCCAGCCGAGGTCGCCGCCCTGCAGCGCGTCCTGCGCGCTGGAGTACTGGATCGCGGCGGTGGTGAAGTCCATGCCGCCGTCGATCTTGGCCTTGACTTCGTCGGCCTTGGCGCGTGCCGCCGCGATTTGCGACGCGTCGGCGCCATTGGGCAGGCCGATCAGGATGTGTTGCAGGTGGACTTCGCCGGATTTGAGGCTGTTGCTGGCCAGCAGGATGTCGATTTCGGAATCGCTGACGTTGGACTGACTCTGCACGACGCGCTGCTGCAGGCGTTGCACCATGATCTGGTCGCGCAGATGATTGCGGAAATCCTCGTAGCTCATGTTGTCGCGGGCGAGCGAGCTGCGCAGTTGATCCACGCTTATCTTGTTGTTTTCGGCCACACGCTGCACGGCCTGGTCGATGTCGGCGTCGCTGACGCGGATGCCGGTGTCCTTGGCGCGCTGCACCTGCAGGCGCAGCATGATCAGGCTCTCCAGCACCTGGCGCTCAAGGACATTGCGCGGCGGCAACTGCTGCGGGTTGGCGCGGTACTGGTTGAGCACGTTGGCCACGGCCGCGTCGAGCTCGCTTTGCAGGATGACATTGTCGTCGGCTATGGCGACGATGCGGTCCAGCGGCTGCGTCGGCAGCAAGGCCTGCGCCGACAGGCCTGACCAGGCGCCGAGCGCGGAAACCAGAAAACACAGGCAAAGCACGATTCGGTTCATCGGAATGAGGGTTCGATAAGGGATACGTTGCGCGGAAACCGCGCAATTATGCGGATCGCGGAGTAATAAATCCGTTACGCGGACGGACGTTTACTGGTAGCCAAGGATAGCACGCCTCAGGAAGTTCTCGGTGCGCGTGCCGGTGCTGCCCAGGCCTTTGAATTCCAGTTCGAAGTACACGCCGTTGCTCGGTTTGAGCTGGCCGATGACGTTGATGTAGCGCCGCACCAGCACGCGCATGGCCACGCAGCAACTGTCGTACTGCGCGCCGGCGAAAGCCTCGAGCAACTGGTTGTGCAGCAGCGAATAGTAGTAGCGGCCGACCAGACTCCACTTGGCGTTGAGCGGATACAGGGCCGAGGTGTCGACCTGTTCGAGCAGGCCGCGGCGGAAGCGGTAGGAGAAATTCACCGTGCCTTCCGCGCCGAAGCGGTGCTCGACGCTGATCGCGGACAGATCGGTATGGTGCAGGTTCTCGACCAGCAGCTGCGTCTGTGGATCGAGAATGCGCGAGTTCGGGTTGTACTGCTGGTCCCACTTCAGTTCCCAGTTGTCGTTCAGGCGCAGGTCGAGTTCGCCGACGATGTCCGAGCCGGAATAATCGACTTCCGGCATGCCCGGC
>JAJXWU010000146.1 GCA_021781425.1 Pseudomonadota bacterium
GCAACGACCTGAAGGCCCTGAGCCGCGAAGCGGTGCGGGCAAACATCCGTGCATCCACCAATCACCTTCGGCACGGTTCCGAGCTCATGGAAAGCCTGATCGAACAGAAAGGCTTCAGTGTGGTCGGCGCGGAGTATTCGCTGGAAACCGGGGTGGTGGACTTTTTCGACATTGCCTAGTGTGAATGTTCTAGCCGCTGCGGATAAGTTTGACGCAACGCCGTTTTGCGGCGGTTTCCAACCTCAGAGGCACACCATGGCTAACAAGCGGAACAAGAATCAGACGTCGTCCACGGCGGGCAAGGCCCACGCCGTTTGGCTGGCCGGTCTGGGCGCGGTTTCCATCGCGCAGAAGCGCGGCACCGAACTGCTCGCCGGACTCTCCGCCGAGGGCAGGCAATTCCAGGCACGCGCGCAGCGGCTCGCGCGCGAAGTCGGCGCCGACGCTGCCGTGCATGTGAAAGGTGCCGTCGCGCCGTTGCGCGTCGATCTCAAGCGCAACGCCGCCAGGATCGGCGCAGCCGTACAGAATGCCGTTGCCGGCGTGCTCGCCAGACTCGGCATTCCGTCGAAGGCCGATATCGAGGCCCTCAGCCAGCGCATGAGCGCATTGAGCCGCCAGCTCAAGGCCGCGAAGTAAAGAATTCACACTCCAACGGAAGTTTGCGGCCGCCACGCGCGGCCGTTTTTTTGTGGAGAACCTAACGTCGATAGGCCTGCGCCAGCGTGTTCAGATGTGTGCGCTCCGCGTCGCGCAGGAATGGCGCGATCAGCAGCATCACCTGATAGATGCCGTGGCTGAGGTCGTTCTGGGCCGGCTCCGGATTGACGCCGCGAACGGCGTGGTAGTTGAGCCAGAACGTGGCTACCAGGAGAACGTTCTCGGCGGTGGCGTGGATTTCGTCCTCCGTCGCACGCAGGATCTCGGCCTGTGCCAGGCCCTTGAGCACCGTCTGCGCGCTGGCCGCGGCACGGTTGAGGATGCGAGCAAAGCGCTGCCGCAATTTGCGATTGCGCGCGAGAATGTCGACCAGGTCGCGGTACAGGAAGCGGTATTCCCACATGCACTCGAAGACCAGGTGCAGTTGCAGCCAGACATCCTCGAGATTCGGCAGGCGGCCTTCGGGAACCGAAAGCGCATCGTCCATGCGCGATTCGTAGCGCGCGAACAAGCGCTCGACGATGTCGTCCTTGTTGCGATAGTGGTAATACAGGTTGCCGGGACTTATGCCCAACTCGTCGGCGATGTGATTGGTGGTGACGTTGGGTTCGCCCTGCGCGTTGAACATCGCCAGGCTGGTGTCGAGGATCCGCTCTCGCGTCTGCTTTGCCGCCATGTCAAAAACTACTGCGCTCGGCATCTCGCACGCCGGCGACGCGCGACCTGCTTTCGCTCGCTACGTTCTTGAACAACTGCACCATGGTCTAGCCGCGTAGTTTTTTTACCAGGTCGATGTACTTCTGCATCGCCTCGTCGGCCTTCATGCCCTTGAGTTTGGCCCATGCCTCGTATTTGGCGGTGCCGACGAAATCGAAAAAACCGGGTTTCGGCCCGGAGACGTCGCCATCGGAACCCTGCTTGAATAGCGCGTAGAGCTTGAGCAGGGTGTCGTTGTCGGGGCGTTCGTCGAGCTTTTTGACGTCTTCGGCGGCTTGCGCGAACTTGGTTTTCAGGTCGGCCATGTCGTTCCCCGGGGCGTTTGCGTACGGCTGCGGCGGTGGACAATGGCAAAAGCGACCGAGCGTGTCAAACGAGTGTTGGCTTTGCTATCTTTGCATTCTGCACTGAGGGGATACATGCCATGACCTATTTCGTGACGGGTGCCACCGGATTCATCGGCCGGCACTTGCTGGAGCAACTTTTGGCGCGTCAGGGCGATATCCATTGTCTGCTACGCAGGGGATCGCAAAAAAAATTCGAGGATTTGCGCGCGCGTTTCGGTACCGAGGGCAGGCGCCTGATTCCGGTGATCGGTGACCTGACCAAACCGATGCTGGGATTGACGCCCGCACAGCGCAAGGCGCTGGCGGGGAAGGTCAGGCACTTCTTTCATCTGGCCGCGGTTTATGATCTCGCTGCCGATGCGGATAGCCAGATCGCGGCGAACGTCGAAGGTACACGGCACGCGCTGGAACTTGCGGCGGCCCTGAAGGCCGGCTGTTTCCATTACGCAAGCTCGATTGCGGTTGCCGGAATGTATCCAGGCGTCTTCCGCGAAGACATGTTCGCCGAGGCCGAAAGCCTCGAGCATCCCTACTTCCGCACCAAGCACGACGCCGAGGCGCTGGTACGCGGCGCGAAAATCAAGCATCGCATCTATCGGCCAAGTGTAGTCATTGGCCATTCCAAAACCGGTGAAATCGACAAGATCGACGGACCCTACTACTTTTTCCGCGCGCTGAAGAAACTGCGCGAAGCGCTGCCGGCGTGGATGCCGACCGTCGGCCTGGAGGGCGGGCGCGTGAACATGGTGCCGGTGGATTTCGTCGCCGCCGCACTCGATCACATCGCGCACAAAGCGGGCCTGGATGGCGGTTGTTTCCATCTCACCGATCCGGCGCCGCGCCGCATCGGCGAAGTACTGAACATCTTCGCGCGTGCCGGACATGCGCCGCAGATGACCATGCGCCTGGACGCACGCATGTTCGGCTTCATTCCGCCGATGATCAAGCAGGCGCTGGCCGGGCTGCCGCCGGTCAAGCGGTTTACCGGAGCGGTGTTGCGGGATTTGGGCATTCCCGCGGCGGCAATCGGCATGATCAACTATCCGACGCGCTTCGACTGCCGCGAAACCGAGCGCGCTCTCAAAGGCACGAAAATCCGCGTGCCGGATCTTCCCGATTACGCATGGCGGTTGTGGGATTACTGGGAGCGGCACCTTGATCCCGACCTGTTCGTCGATCACTCGCTGTCGGGCAAGGTGCGCGGTCGCACCGCCCTGATCACCGGCGGATCATCGGGCATTGGCAAGGCGGCGGCACTCAAGATTGCGGGCGCGGGCGCGAAGGTGATCATCTGTGCGCGCGGCGAGGAGGAACTCAACGCCACGCACAGCGAAATCGTCGGCGCCGGCGGCGTCTGCCACGCCTATGTGGCCGATCTGTCCGATCCAAAATCCTGTGACGAACTGGTGCGGAAAGTGCTTGCCGAGCACAAGGGCGTGGACATCCTGATCAACAACGCCGGGCGCTCGATCCGACGTGCGATCGCATCCAGTTACGACCGCTTCCACGATTTCGAACGCACGATGCAACTCAACTATTTCGGTTCGCTGCGTCTGATCATGGGTTTTCTGCCCGGCATGGCCGAACGCCATCGCGGTCATATCATCAACATCTCCTCGATTGGCGTGCTTACCAACGCACCGCGCTTTTCGGCCTACGTGTCGTCCAAGGCCGCGCTTGACGCGTTCTCGCGTTGCGCACAGGCCGAGTTCTCCGACAACGGCATCAATTTCACCACGATCAACATGCCACTGGTGAAGACGCCTATGATCGCGCCGACCAAGATGTACGAATCGGTGCCGACGCTATCGCCGGACGAGGCTGCGGACATGATCGTCGAGGCGATCATCGAGCGGCCGGTGCGCATGGCGACGCGGCTCGGCACCTTCGCGCAGATCTTCTACGCACTGGCGCCGCGTGCCTACGAAATCCTGATGAATACGGCGTTTCGCCTGTTCCCGGACTCGGCTGCCGCCAAGGGCATGAAGGGACGCGGGGAGCTGGATGCGCAGCCGACCAGCGAACAAGTTGCGTTCGCATCGCTGATGCGCGGGGTGCATTGGTAGAAAACGCGGCGCTTGCACGATGCCTTGAATGGCATCGCGCGCCGTGTTTTCTGGTGAGGCAGGAGCCGAACGGAAGGGCGCCAGGATGGCGCCGCAACGCCGCCGTCGGCGCCAATTGGAAGCTTGCTCCAAAGCAGCCGAACAGAAGAGCGCCAGGATGGCGCCGCAACGCCGCCGTCGGCGCCAATTAGAGGCTTGCTCCAAAGCTGCCGAACGGAAGAGCGCCAGGATGGCGCCGCAACGCCGCCTCGGCGCCAATTGGAAGCTTGCTCCAAAGCTGCCGAACGGAAGAACGCCAGGGATGGCGCCATCGTCACTTCAGGTCGATCGGCTCCTTTCCGGCTGCCTTCAACTTTGCGTTCAACGCCGCCAAGTCGCGCGATTTCAACTCGTTCCATGCTTGCAACACCACATCGACCATCGGCGCCAGCGCCTTGAAGCCGTCCTGTGTGTCGATGGATGGTGCGGCATCGGCGCCGTCGACCGCACTCTGGAGTTTCATGAGCGATCCGGCAAGAAACTTGAAGTTCTTCGTATCGCGCGGAGGATAGGCCCAGGCATTGTGCGGATTGGGTGCCTCACGCGAGCCATCGAGTGCGCGGACGCGTTCACGCAATGCGCCGATCGTGCGGTCGAATTTCGTATTGCCGGTTTGGCTCAGCGCACGCAGGAGCTCGCCGCACTCGCGGGCCGCGGATGCAACGCGCACGCTTTGCGCCTGGATCGACTGTGCCAGCGCGAACTGCTCGGCATAGGCCGATGCCGGCAGGTGCACGCGCGGATCCGCAAGAACCCGCAGCGGCTGTTCCTGTTTGACGCCGTCCACTGTGAGCACCACGCGGTATCCGCCTGGCGGTGCCCACAGGCCGTCGGCCCATGGAGCGGGTTTGCCGGCTGGGGCTGGCGCCGGATAGCGCAACGGCCAGACGAAACGGTGTGTCCCCGGCTGAACCGACAGGGTGCTGGGTGTTTGCACCCATTCCGGTGCGATGGACAGTTTCGTCGGGTCGGTCGGTGGCGGCGCATCAGAGCTGGAATAGTGCCGAACGAGTCCACCGCTAGAGTCGAAAATATCCAGACTGATCGGCGATTTAGCAGGTGTATTCAACGTGTAATCGAGATAGGCGCCCACTGGCGGATTTGGCGCCATCGGCTCGTCCTTTGGCATCGGGGTGCCGGTGAATTCGGGTAGGCGAACGCGGTATGCAGGCGCAGGTGCGAACAGCCAGAATTTGGCGCTTTCCTCTTTCGCATCAGTTTGACGCAGCGCCGAAATATCGTCCATGACGTAAATGCCGCGGCCGTGGGTTGCCAGCACCAGATCTACACCGTGCATGGCGATGTCGCGCACCGAAGTGGCGGGCAGATTCTTCTGCAACGTCAGCCAATGATCGCCATCATCGAAGGAAACGTAAACACCGCGCTCCGTACCGGCGTACAACAACCCCTTCCGCACCGGATCGGCACGCACCACGTTCACCGGCTCGTTGCCGGGGATGCCGGACACGATGAGCTGCCAGCTCTTGCCGCCGTCATGGGTGCGATAGATATAGGGCCGTTGGTCGTCAAGTCGATGCCGGTCGATAGCCGCATAAGCGCTGTCCGCAGCGAACGCGGAAGCATCGATGACGCTGACCTTCGACCACGGCGTGAGCGGCTTCGGTGTGAGGTTGTCCCAGTGTGCGCCATCGTCGCGGGTGCGCCATATCAGGCCATCGTCGGTGCCTGCCCAGATCAGGCCGTCGGCTGCGGGCGAGGGCGCCAACGCGTAGACGACGCCACGGCGCGGACCCTGACCCAGATTGTCCGCGGCAGTGACGGGGTCCAGGTTTTTCGGTACACCCGGATCCTCGCGCGTGAGATCGGGACTGATCGATTGCCAGTGCTCGCCGTGGTCGTCCGTGCGGAACACGCGCTGATTCGCGAAAAACAGTACATGCGGCTGACGTGGCGAAAACACCAGTGGCAGCGTCCAGGTGCCGCGGTTGAGTGCGGGCAGGGCCAACGTCGGATCGACGTTGCGTACCTGCTGCGTGCCCAGGTCGAGCTTGTCCACGCGGCCGCCGAAAACGGTTTGCGGGTCGTCCGGATCCGGCGCGATGTTGTCGCTCTCGCCGCCGACCGCGACCTCGTCGAATTCGCGCATGGTGATGCCGTCGCCGCTGCCGCCGCGGCTGGGCAGGCCGATGGCGCCCGAGTCTTGCTGCGCACCATAGATCCAGTAAGGGAAACGGTTGTCGGTGCTGACGTGGTAGATTTGCGCCGTCGGCTGGTTGTACCAGGAGCTCCAGGTCCTGCCGCCGTCGAGGGTTACCAGTGCGCCCTGATCCACGCCGAGGATCTGGCGCTGCGGATCGCTCGGATCGATCCACAACGCGTGGAAATCGTCCCCGGTCGGATCGCCCTTTAGTGCGATGAAGGTCTTGCCACCGTCGTCGCTGCGCAACACGATCGTGTTCATCGCGTAGATGCGATTCGGATTCTCGGGATCGGCCGCGATCTCGCCGAAATACCAGCCGCGTTGCCAGATGCGGTCGTCGCCAGTCGTCTTCTGCCAGTTCGCGCCGGCGTCGTCGGAACGGTAAAGGCCGCCTTCGTCGCCATCGACGATGGCGTAGACGCGCTTTGGCGCCGCTTTGGAAATTGCCAGACCGATGCGGCCGAGCGTGCCAGAGGCGAACCCGTGGCCCTCGATGCGCGTCCAGTGGGTGCCGCCATCCGTGGTCTTGTATAGGCCGCTGCCTGGACCGTTGGACGGCGGATAGACGTTCCACGGTGGCCGTCGCGTCTGCCACAGCGCCGCGTAGATCGTGGACGGATTGCCGGGTTCGAAAGCGAGGTCGATGGCACCGGTGTCCGGATTCGGGCCGAGGATCTTGCGCCAATTTGTGCCGCCGTCGTGCGATTCAAAGACGCCGCGCGCATCGTTGTGTCCGTAGGGATGACCCAGTGCGGCCACGTATACGTGCCGAGCGTCGGATGGATCGACCAAGATGCGTTCGATCTGCCGGGTATCGGTCAGGCCGATGTGCGTCCAGGTCTTGCCGCCGTCGACGGATTTGTACATGCCGTCGCCCTGGGCGATGTCCGAGCGCATGTCGGCTTCGCCAGTACCGACATAGATCGTCTTCGGATCGGACGGGGCGAGCGCGAGCGCGCCGATGGAGCCGACCGGCTGCGAATCGAAAATCGGATTCCAGGTGCGCCCGGCGTCGTGCGATTCCCATACTCCGCCGTTGACCGCACCGAAGTAGAAATGCTGCGAGTCGGAAGGATCGCCCGCGACGGCCAGCACGCGCCCGCCACGGAACGGACCAGCGAGGCGCCAGTGCAGATTGCCGAAATCGGCCGTACTGGCAGCCGATGCGGCCGTGACGATCAGGAGAAGCAGGGCGATGACGACGCGGAATCGGAACATGCGATTTTCCCGACAGGGCAAACCGGCATGATCGTTCACAGCGGGTGATGGAGCAACACGACGGAAGTCATGCCTGCGCATGAAATCGCCGCACGACTAGGGAGTTGCGCGAGGCAGGATACCTCGCCCCCGAATCAAGCTCGCGGAGCGTGGTTCGTCGTAGCCGAGCACGAATTCACTTCGAGCTCGGCGCGAGCTGCCAACCCCTGGATCGGGTTGTGCAGGCCTTCCAAAGAAGAACCCGCCAGCCGAAGCCTATGGGGGGAGGGATCCTTCGGCTTCGTGCGGCTGGCAGGTTGAACCGATCAACGGCTGGCGGACTTGACCGCCTTCTTCACCTTGGCGACCGTGCGCTTCATGGTCTGTTTGGCAGCAAGTTGCGCTTCTTCGAGCTCGCGTGCGAGATCCGACAAATCGTCGCGGGCGCGGCGCACGGTGTTGTTCATGACTTGGGTCAAGCCAGGCCGCAATCCGCCGCCGGTGAGCTTGCGCACGTCGCGGTTGAGTTCGTCGACCCGCTTTAGCAGGTCGTCCAGATCCTTGCGCCCGGGAACGCCGAGCTTGGCCAGTGCGCGCGAAACTCGATCCTCGAAGACCTGCTCCAGCCGATCCCAGGTTTCCTGGGTGCGCTCGCGTACCTGAGTCACGCCGCTTTCCACCGCATCGCGCACATCGTCCACCTTGCCGGTGGCTAGTCTGCGGGTTTTCTGTTCCAGATGGCTGCCCTCCTTGAGCAGGGTATCGAACATGGCGCCGCCTTGTTCCTGCGCCTTGGCGAAGGCTCCCAGGCCGGCGAGCCAGATCTGCTGGGCGGACTCCATGATCGATTTGCCGCTGACGGGGGGGGTGGGCTTGGCCAACCTGGGCTGCGGCTTGGCCAGCTTCGGGGCCGGTTTGACCGGCGCGCGCCGTGGCGCTGCGGCGGATTTGCCAGTGGCGGCGGCAGGCCTGGAAGCCTTGGATTTGACGGCCTTGAGTTTGGCCGATTTTGCCTTCGGTTTTGACTTGCTCACGTTTCCCTCCTCCAATGAAAGTTCGAACCCGGCGGCGGCACTATGCAGGTAGAGTGGACGCCACCGCTAGAATATTCACACTATCGGCCATGTTGCAATGTGGATTTTTTCCGGAGCCGCGCTGCCGGAAGGACGGCGCTTGCAAGGGCGGAGCGCCGCGCGTAGCCTGCATTCCATGCCGGGCAGGGGGCGTCCATGGTTGCGGTTGGCGGCTTTCGCCGCGGCGCTGCTGTGCGTCGCCGGCGTCGGGCGCGCGGCGCCGGGCGTCGTCGACGTGCGTTTCCGCAACTACAGTACCGGCGACGGACTTTCGCAAGCCACCGCATTGGCGATGGCGCAGGATGGCGCCGGTTTCCTCTGGATCGGTACCCAGGATGGCCTGAACCGCTTCGACGGCTATGATTTCAAAGTCTTCAAGCATGTCCGCAACCGACCCGGGACGCTGAGCGACAACGCCATCACCGCGCTGGCCGCGGACCAGGATGGCTCGTTGTGGGTCGGGACTCAGGCGGGCGGACTGGATCATTACGATCCGGTGCTGGACCGTTTTGAACAATACGCGGCGGATCCGATGCGCAGCGATAGCGTCGCCTCGGAACATGTCACCGCACTCATGCTCGACCGGCGCGACTGGCTGTGGGTCGCCAGCACCGGAGGCAAATTGCAGTGGCTGGATCGCGTCACCAACCGTTTCCTGGATGCACCGCTGGGCGACCAATCCATGCTCGCCAATGTGCGCGTTCTGCTGCAGGCACGCGATGGCTCGGTGTTGATCGGTAGTCGCGACGGCCTGTGGCAATGCGATGTGGACGCCGGCCATTTGCGTGAGCTGCGCTTTGATCCCGCGCAGTCGCTGGACGTTCGCGCCCTGGCGATCGGCCCGACGGGCGATATCTGGGCGGCCACAACGGCGGCAGGGCTTTACCGTTTTTCGGAGTCGGGCAAGGCTGTGGCCTGGTATCACGAGGGCGCAGACGACGCGCATGCACTGCCGGGCGATGAAATCCGCGAACTGAAATTCGACCGCCAGTGGCGCTTGTGGGTGGCGACCAAGGCGAATGGCCTTTTGCGCATCGATCCGGACAGCGGCCGCATCGCGCAGTTTCGCCACGATCCGGCCAATCCCCGCAGTCTTGGCGCCGACCGTCAGGAAACCGTCCTGATCGATCGCGATGGCCTGGTCTGGGCGGGATCGTGGAACAACGGCATCAGCGTCCACGATCCTCGCACCGAAGCCTTCGTCAGCCTGCGTTCGGTTCCCGGCGATGCGCGCACGCTGCCCGGCAATCCGGTCGTCGGCGCGCTGGCCAATCCGGATGGCACGCTGTGGATGGGCTTTCCCAGGGGCGGCGGCATGGTGAGGTTCGATCCGGAGAAAGGCGTCGTCCAGCGTTTCGTGCCGGACGAAAACAAACCCGACGCCTTGCCGATGGCGCTGATCGAGCAGATTACGCGCGGCCACGACGGCAGCCTGTGGATCGCCACCGCCGGCGGCGGCCTGCTGCGTCTGCCGGCCGGCGCTTCGCAATTCGTCCGTTACCGGCACGACGCGGACGACCCTGCCAGCCTGGCTAGCGATGATCTGCTTTTTGCCGAGCAGGACCGCCAAGGCACGCTATGGGTCGGAACCGCGGATGCCGGCCTGGACGAGTTGTGCGATGGTTGCACCCGCTTCCGGCATCATCAGCACGAGCCCGCCAATCCGGACAGCATCGGCTTCGGCCCCGTCGCGAGCCTGCTGGAGGATAGGCGCGGCGCGCTGTGGCTCGCTTTGCGCCCCGGCGGACTCGATCGCTACGACCGCGCCAGCGGTCGATTCGAGCATTTCCGTGCCGATCCGCGCGATCCGCAGTCGCTCAGCAACGACACGGTGACCACGTTCCTGCAGGACAGCCGCGGCGAGATCTGGATCGGTACTCAGGGCGGTGGCATGAACCATTTGGTGCCGGGCAGCTATGCCAACCCGCGCTTCGAGACGATTTCCAGCGCTCAGGGACTGGCTGCGGATGCGATCGGCAGCATCGTGGAGGACGCGCACCACGCCTTGTGGATCAGCACGACGGCCGGAATCAGCCGCTACGATCCGGCCAGCCGCCACATCGTCAATTTCGGTCCGTCGGATGGAACGCTCACGCAAGGTTATTACATCAATGTCGCGGCCCAGTTGCCGGACAAGCGCATCCTGTTCGGCGGTCCTTCCGGCGCAACGCTGTTTGATCCGGGACAGGTCGGCCTGCCGCCGATACCGACGCCCATCCTTACCGAAGTCCTGCTCAACAACCAGCCGGTCAAGCTGGATTGGCAGGATGCGCAATCGCCGCTGCGCGCCGCGCCGTGGACCGGCGGCACGGTCACATTCGGCTACCGGCAGCGCAACATCGGTTTCGAATTCAGCGCATTCGGTTTCGCCGATCCGCAGTCGGTCGAGTATGCCTATCTGCTGGAAGGCCACGACGAGCAATGGATCGACACCGACGCGTCGCGGCGTTTCGCCACCTACACGGATCTACCGGCCGGCGATTACCTGTTGCGCGTGCGCGCGCGGCGGGCGGGGTTTCCGTGGAACACGCGCGAGGCGCGGATGTCGGTGCGTGTGTTGCCGGCGCCGTGGGTTTCGCCGCTCGCGATCCTGGGTTATTGCGCGGCCCTGGCGCTGGTCGTTGGCATCGGCGGCTGGCGCACCCGCGAAAGCTGGCAGCGTCAGGAACGCGCGCGCGAGGTGATCCGTGTCAGTGCCGAACGCCTCAAGTACGCACTGTGGGGCAGTGGCGGCGAATTGTGGGATGCCGATCTGCGCACCGGCTCGATCGTCCGCGAGAACCGGCTTCCGAACCTGAAGGTTTCGCAGTACCTGCGCGATGAAGTCAATTCCTATACGCCTTACGTGCACAAGGAAGACCTGCCGGGATTCCTGCGCGACCTGGTCGCGCATCTGAAGGGTGAGACTGCCTTCCTGGAAACGGCTTTCCGCACCCAGGACATGAACGACGAGTGGCGCTGGATGCTCACCCGCGGCCGTGTGGTCGAACGCGACGCCAGCGGGCATGCCGTGCGCTTGGTCGGCACCACCCAGGACATCACCATGCTCAAGCGCGCCGAGGAGTCGCTGCGCAAACTGAACGAGGAACTGGAATCGCGCGTGGATGCGCGCACCATGGATCTGCGCCGCGCGAATGCGGAACTTCGGCAGACGCTGGAACAGCTCACTCAGGCGCAGCGTCAGTTGATGGAATCGGAAAAAATGGCGGCGCTCGGCGGTCTGGTTGCCGGCATCGCGCACGAGATCAACACGCCGCTGGGCGTGACTGTCACCGCCGCCTCGCACCTGCGCGAAGAGGCGATGCGCATCGCGCGCGCGCAATCGCTCGATCCCGTCGATCTGGCGGGTTTTCATGCCACCATCGGAGAAAGTTCGGAGATCATCCTGCGCAATCTGCAGCGTGCCGACCGGCTGATCAAGAGTTTCAAGCTGGTTGCAGTCGACCAGACCACCGAGGAACGCCGCAGCATCGAACTGGGTGCGTATCTGAACGACATCCTGACGTCGCTGGGTCCGAGCCTGAAGAAAACGCCGCATACGGTCCACATCATCTGCCCGGAACCGATTCCGCTCGATACCTATCCGGGCGCGCTGTACCAGATCGTGAGCAATCTGGTGATGAATTCGCTGCACCACGCGTTTGCGCCGGGACAGAACGGAACCATCGCCATCGAAGCCCGTCTCAACAGCACCGTGGTCGAGTTGACCTACCGCGACAACGGCGTGGGCATGAGCGAGGATGTCCGCTTGCGCATCTTCGAGCCGTTTTTCACCACCAGCCGCGGCAAGGGCGGATCGGGACTCGGCTTGCACGTGGTCTACAATCTGGTGACGCAGTTGCTCAAGGGCAGCATCCGCGTCGAGAGCGCGCCGGGCGCCGGCGCCGTATTCGAGATTTTCCTGCCGCGCAACAGCGGCTGAACCTCAGTCCGGCAACTGCCCGCGCACTGCCTGCACCCGATCCCAGTTCTCGAACAGCAGTTCGACCAGGCGCGGTTCGAACTTCACGCCGCTTTGCTGAACGATGAAGCTGCGGATGTCCTCGGCCGGCCACGGCTCCTTGTAGCAACGCCGGCTACCGAGCGCATCGAAGACATCCGCGAGCATGGTGATGCGTCCGCCGATGGGAATGCTCTCGCCGGACAGGCTGCGCGGATAGCCCGAGCCGTCCCAGTTTTCGTGGTGGGTCATCGCGATCTCGGCCGCGAGCTGAAGCAGCGGACGCTGCGACATCGACAGCAGTTTGGCGCCGAGCTCGGCATGCGAGCGCATGATCGCCGTTTCCTCGGACGTGTGCAGTCCCGGCTTGTTGAGCACAGCGTCGGGAATGCCGATCTTGCCGATGTCGTGCAGCGGTGATGCCATGCGCAATGCATCGGTGGTTTTTTCGTCGAGCCCGTAGAACTGGCCGAGCAACTCGGCGATCATGCCGATGCGTTTGACTTGGGCCGCG
>JAJXWU010000065.1 GCA_021781425.1 Pseudomonadota bacterium
CGCCCGCGCTTCTGAAGTCGCTGGACGCCGGCACGGGGGAGTGCAGCGACGCCGCCGCCGCGCTGACCCGCATCGGCAACGAGGTGAAGTCCACGATGGACCTGCCGCAGCATTACCGGCCGTTGCTGATCGGGTACTCGTCCGGCGCCACCATCGCCTACGCGGCTCTGGCGCAGGCCGGCGACGAGCGTTTCTCCGGCGCGATGACGCTCGGTTTCTGCCCGGACCTGATCTACCACAAGCCGTTCTGCACGGACACCGGCCTGACTGCGGACAGGCAGCACAAGCCGCCGTACGGCTTCGTCTTCAACACCGTGCCGCGCGTGCCGGCGCCGTGGATCGTTCTGCAGGGCGACATCGACAAGGTCTGCAATCCGCCGGCGACGGTGAGCTTTGTGGAAAAAGTAAAAAATGGAAAAGTCATCAGCCTGCCGCACGTCGGCCATGGCTATGGCGTGCCGCGCAACTGGGTGCCGCAGTACCGCGCCGGCCTGATCGAGCTGCTGCGCAGTGCCGCGCCGGAACCACGCGTGGCCGAGCGCAACCGCTGAGTACCGGCGGCATCCGATGAGCGAGGAGTCCACCGCCGGGCCGAGCCTTTTATCCCGCCTGCGCTGGATCGTGCCGGTCGGATTCCTGGCGCTCACCGCCTGGCTGCTGTGGCGCGAGGCCGGCGAGTTTCCGCTCCAGGACATCCAGCGCACCCTGATCGGCGTGCCGACCCTGCCGGCGCTCGGCGTCGCCGCGCTCGCCCTGTTCGGCGTCACGTTCACCGGCAGCGTGGACTGGCTGATCGCGCGCTGGCTCAAACTCGGCCTGCACGCGCGCGATTGCTTTCGCCTCGCCTTCGTCGCCAACTCCATGGCGAACACGCTCAACCTTTCCGGCGCGATGGGCGCGAGCGTGCGCCTGATGGGCCTCTCCGGCCTGAAGGTGCCGCTGTCGCGCGCCGCCGCCCTGATCGGCATGCAGGCGTTGTCGCTGCTCTCCGGTTTGTCGCTGCTCGTGATCGCGACGCTGGCGACAAGTTCGCTGCCGCTGACCAGCGGCAGCGCACAGCGCTGGGTCGCCGCAGCGGTGCTCATCGCCGCCGCGCTCTACCTGCCTTTGTACTTCTTCCTCACCACGCGCCGCGCTCTGATGCGCTGGCTGCCGCAGGATGTCGGCATTCCGCCGCTGCGCCTGAAGGTAGAACTCACGCTCGTTTCACTCATCGACTGGCTGCTCGCCGCGGCAACGCTGTATGCCTGCATTTACCTCTCCGGCGAACACGTCAAGCCGGGCCTGTTGCTCGGCGCATTCGCGGGCGCCGGCGTACTAGGCCTGGTAAGCCAGGTGCCGGGCGGACTCGGCGTGTTCGACGGGCTGATCCTGCTCGCGCTGACCGAGGCCGGCTACGACAAGGCCGCCGTGGTCTCGGGCCTGATGCTGTTCCGCATCGCCTATTACCTTTTGCCATTGCTGATCGCGCTGTACATGGGCTCGGAAATGCTCAGCGCGCGCCTGCCCCTGCTCGCGCGCCTGCGCACGCGCCTTGCCGGGCATCCGCTGTTCGGCCTGCTCGGACTGCCCGCCACCCTGGTCGCGGACTTCGGCACGCGCCTGCTCGCGATCCTCACCTTCGGCGCCGGCGCGATGCAACTGGCGTCGGCGGCGATCCCGTCGGTGAGCGAGCACATCGCCACCGTGCGCGCGCATCTGCCGATCCTTGCGGTGGAAGGCTCGAACTGGTTTTCGGTGGTGTCGGGCGTCCTGCTGCTCGGGCTCGCGCGAGGTATCGACGGCCGCTTGCGTCTGGCCTACCGCGTCGCGCAATGGCTGCTATTGATCAGCGCGGCCTTGGCGATCACCAAGGGCCTGCATTTCGGCGAGGCGCTGTTCCTGCTCGCCGTCGCCGCCCTGCTGCGCGCGCGCAAACGCGTGTTCTCGCGCCGCGCGATGACGCTGAACTCGGCGCGCACCTTCGGCTGGTTCGCAGGCCTGCTGATTTGCGTGCTGGTGTTCTTCGCGATCGGCGTGGCCCAGGTGCTGGGCGACGATTCCTTCGACCTGTTCTATGTCGGTTTCGGCGAACACACCTCGCGCATCGGCCGCGGGCTTGCCGCCGCGCTGCTCGGCCTCGTCATCTACCTCATCTGGCAGGCCTTTGCGGTCAACCGGCCCAAGCTCGCGCTGCCCGACCGCGTCGAACTCGAACGCGCGCGCGACCTGTACAACGCCCACGGCGGCGGCGAGTTCGCGCACCTGACCTTCATGGCCGACAAGCACCTGTTCTGGGCCGCCGACCACCAGGCCGTGATCGCCTACGGCAGCGTTCGCGACCGGCTCGTCGCATTGGGGTCACCTTGCGGCTCGGACACGGCGATCGATCGAGCGATCCTGGATTTCCGCCACTTTGCCGATGCCCAGGATCGCGTGCCGGTGTTCTACGAGGTGCTGGAGCCGGACCTTTCGCGCTACCACGACCACGGCTTCGACCTGTTCAAGCTAGGCGAGCTTGCGCTGGTGCGACTGGAGGAATTTTCCCTGGCCGGCAAGCGCTGGGAGGACCTGCGCCAGGCCACGAACCGGGCGGCCAAGGAAAAGCTGGCATTCACCCTCGTCCAGCCGCCGTTCGACACGGCGCTGCTCACGGATCTGGAACGCGTCTCCGACGCCTGGCTCGCCGACAAGGGCGGCGGCGAAAAGGGATTTTCGCTTGGCCGCTTCGATCCGGCGTATTTTTCCTGGAGTCCGCTCGGACTCGTGCATCGCGAGGGCGAACTGATCGCTTTCTCGAATGTTCTGCCCCCGTATGGCCCGGGTGGACACGCCAGCGTGGATTTGATGCGCCATGTCGCCGACACGCCGCGCAGCACCATGGATTTCCTGTTCGCCAACGTCATGCAGTGGGCGCAGCAACAGGGCTACGAACTGTTCAGTCTCGGCATGGCGCCACTCTCGCGCGTCGGCGACAATCCCTATGCGCGCGTCAACGAGCGCCTGGCGGCACTCGCCTTCACCTACGGCAATCGCTTCTATAACTACCAGGGCGTGCGCCGCTACAAGGACAAGTTCAAGCCGGAATGGGTCGGCTCGTACCTCGCCTACCCGCGCGGCCTGTGGGTGCCGGGCCTGCTCATCGACATCGCCGC
>JAJXWU010000010.1 GCA_021781425.1 Pseudomonadota bacterium
CTCCATCAGCACGGCGGCCAGATGATGGAAATCGCCGGATCCCAGCAAGTGCAGGGTAGGACCGTCCGGGGCCTGCGCCGCGATGCGCGCGCGCGCAAGCCGAATCGTGCGTGCGCGGCTCCACAGGCGCAGGCGCGGGCCGAGATCGCGCAACGCAATTGTGGAAACCGAATTCCAGGTCGCGGCCGTGCGCAGCGTGGATTGTTGTGCGTCGAGCGAGCCGTCGAGATCGAGGATTTGCAGGTGCATTTTGCGAATGCTAGCGCAAGCGCAGATGCACCCAGGTAAAACGCTGTTCGGCGCCCACCGGAGTGAGGTGTATCTCGCGGCGCGATTCGAGCATGTCGAAATCCGCTCCAAATTCGGCATGCAGCGAGGCCGCGTCGTAGTGCGCCACGTCCAGACCGCTGCAGCGCGCCGGTCCATCCAGGGCGAACGTCGCCATGACGACATGCCCACGCGGATTCAGGCTGCGTCGCAGCGCCGCCATGTACGCGGCGCGATCGGCCGGATCGGTAAGGAAATGGAACACCGCGCGGTCGTGCCACAGATCGTAGCGTTGCGATGGTTCGAACTCGCGCACGTCGGCCTCGATCCAGCGCACCTTGGCCGCGTCCGCGCCCAGGCGCGCACGCGCGCGCGCCAGTGCAGCGGCCGAAACGTCCAATACGGTCAGTGCCGTATTTCCCTGTCCGAGCAGACAATCGACCAGCACCGATGCGCCGGCGCCCACATCGATGATCGGCGCGTCCAGGGGCAGCTTCGTTGCCGCGATCAGGTCCAGCGAAGTCCGCGGCTGCGCCTGATACCAACTCACCGCATCCGCGGCCTTGGTCGTGTAGACGCGGTTCCAGTGGCTTTGCGCTTCGCTGTTCATGCCCGGCCATCCTAGCCGATGGCCCACGGTTTACAACGACTTCAGGTTGAAAGTGACCGGCACGCTGGCCCAGGCGCTGTGCGCCACGCCGTTGCGCGTGGCCGGATGGAAACGCCACTTGCCCACGGCTTCGCGCGCGGCGCGATCAAGACTGCGCGAGCCGCTGGATCTTTCGATCTCGACGCCGAGCACCGAACCGTCCGCGCCGACCAGCACGCGCAGGATCACCGTGCCTTGTTCGCGGTCGCGCAGTGCCTCGATCGGATAGGCGACCTGCGTGCGCTGACCGTAGGCGATCGCACGCGGTGCGGTTTCGGTCGCGGTATTCGCAGGCGCGGCGGTAATTGCCGGCGGCGCGATGTCGACGGTTACCGGCATGATCGTCGGCGTCGTGGCGACCGGTTCCACCACCGGTGTGATACGCGCGACGTGCGGATGTGGCTTCAGCGGAGCGGGTGCAGGCAACACAGGTACCGGCGTGGACGGCGGTGGCGGAGTGATCAGATCGACGATCGGCACGATGTCGGCGTGCCGGATGATCTGTATCGCCGCGCCGGGCAGCAACAGAAAAGCAACGATGAAAAGGTGTATCGAGATCGATCCCGACCACGCGCCGACGCGCGGCCAGTTCAAGTGAACGGCATTCGGAACGCGGATTGTCAGTGCGGTCATGACACGTCTCCGTGCGCAAGCGCCACGAATCCAGACTAGCACCGCGAAAGCCGGCGAAATTGAAAATAATGTTATCGAACAGGCCGCATGTCGGCGCAATCGCGCCGCACGGCTATACCAGCGGCCGGTGGCCGCAGCTCGGCACGGACCACAGTGACAAAGTCCGGCGTCAGACCGCTCAAATGGTCGGAAACCCCAGCGCCATAACCCGCGCAGCGATGCAGGCGCCTTGCCGCCGGCTTGGTCCAATCGAGCTATTCAGAAAATTCCTAGGACTCACCTGATTCCCCTGATCACAAGCTGGCTCGGCAAAGCCAACTGTGACTGTCGACGGGGCTAGCGATTTCTCATCAGATACACACTACCGCCCCTATCTGGAAACGGGCCAACTGCCGGCGATGAGCGTTTCAAAATGGCCAAAGACGACGGAGTCAAACTTCGTTCCGCGTTCGCTCCGGAGAACATCCATCACCTGCTGATGTGATCTCGCTTGTCGATGGTGTCGAGTTGTCGTCATTGCGTCGTAGCTGTCCGCCAATGAGATGATCCTGGAGCAGACCGGGATGCGCTCTCCTGAAAGGCCATCGGGATAGCCGGTTCCGTCAAACGCTTCATGATGATGCCGCACAACGCGAGCGACCTGGCTCGCGTCAGGATGGACAATCGCCTCGACAATCTGCTGTCCCAGTGCGGAATGTGTTTGCATGATTTCCCACTCATCCGGCTCCAGGCGGTCTGGTTTGAGCAAGATCCGGTCGGGAATGCCGATCTTCCCGACATCGTGCAGGCGCGCTGCAGCGCGCAGAATAGCAAGTTCCTCGGCATTGAGTTCACACAGCAGACCGAGGTGCGCGGAGAAGGCTTCGACACGGCTGCAGTGGCCTGCGGTATACGCGTCCTTTTTTTCGAGAGCAATTCCAAGACAGTCGTGTTGATTGCCCAGGGAAAGCGAGGACGGAAATGTGCCTTCGACCCCGCGGCTGTCCTGCAAGAACTCGGCTGATCCGGATTTAAGATAGGCCTGCATGGAATCTTGTGTGTACGGAGTTTCGGTCTATGGCCACGGCAGCCGGCCCTCGGGGCGGATCGTAAATTGATTGAGCGCGGCTTTCCAGTCGGGCATCGGCGCCGTCCATATCTTGCTGCAGATGCAAGGCGGTCGAAATCCGATGCCGGCCACGGCAGCGCTTGCTCCAGATCAATTACACGCTCAAGCATAGTCCATATCATCACCACGGCGAGTTCGGCCCCGAATGCCGCACGCCATGCCGGGATTTTCACACCGCGCGCATGTGCCGCGCGCTGTTTTGAGTCCACCCACCCGAGGTCAAGATGAACCCTGTTGTCTTTGTGCACCAACAGTTGTCGTATTTCATCGGCACCGATGAAAAGCGCCCCATCCATCTGTTCCGCGCCCCCGTTTCACCGATGTTCGATCACGAACGAGCCCGGATCATCCTGCGGCGCATGGAGGTTTTGGCCTGGGTTTTCATGCTGCTGGTACCGCTGTGGATACTGATCGACATCCGGATATTTCCTGCGGAGGTGATCCGCCAGCTCGTGTTCGGCCGAATCCTTGCGACACTCTGCCTGGGCGTGCTGCTGTTGGTTTCGCTGGTGGTGGTGGAACGGGCATCCTGGCTGGTTTCCTACCTGTCGCTGCTGTTCCTCATGGCGATACCGGCGATTTTCGAACTTTTCGCACAGCCCGTATTCAGCGCCTGGCTGCGGCTCGGCCCGCACGCCTCGGACACGCAGGAGGCCGCGATTTTCCTGTATCGGCAGTTGCCGATCATTTATATCTCGGGGCTGGCGCTGTTCCCCCTGACATTACTCGAATCCCTGCCGATTGCCTTCGCCATCACCGCCATCGATGCAGTCGTGGATATGAACGGGTTCAACTTGAGCGCCCTGCACGCCGCGCACTGGGCCGGCTTGTGGGTGGTTTTCGTGACCGGCAGCACTGCGATCCTGGCGGGTGTCCTGCAGTTCAATCTGTTCCTGCAAAATCATCGTCACGAGGATTTCGACGACGATTCGGGCCTGATGAAAAGGCATGCGGCGCAGGAGCTGCTGAAGCTCGTGTGGTCCGATAGGCTTCATAAAGGCCAATGCATTGGCATCGGCATGATGGCGTTGCCACAGCCGCCAATCTATGCCGGTGACAGCCAGGCAGAGGCGAAATGGCTGTCCAACGAGGCGGAATTCCTGCGTCTTCACCTGCTGCCCGGGATGTATGGCGTCCGCTGGTCCACCCGATGCCTGGGCGTGGTTTCCCTGGGTCACACGCGAGAGGAAATCGAAGGCATGATGAACGCGCTCTACGGAAAAAACGCCGCGTCCGCTTCACATGGCAATCGAATGATTGCCGTTGCCGAGCGTACGGCGGACAACAGCGTTGGTCCCCACAATCTGCTGTCAATCGCCGAGCAGAAACTCAATCGAGCTTTGGCGAAAGCCTGACGCTGGGGCGCGCTCGGGTCATGCTATGGCCTGTGCCGTCGCGTTGCGTCGAGCTACGAAATGGTTCTGCGGTACGCGCATCTGACGACCGATCACTGGCGTGACGCGGCGAGCCGGATCGATGGCACGTTTACGGAGCAGCGGCCGAAACTGCAATTGATCCACAGTCGCTAAGTGATTGATTTGGAATGGTGGCCAGGGACGGAATCGAACCGCCGACACGGGGATTTTCAGTCCCCTGCTCTACCAACTGAGCTACCTGGCCATGTGGCGTACGGAGCCGGACGGCGCCGCGGAAGGGCGCGTATTACAGCGACTTCGCGCAGGCTAGTCAAGGAAAACGGCTGTGTTCGCGACGGGATTGCGCGTGCGCTCGTCTGTCTTGCATGATCCGCCGACAAGGAGCCGCCATGCGTAACATCATCACGTTTGTGATAGTCGCATTGTGCGCCGCGATCCCGGCGCGCGCCGATACGGCCGCCTACATGGCGCAGCAACTCGCGCGCTACCAGAAATACGCGCAGGCACCCGTCGGGAACTTCCCGATGCTGAGCTTGTGGCGGTGGCAGGTAGTCGGCAAGGAAAAGGTCGTGGTCTGGCCGACGCTCAACACGGCGTATCTGATCACCGTGTACAAACCCTGCATCAACCTCGATTGGGCTCGTGGCATCGGTATCACCCAGAACACGTCGATGCACGTCGACGCCAAGTTCGATTCGATCGTGTTCGATCACCAGAATTGCCGCATCCAGGAAATCCGCCCGATCGATTACAAGGCGTTGCGTGCGGACGAAAATTCCGCCAAAGCCGCGAAAGCGGATGCGAAATAACGGTCAGGTCTCGGGGATATAACCCGCCGGCGCTGCCGAGCCTGCGCCGAACAGGAACTTCTGCATCTCCGCTTCGAGAAACGTGCGCGCCTTGGGATCGAGCGGCGAAAGCCGGTTTTCGTTGATCAGCATGGTCTGGTGCGCGAGCCATGCTGTCCAGGCCTCGCGTGAGATTTCCGCGAAGATGCGTTTGCCCAGTTCGCCGGGATACGGAGCAAAGGCAAGTCCTTCGGACTCGCGCCTGAGTTTGGTACAGAACACGGTGCGGGACATCAGGGATTCTCCTCGATACTGGCGATGAGCCTGCGCACCGGCGCGGGCAAGCCGAGCGCGGCGGCTTCCTGCGGCAGCAGCCAGCGGCAGTCGGGCGCAGCGGCGATGCGCGGGGTTCGGTCGAACCGGGCATGCAGGATTTCGACCGCAAGCCGGTAATGACTGAACGTGTGCACAAACGGCGGCAATGCGTGCAGTGCCAGATTCGCACCGAGACGACGGCGTGCGGAATCCGCGTCGTCGGCCTCGGGCAGGCTCCACAACTGCGCCCACACACCGGTCGGCGGGCGGCGTTCGAGCAGGATGCGCCCGGCGCGGTCGCGCAGCAGCAGCATGATCGTCCTGCGCGTCGGCAGCGCGCGGGTGGGTTTGCGTTCCGGCAATTGCGCGACAGTTCCCTCGCGGTGCGCCACGCAGCTTCGCTCGAGTGGGCATGTGGTGCAGCGCGGTTTGGCGCGCGTGCAGACGGTCGCGCCCAGATCCATGATCGCCTGCGTGTAGTCGGACACGCGTTCCCGCGGCGTGTGCGCCTCGGCCAGTTCCCACAGTTTCCTTTGCACGGCTGCATTGCCTGGCCAGCCGCGCACGCCGTGCTGGCGCGCGAGCACGCGCTTGACGTTGCCGTCAAGGATGGCAAAGCGCAGTCCGTGCGCCTGCGCCAGGATCGCGCCCGCCGTCGAGCGGCCGATGCCGGGCAGGGCGGCGAGCGCGTCGAAATCACGCGGCAACGCGCCACGATGGCGCTCGACGCAGATCTGCGCGGCGTGCCGCAGGTTGCGCGCACGGCTGTAGTAACCGAGCCCCGACCATAGCGCGAGCACGTCGTCCAGGGGTGTGGCAGCGAGCGCTTGCAGCTTTGGATACTTTTCCACAAAGCGCAAAAAGTACGGAATGACGGTCGCGACCTGCGTCTGCTGCAGCATCACCTCGGCGAGCCACAGGCGGTATGCGTTGCGCGGATGCTGCCACGGCAGATCGTGGCGGCCGTGGACGTCGAACCAGCGCAGCAGACGCGCCGCGAACCCCCGGCTGACCTGCTGCGCTCGGCCGCTCGCCCCCCGGCGGTGCTCCCTGCGCTCGCTGTCGCGATCCTCAACCTCATGTACTGACGTGCACACTCCGGTTCCTGCGCTCCGGCGTCGCGCGATCTGCCTGCGCTCGCGACGGTTATTCAGGGATTCATCAGCCATCGAGTGTTGTCGGCAGCAGGCCGTCGACGAAGGCTTCCGCATCGAACTCGCGCAGGTCCTCGGCGGTTTCGCCCAAGCCCACGAAACGGATCGGCAGGCCGAATTCGCGCGCCAGCGCGAACACCACACCGCCCTTGGCGGTGCCGTCGAGCTTGGTGACGACGATGCCGGTCACGCCGATCGCCTGCTTGAACTGGCGCGTCTGGCTGATCGCGTTCTGGCCGGTGGTGCCGTCGATCACGAGCAGGACCTCGTGCGGCGCGTCGGCATCGAGCTTGGCCAGCACGCGGCGGATCTTGGCCAGCTCGTCCATCAGGCCGCCCTGGGTGTGCAGGCGCCCGGCAGTGTCGGCGATCAGCACATCGGCGCCTTGGCTGCGCGCCGATTGCAGCGCATCGAAGATCACGCTGGCCGCATCGGCATTCGCGGCTTGCGCGATTACCGCGACGTCGTTGCGCTCGCCCCAGGTTTTCAATTGTTCGACCGCCGCCGCGCGGAAGGTATCGCCGGCAGCCAGCATCACATCGTGTCCCTCGTCGCGGAGACGCCGTGCGAGTTTGCCGATGGTCGTGGTCTTGCCGACGCCGTTCACGCCGACCATCAGGACGACGAAGGGCTTGTGCGCGGGGTCGATGTGCAGCGGCCGCGCGACCGGCGCGAGCAGGGCGATCAGGTCCGCACGCAAAGCGGCCCAGAGCCCTGCGGCATCGGCGAACTCGCGCTTGTGCATGCGCGTGCGCAGCGATTCGATGAGTTCGCTGCTGGCGACGATGCCGACGTCCGCGCCGATCAGCGTGGTTTCCAGTTCGTCGAGCAGGCTTTCATCGAGTTTCGGATGCCGTGCGAACAGGTCGCGGATGTCGCGGTTGAGCACGCTGCGCGCCAGGCGTTCGCGCCAGGGTTTCTTTGTGGATTCGGGAGCAGTTGCAGCTGCTTCTGGCTCGCGATTTTTCCAGAATTTGAGCATTGCGGATCGACTTCCACGACAATGGCGCCATGGTATCACCGCGTCCGTCCTCTCCACCCGGTAAATTGCGCATCATCGGCGGCGCGTTGCGCGGATCACGCATCGCTGTGCCAGACGCGCCGGGCTTGCGGCCCACGCCCGACCGCGTGCGCGAGACGCTGTTCAACTGGCTCGCGCCGATGCTCGCTGGCGCGCGCTGTCTGGATCTATTCGCCGGCACCGGAGCGCTTGGCATCGAGGCGCTTTCACGCGGCGCCGTGACGGTGGAATTCGTCGAGGCCGATGCGCGGCTGGCGGCGTTGCTGCGCGAAAATCTCGCACGACTTAAGCAGGATGCGCGCGTTGATTGCACCGATGCGCCGCGTTTTCTCGCGCAAGGCACGCAGCGCTACGACATCGTGTTCCTCGATCCGCCGTTTGCGTCGAACTGGTGGACCACAGTGGCGCAGGCGCTGGAGACGCATGGACGCTTGCAGGAGGCGGCGTGGATCTACGTTGAATCGCCTGCGGGCTCGATGGCGGATTTGCCGCGGAACTGGAGGCTGCATCGCGAAGGCCGCGCCGGCGAAGTGCGTTACGCGCTCTATCGCCGCGTCGGGCCATCGGCTAAGCTCTAGCGGCCATGTCCACGCCGTCCGACAAAGCGGCCCGCTCGCGCATCGCGGTGTATCCGGGCACGTTCGATCCCATCACCAACGGTCACGCCGATCTGGTCGGCCGCGCCGCGCCGCTGTTCGACCGGCTGATCGTCGGCATTGCCGAGAGTCCGAGCAAAAATCCGGGCCTTCCGCTGGACGAGCGCATCGAACTTGCGCGCGCCGCGCTTGCCGGCATCGCCAACGTGGAAGTGCGCGGATTTTCCTTGCTACTCGCGAATTTCGTGCGCGAAACCGGCGCCGGCGTGATTTTGCGCGGCCTGCGCGCGGTGTCGGATTTCGAGTACGAGTTCCAGCTTGCCAGCATGAACCGGCACTTGATCCCCGACGCCGAAACCCTGTTCCTGACGCCGGCCGAGCAGTACAGTTTCATTTCCTCCTCGTTGGTGCGCGAGATTGCGCGTCTGGGCGGAGACGTTTCGGATTTCGTTCACCCGGCGGTGCAGCAGGCATTGCGAGAACGCTGGAAAAATTCCTGAAAAATGCAAAGGTGATTTTATGAACACGTTTATTCGTACACTCTCGTTCGCGCTGTGTTCGGCGCTGCTGCTCGCTGCCTGCGGCCCTAGCGACGAGGACAAGCAGAAGGCCGCCGAAGCGGCGGCCCAGGCGGCCGCGAACGCGCCGGTGCCGCTGCCCGCGCCGGGCGCCGACGACGCTGCCTGGCAGAAGTACCTGGTGTCGGTCGTGACGCGCAACATGCAGGGCGTCAAGACCAACCATCCGTTCATGTATTACGTACCGGCGGGCGATACCCAGGCCGCGCAGGACGCGCGCAAGAGCCAGCTCGACAATGTCGGGACCACGGTCGCGCGTGGCGTGCTGCCGGGCAACATGCTCGCCTTCGGCGGTCCGGATTCCAAGGCTACCGCTGATCTGATCGTCACCGCATTTGCCGGCAGTGCCGACAAATCGATGCCGGGCGCGAACGACGGTTCGTTCAAGGACGTCGTCGTGCTGTTCGCCGGCGCCAGTGCGGACCAGCAGCGCGTCCGGGACGCGCTCGCCAAGTCGGGGGCGGAGCTGCGTTTCGTGGAGATGAAATGACGTTATCGCCTCTCCCGCTGGCGGGAGAGGCCGGCGCGCGTTGCGCGCCGGGTGAGGGTGGTTTTCGACGCCGAATGGGTTTACGAGCCACCCTCACCCTGACCCTCTCCCGCCGGCGGGAGAGGGGGAAAGCATGGCCCTGAAGATCCTCGACACTTGCGTCAACTGCGACGTCTGCGAACCGGTCTGTCCGAACCAGGCGATCGCGCAAGGGCCGGTCGTCTACACGATCGAACCTGACCGTTGCACCGAATGCGTGGGTCACTTCGATGCACCGCAATGCGTGGAGGTGTGTCCGGTCGAGTGCATCATCATCGACCCGGGCCATGCCGAATCGCGGGACGCGTTGTTGGCGAAATACCGGATGTTGACCGGCGGAGAGCAAAAATGAAAAGACTGTACATTGCCGCATTTGTCGCTTTTGCCGCATCTGCCTTCGGCGCGCATGCCGCCGAGCGTCCCGGTCACGCCGCGATAGCCAGCGCGCACAAGCTCGCCACCCGGGCCGGGTTCGAAGTCCTCGCCGAGGGCGGCAACGCCTTCGATGCGGCGATCGCGGTGGCGTCCACGCTGTCGGTGGTCGAGCCGCAGAGTTCGGGCATCGGTGGCGGCGGATTCTTCATGCTGCATCGCGCGAGCGACGGCAAGAACGTGATGCTCGACGCGCGCGAAACCGCGCCGGCAGCGGTGAAGGAATCGCAATACCTCAAGCCCGACGGCACGCCGAACCGCGATACCGCGCTGTACGGGCCGCTCGCGGCGGGCATCCCCGGCGAGCCCGCCGCGCTGGTCTGGCTGGCTGCGCATTACGGCAAGTTGCCACTGGCCAAATCGCTGGCGCCGGCGATCCGCATCGCGCGCGCAGGCTTCCAGCCCGGCAGGGTCTTCCTCGAAGCCATCGCCGATCATCGCGAACAGATCGCGCGCTATCCGGGCACCAAGGCGTTGCTCATGCCTGGCGGCGTCGTGCCCAAGGCGGGCTGGATGTTCCGCAATCCGGATTTGGCGGCCACGCTCGAACGCATTGCCGCGCACGGCAACGACGGCTTCTACAAGGGCAAGACCGCACAGCTGATGCTCAAGGCGGTGGCGGAAACCGGCGGCGACTGGTCGGCGGCGGACCTGGCCAACTACAGAGTCGTCGAGCGCGAACCGCTAAGCTTCGATTATCGTGGCTGGAAGATCGTCACCGTGGCGCCGCCATCGTCCGGCGGCGTGGCGCTGGAAGAGATGTTCAACGTGCTGTCCGGTTACGATCTGGACGCGATGGATCGAGCGCAGCGCCTGCATTACATCATCGAGGCGATGCGCCGCGCGTTCCGCGACCACAACGAATACCTGGGCGATCCGGATTTCGTGAAGATGCCGCTGGCTACGCTGCTGTCGCCGCAATACGCGGCCGGCCTGCGCGCCAGCATTCTCCCGGACAAGGCCACACCGTCGGCGATGTTGCCTTCGGCCGTGGCGCACGATCCGGGCATGCACACCACGCATTTTTCCATCGTCGACGCCGACGGCAACATGGTGGCGACGACGCAGACCGTGAACACGCATTTCGGCTCGTGCCTGGTACCGCCGGGCACCGGCGTTTTCCTCAACAACGAGATGGACGATTTCGCCCTGGTGCCGGGCACGCCGAACGCCTACGGCCTGCTCGGCAACAAGGCCAACGCGCCGGCGCCGGGCAAGCGCATGCTCTCGTCGATGACGCCAACATTTGTGTTCAGTCCGGAACGCGTCGGCGTGATCGGCTCGCCGGGCGGATCGACGATCATCACGCAAGTATTCGAGGGCATGCTTGCGTTCATGCACGGCGACAGCGCCGCGCAGATCGCCGCCACGCCGCGCTATCACCACCAGTATCTGCCCGATGTCGTCTACGCCGAGCCGAATGCGTTTGATGCGGCTACGGAAAAAGCTTTGGTCGGCATGGGCTACGACATCAAACAACGCGGACACTGGGGTTTCATGAATGTCGTGACCTGGAACCTGCGCACGAACAAACTCGATGCCGCCAGCGATCCGCGTCATGAATCGGGACTGGGCGAAGTGCAATGAGGCTCTGGTCGATCCTGGGCAATACGCAACGTCTCGATGGCGGTGCCATGTTCGGCAATGTCCCGCGCGGCATGTGGGAAAAATGGATCGTTCCGGATGTGGAAAACCGCATTCCGCTGGCTTGCCGCGCGCTGCTCGTCGAGGACCTCGACGGCAAGACCGTGCTGTTCGAAACCGGCATCGGCGCCTTCTTCGAGCCGAAGTTGCGCGAGCGCTACGGCGTGGTCGAGGATCGCCATGTGTTGCTCGATTCGCTGCGCGCGGCCGGTTTTCCGCACGAAGAGATAGATGTGGTGGTGCTCTCGCACCTGCATTTCGACCATGCCGGCGGCCTGCTCGCGCCGTGGGCGGCAGGTCAGCCGCCGCGGCTGCTGTTCCCGAAGGCGAAGTTCGTGGTCGGCAAGCGCGCATTCGAGCGCGCCGTGCATCCGCATCCGCGTGACCGCGCCTCGTTCATCGTCGAGGTGCCGGAGCTGCTGGAAAAATCCGGCCGCCTGGAACTCGTGGAAAACGCGCATTCCTTCGCGCTTGGCAAGAGCGTGCGTTTCACCTTCAGCGACGGACACACGCCGGGCCTGATGTTGGCGGAGGTCGTGGTGCCTGGCGGTGGCGTGGTCTTCTGCGCAGATTTGATACCGGGCAGGCCATGGGTGCACCTGCCGGTGACGATGGGTTACGACCGCGCGCCGGAATTGCTGATCGACGAAAAACGTATCTTCCTTGAGGACAAGCTGGCGCGTGGCGTGCGTCTGTTCTTCACCCACGATGTGCAATGCGCGCTGGCGCGGGTGACGCGCGACGACAAAGGCCGTTTCGGCACCGCCGACGAGCTGCCGGAACTGGCCGGATTGGCGGCCTGACATGGCCAAACGCAGGCGCAAGGGGTCGATGCCGCGTTGGCCGATCGCCGCGATAGTCGTCGTCGCGGCGGGCGCAGCGCTGTGGTTCGGGCGCGCACATCTGCCGGCATGGCGCTTGCCGGCGATTAACAGCCCACCCGGCGGCGTGGTCATCGCGGATGCCGCGCATGTGGACGCGGAGAACGACGGCCGCCGCGTGCGCGTATCTGGCATGCTCACGGCCAGCGGCCCGGCGCGCGATGCGCAACTCGGCGTGAGCGCCGCCGCGGCGGTACTTTTGCGCAATGTGGAAATGTTCGAATGGCGCGAACATTGCTCCGGTGCGGTTTGCAACTATGACACCGGCTGGGGCGCGCCGCTGGATTCGCGCAAATTCCGCGATCCGAAAGGTCACGAGAATCCGCCGGCGCCATTTGCGAACACCGAGTTCGCCGCGCCGGGGCTCAAGCTCGGCGCCTTCGCGGTCGACGCGGCCTTGCTGGGCGCCCAGCATGCGCCACGGGCGTATCCGGTCACCGAGGCCGGCCTGCCGCCGAACCTGGCGGCGAGCTTCAATGCGCAAAACGGCGCGCTTTACGCCGGCGGCGATCCGGCGCATCCGCAGGTCGGCATGCTGCGCGTGAGCTATCGCAGTGTGGCGCTCGGCGCGGCCACGCTCGAGGGTGTGCAGCGCGGTAGCACGCTATCCGCGAAATAGTCCGGCTAGCCGGGGATG
>JAJXWU010000262.1 GCA_021781425.1 Pseudomonadota bacterium
ATCTAGAACCGCCGCGCCAGTTCCGAAGCGCTCCGGACATGGCGTTGTGCCGACTCCAGATCCACGCCCAGCGGCAGGTTCCGGCTCACGCCGAGCAACAGGGCGTCGCTCGTGTGCGAGAGGTTGAACTCAAGGCGCGCGTCGGCGACGCGTGGCTTGCCGTGTTCGCCGCGTTCGATGCGGATCGCGTCGGCGCAACGGTCCAGGTAGGCAGCGAGCAGCGCGCGCACCGGCAGCGCCTCGGCCGCATCCGACAGGCCTTCCCACCGTGGAAAAAACCACAAGTGAAATTCTTGCTCCGACAGCGGTTGCGCCGCTGCTGCCGGAGTGAAGTCCTTTTCCGCCAACGCAGCGATCACTTCAGCAACCGCGTATCCACCAGGTGCTGCACGACGGACGGATCGGCAAGCGTGGAAATGTCGCCGAGCTGGTCCGGCGCGTTTTCGGCGATCTTGCGCAGTATGCGACGCATGATCTTGCCCGAGCGCGTCTTCGGCAGCGCCGGTGCCCAATGCAGGTGGTCGGGCGTCGCGATCGGGCCGATTTCCTTGCGCACGTGCGCGACCAGTTCCCTGCGCAGCTCTTCGCTCGAATCCACGCCGGTCTTGAGCGTGACGTAGGCATAGATGCCCTGGCCCTTGATGTCGTGCGGGAAACCGACCACGGCCGCTTCGGCCACCGTCGTGTGCGCGACCAGCGCGCTTTCCACTTCCGCCGTGCCAAGACGGTGTCCGGAAACATTGATCACGTCGTCGACGCGGCCGGTGATCCAGTAATAACCGTCGGCGTCGCGTCGTGCGCCGTCGCCGGTGAAATACATGTGCGGATACGCCTTGAAATAGGTATCGACGAAACGCTGGTGATCGCCGTACACGGTGCGCATCTGGCCCGGCCACGAATCGAGCAGGACGAGATTGCCCTCGCAGGCACCGTCGAGGATGTTGCCGCTCGCGTCGACGATCGCGGGTTTGATGCCGAAGAAGGGCTTGGTCGCCGAACCGGGCTTCTGGTCGATCGCACCGGGCAGCGGCGTGATCAAGATGCCGCCGGTCTCGGTCTGCCACCAGGTGTCCACGACCGGGCAGCGGCCGTCGCCGACCACGCGCCAGTACCATTCCCAGGCTTCCGGATTGATCGGCTCGCCGACCGAACCGAGCAGCCGCAGCGACGAGCGTTGCCATTTCTTCACCGGCGCCTCGCCGTCGCGCATCAGTGCGCGGATCGCGGTCGGCGCGGTGTAGAACAGCGTCACCCGATGCTTGTCGATGACCTGCCAGAAGCGGCTCGAGTCCGGATAATTCGGCACGCCCTCGAACATCAGCGTGGTGGCGCCATTGGTGAGGGGCCCATAGACGATGTAGCTGTGACCGGTGACCCAGCCCACGTCCGCCGTGCACCAGTAGATGTCGTCTTCGCGCAGGTCGAACACGCATTCGTGGGTGTAGGCACAGAACACGCCGTAACCGCCGGTGGTGTGCAGCACGCCCTTGGGTTTTCCGGTCGAACCCGAGGTGTACAGGATGAACAACGGATCCTCCGCGCCCATCGGCTCGGGCGTGCATTCGGCATCCTGCACGGCGACGAGCGCATCCCACGAGCGGTCGCGCGGGGCCTGCATCGGCACCGGCGTGCCGGTGCGCTTGACCACGAGCACGGTTTCCACGCTGCTCGTGCCGGGCCGTGTCAGCGCTTCGTCCACGTTCGCCTTGAGCGGCACAAGCTTGCCGCCGCGCAGACCCGCGTCGGCGGTGATGACCACCTTGGATTGCGAATCGGCGATGCGCCCGGCCAGCGAATCGGGCGAGAAACCGCCGAACACGACGGTATGGATCGCACCGACGCGTGCGCAGGCGAGCATCGCCACGGCCGCTTCGGGAATCATCGGCAGGTAGATGCACACGCGGTCGCCCTTGCGCACGCCGAGATTTTTCAACAGGTTCGCGGCGCGGCACACCTGCGCGTGCAGCTCGCGGTAGCTGATCGCGCGAGACTCGTTCGGATCGTCGCCTTCCCACAGGATCGCGGTCTTATCGCCGCGCGTCTTCAGGTGCCGGTCAAGGCAATTCGCGGCGAGGTTCAATTTGCCGTCGGCGTACCAACGGATGTGCAGGTCCTTCGCATCGAAGGACGCGTCGCGCACCTTGGTGTACGGCACGATCCAGTCCAGGCGCTTGCCGATACGCCGCCAGAAACCGTCCGGGTCGCGCACGGATTCGGCATAGAGCTTTTCGTAATCCATCGCGCCGATGCGCGCGCGCGCGGCAAAATCGGCAGGCACCGGATGCAGGGCGGACATGGCGACGGTCTCCCGAACGGAAAACCGCACTTTATTCCGATTCGATGGCGCGGGAAACCGGCGCCACCCGCATACTCAGGCTGGGTTCGCCGGCGGTGCGCCCGGTGGCGGCTTGCGCAGGCTGGCGCGCAGCGTGGCGATGTCCTTGTCGGTGAGCAAGGCAGAATCCGGCCGCGTGTTCGCGGCGACGCGTGCTGCGGCGAAAGCGAAGAACGCCGCAAATAGAAACGCGAAGCCGAGCACGAAACCCAATCCCATCAAGCCCGGTGCCTTCGCCGAAAACCCCAAGGCAAATCCGAGCACCGCGAGCACGAGAAGTATCCAGCGCATGACGAGTCCCCATGACGAAACGAAGCGATGCTGCCACAACGCGACAATGCCTGCGAGCGGCCCCCGCTCAGGCGCGATGCGCAGCCGATGGGCGGCATTCAGGCGGGATGCGTAGTATCGTCGCACCCGAGGTTGGGAGACGGGCGATGGAAAACCTGCAGACGCTTGCGCTCGCAGCGGGCTTGGCTTGGGCCAGCGGCCTTCGCCTGTACGCCGCGCTGTTCCTCACCGGGCTGCTCGGACGGCTCGGCTACATGCATCTGCCCGAGCACCTGCAAGTTCTCGAGCACAATTGGGTGCTTGCCGCCTCCGGGTTCATGCTGCTGGCGGAATTCGCCGCGGACAAGATCCCGGCGTTCGATTCGGCGTGGGACGCTATCCACACCTTCATCCGCATCCCGGCCGGAGCGCTGCTCGCGTGGGGCGCGATGGGCAACGCGGCACCGGATGTGCAGATGGCCAAGATGGGCA
>JAJXWU010000188.1 GCA_021781425.1 Pseudomonadota bacterium
CAGCGGCAATAAGGCCGCTGCCCGAGTTCATGGCGCGAGTACCCGAGTAAAAGGTCGCGAGGTAACAGCAAGATGGCACGCAAAGACGCGATGACGACTCTCCGGCAAATCCTCGTGCGCCGCCGCGACGCCCTGCGTCAGGCCCTGGCTGGCGACTTGAGCTTGCTCAAGGAGCTGCAGCAGCGGTTTGCGGAGAGCGCCGCTGCTAGGGGTGTGGATTTCGAGCAGGTGAGTTTTCGCTACGAGCAGACAGATCGACCGCTCCTGCATCGTTTGACCTTCACCGTGCAACCCGGCGAACTAGACTTGACCGGCATAGTGACTGGCACCGGCATCGACACGAATGGTGGAACAATTCAGGACGCCGCGACGAACAGCGCGTATCTCTCGATCAATGCTGTCGAACCATCAACGGCAGGCATCGAAGTAGGCGACTTCATATTCAACAACGGCTTTGAGTAGGAGCGTTGACGCGACCTACTGTTATCTGAGCGTCCGCTCGCGGGCAAGCATTCGTGGGCATCAAGTGGCTGTAGTTGGCCGTTCGCTGTCGGTGATCATCCCGGTGCCGGCAATCGAGGTGACGGGCGCTCGCAATAGCTTTTTCAGGTAATGCTTGGGTCAGCGTCTCGGGCTACGACACTTGGGCACATGACACTGCAATGCGCGTGCCCGTGCATTGCCTAGGTCACCGCGACCCTGGCAACGACGTGGGCACGACAATGTGAGTGCCAAGGTCGGTTTTCGGGTGGCTGGCCTGTTGAGTTTGGGCACAAAATGGGCACAAACCGGGCACAACTCGAAAAATGGTAATTGGTCATCGAGCCGGAAATTTTCCGAACCCAATGACCCAAGCCCATGCAGTGTTTGATTTTGGGCACAAAAAACCCCGCGACGAAGGCGGGGTTTTTGTTGATCGATCAAGGTGTTCTGGTGGCTAGAGGCGGGATCGAACCGCCGACCTCAGCATTATGAGTGCCGCGCTCTAACCGTCTGAGCTACCTAGCCGAAGGGGGCGGATTATACACGGCGACCTAGGCATTATGAGTGCCGCGCTCTAACCGTCTGAGCTACCTAGCCGAAGGGGGCGGATTATACACGGCGACCTAGGCATTATGAGTGCCGCGCTCTAACCGCCTGAGCTGCCTAGCCACGGTGCCGCAACCGGACTCCTTGGTCTAGCGGCGCCGTCGCGGCGCGTAAATGGCGCGGTTGCCGGCGGCGTCGCGGCTGTGGAAGAATCCGGGCAAGGTTTGCTGGAGTTTTTGTGTGATCGATCCGGACGGCTATCGCCCGAACGTCGGCATCATTCTGGTACGTGACGACGGTTCGGTGTTCTGGGCGCGGCGCGCGTACCGGGACGGCTGGCAGTTTCCGCAAGGGGGCATGAACAGCGACGAGACGCCGCTGGAAGCCATGTACCGCGAGTTGGAAGAAGAAACCGGCTTGCGGCCTGAGCATGTGCAGGTGCTCGGTGCGACCCCCGGTTGGCTGCGCTACCGTTTGCCGCGCAAATACCTGCGCCAAAACGAAAAGCCCATGTGCATCGGCCAGAAGCAGGTGTGGTTCCTGTTGCGTTTCATCGGCGAGGAAACGCATGTGCGCCTGGACGTCACCGATTCGCCGGAATTCGACCTGTGGCGCTGGGTTGATTTCTGGTATCCGCTGGCTCATGTCGTGCCGTTCAAGCGCGACGTGTACGAGCGCGCCTTGCGGCATCTGGCGCCGCTGGCCGAGGCCCTGCGCGCGAGCACGAACCTGGGTGCGATTTCAGGCTGATCGCCTCGGCTCAGGCCGTGCTTTTCGCAAGCAGCGACTGCAGTTCCGCATGCACGCGCGTGAACGTGCGTGCAAGCTCCGCCACCAGCAGTGGCGCCTCGTTGCCGAGATCGCCCGCGCGCGCGCCGTGCTCCAGACGCTTGGCCAGTTCCGACAGGCTCAGCGCGCCGAGGTTGGCGCTGGTGGATTTGAGCGAATGCGCCGGCGCGATCAAACCCTGGTTGTCGGCGCTGCCGGCTGCCTTCTCCAGCAACGCGATCGACTTGGGAGTGTCTTCCAGATACACGCGCACGAGATCGGTGAATTCGTCGCCCATCACGTCGAGCAGATCGCGCACGACGTCGGCGTCGAGCGCGGCGCCGGGGGCGGAAATTGCCGGAATAGGCGGCGATTCCGCGGCAAAGGCGGGCGTTGGAGAAGGCCGGGGTGGTGGTGGCGCGGCGGCGGCGGTCGCCGCGGCGCTTGGCGTGCGCGAAGCCGCTCCGGCCGGGATCCAGCGCCGCAGCGTCTGTTCGAGCAGGGCGCGGTTGAGCGGTTTGGACAGGTAGTCGTCCATGCCCGCGCGCAGGCATTTTTCGCGGTCGCCGGCCATCGCGTTGGCGGTCATCGCGATCACCGGCATGTGCCTGGACGATTTCGCGCTCTCATTCTGGCGCAGGATGCGTACGGCCGTATAGCCGTCCATTACCGGCATCTGGCAATCCAGCAGAACCACGTCGAACGCTTCGCGTTCGAGCTGTTCGAGCGCTTCCTTGCCGTTTTCGGCGAGAGCGAAACTCAGTCCGAGCAAGGTGAGCAGACGCTGTGCGACCTGGCGATTGACCGGATTGTCCTCGACCAGCAGCGCATGTCCGCCGAGCGGTTGCGCGACGGCGGGGGCGGCCTCGATCTGCACCAGCGGCACGGCCTCCTCGCGAGGAGATACGAATTTTTCTGCGGCCTCGCTGGCGCCGAGCAGCTTGAGCAGGGCGGCGCGTTGCTCGCCTTCGCCGGCGTCGCGCGCCATGGTCGCGGCGCGCGCCTCGTTCGTCCATTCCGCGGGCGCCGGCTCTGCGCCGGTCAGCAGCGCGCAGTGCACGCGATTCAACGCCGGCTCCCGCACCACGTTGCGCAGCAGCCCGGCGCTGGCCGCGGCCGGGATCGCCGCGCTGTCCACCACCAGCAGGTCGTAGGCCCATGACTCGCCCATGTTCGCCGCCGAGCGCAGCTTGCCTAGCGCGTCCGGCGCGGCGGCGGTCTGCTGGAACGTCACGCCCCAGGCCGCCATCTGGCTCGTCAATCGGCGCATCAACGCCGCATCGGTGCACAGCACCAGTGCGCGCGCGCCGTGCAGGTCGCGGCGCACGCCGGCGACGTCGCCGAGCGCCTTGGCCAGCGGCACGCTGAACCAGAACATCGAGCCCTTGCCGGGTTCCGAGCGCACGCCGATCTTGCCGTGCATCAGATCGACGATGCGCTTGCAGATGACCAGGCCCAGACCGGTGCCGCCGTGGATGCGCGTGGTCGAGGCGTCGGCCTGCGAGAACGGCTGGAACAGTTTCGCCACGGCGTGCGGCGCGATGCCCACGCCGGTGTCCTTGACCGCGAACAGGATTTCGTAGTGGGTGCGCGTCTCGCCGCGCTTGCTGACGTGGATCTGCACCGATCCGCGCGCGGTGAACTTGATCGCGTTGCTGACCAGGTTCGTGAGCACCTGGCGCAGGCGCGTGGGGTCGCCGCGCGCGGCGAGGCGCACGCCGGGTTCGATCGCGACATGCAGGGCCAGGCCCTTGGCTTCGGCGGATTTCGCCAGCAGCCGTTGCACCGCATCGAGCAGTTCGCGCAGGTTCAGGCCGACGCATTCGAGTTCGAGCTTGTTCGCCTCGATCTTGGAATAATCGAGGATGTCGTCGACGATGCGCAGCAATTCGCGCGCCGACTTGTACGCGGTTTGCAGGTAATCGCGCTGATCCGCGCCGAGCTGGGTCGAGAGCAGGATGTCGAGCAGCGGGATGATGCCGTTGAGCGGAGTGCGGATCTCGTGGCTCATCGTGGCCAGAAATTCGCTCTTGGCCATCATCGCGCTTTCCGCGGCCTGCTTGGCTTGCAACAACTCGGCCTGCACGCTGCGCAATTTTTCCAGCTCGCCGCGCAGATCCGCATCGGCCGCCGTTGCCGGCACGGCAGGGTTGGCGACAGGTGCCGGCGCTGGCGTTGCCGCTGCCGGCTCGTCGGCATCGGACTGCGCATATACACGCCAACCGAGCCATCCGCCGAGCGCAGCGGAGAGCAACAACGGCGCGATCCACAACGCCTGCGCAGGCGGCAGCGCGAATGGCGCGCCAAGGGCCAGGACGACGACGATCGCCAGACTCACGCGCACGATCCACGGCGCTGCCGGGCGCAGGCGCTGCAGGACGGTGCTGCGCGCTTCAGACGGTGGCGGCATGGAAGTCGAAACTCATGTCCTGGCCGGCCTGCTGGATGAAATCGCCCTGCAGGTAGTCGACGCCGGTCGTCCACAACAGCGAGGCGGTCTGTGCGTCCTCGATCAGCGGCGCGATCACGCGACGGCCGCCGTCGTGGGCGCGCGTCACGATCTGGCGCAATTCCTCGCGCAGCGCCGGATCGCGCAGGGCGCTGCCGCTGTAACGCTGGTCGAGCTTCAGGTAGTTGGCCGGCAGGTGCTGCAGCAGTTGCAGGGAGGCGGGATTCGCATCGAAGGCGGCGAGCGAGACGCCCACGTTCAGCGCGCGCAGCGCGCTGGCGAACGCGGTCGCTTCGCGCACGTGCGCGATGACTTCGGGCAGGCGCAACTCGAGCACCAGCCGCTCGCCGGGCAGTCGCCGCGTTTCCAGCATCTGGCCGATCCACGCCGCGCGCTGCGCATCGCGCGCGGCCTCGATTGACTGGCCGGCGAACAAGGTGACCGGCCGGCGTTGGCGCGCGCGCTCGGCGATCACCAGCAGGCAGCGCGAGACCACCCAGCGGTCGATGTCGGCGGCGAGTCCCGCGCGTTCGGCCACCGGCAGGATTTCGGCCGCCGTATGCAGCTTGCCATTGTCGCCGCGCAGGCGCAGCAACGCCTGGAATTGCTCGTCGTCGCCGCTTTGCAGGGCTACCATCGGCTGGAACAGCAACTGGAAATCCTCGGCCTTGATCGCCGCGCGGATCATCTCCACCAGCGGCTCGCCGCCCGCAACCGCGGCCGCCGCCGTCCGGTAGACACCGATGTGGCTGTTCTCGCGCGTGCGCGCCTCCACCAGTGCGCGTTCGGCTGCGTTGAGCATGGCGCCGGCATCGCCAAGCCCCGTGTCGAACGCGCAGATTCCGAAACTCAAGGACACCGCGAGCGACTTGCCTTCGTGCTCGAACACTTCGCGCGCGGTACGATCGCGCAGATCCGCCGCCAGGCGCGCGAGCGCGTCCGCATCGCCCTGGCACAACTGCACGAAACTGGTGTCGCCGTAGCGCGCGGCCAGATCGTTCGCACCGATATGCGCGGCGAGGAAGGCGCCGATCTGGTTGAACAGGGCGTCGAAGCTGGTCAGGCCGACGCGCTCGCGGATGCGTCCGGCGCCGTCGAGTTCGATGTAGACCAGACCGCCGTCCGTCTCGTCGCCGGCCAGCATCGCATTGAGACGGTCGACGATGTGGGCGCGCTGGTACAGGCCGGTCACCGGGTCACGCGGATTGTTCGCCTGCGCGCGGCGGCCGAGCGTGCGCGCGCGACGCACGCGGTTGGTCACCGCCGAAATCAGGTGCTTGGGCCGGATCGGCTTGGACAGGAAATCGTCGCCGCCGGCATTGAGCGCCTCGAAGTGCTTTTCCTCATCGTGTTCGCCGGACAGGAACACGATCGGCGTGTTGATGAAGGCTTCGCGCTCGCGGATGATCGCGGTCAGTTCCATGCCCGAGCAGTTGGGCATGTACAGATCCATCAGAATCAGTTCCGGTTTGAATTCGTCCAGGTGATCCAGCGCGGCGAGCGGATCGGTCGCCGCCAGCGTGCGCATGCCGGCCTTGCGCAAGATCGACTCGGCAAACATCGCTTGCGAGCGGTCGTCCTCGACGATCAGCACGCGGAACGGATCGGCTGTGTCCGCGTCCAGCAATTCGGCGATGCGCGCCATCACCTCGCCCGATTGCACCGGCAGCGGAATGAAACTGTCCGCGCCGGCACGCATCGCGCGCAGACGCACGGGCAATTCGCCGGAATCGGAAAACGCGAGCAGGCCCAGGCGCCGGCCCAGCCGCGTGCGCGCGGCCTTGACCATGTCGCCGACGGATTCGAGCGCATCCTGGAACGGTGCATCGACGACGACCAGGTGCGGCGCGAACGCCGCGAGAACTTCCTTGAGTTCGTCGACGCGGTCGAGCAGGGTCAGTTCGTAGCCGGCGGCCTCGATCTTCTGATCGATCTCGCAGGCCAGCGGATTGCCGTCGCTCAGGTGGAAGACCTTGCGCTGTTCGGCGGCCGGCGCGGCCACGGCGGTTTCCGGCGGCGCTGCGGCAGCGGGTGGCGCCGCCTTGATCGCCGCCGCGGTCGGCACGGGCAATGGCTTTTGTACGGCAGCCGCGGCCGGCGCGGCGGCCGGAGCGCTGGCGGCTCTCTCCGGCGCGGGCCCGAAGCGTTTCCAGTATTCCGGCGGCGGCGTCACCTGCAGCGGAAAGCTGCCGGCGCGCGCCGGCGCCACGGTCAGTTGCGCGGCCTGGGTCACGGCCGGTTCGATGTGGCGCTCCTCGTGCTGCGCGATCAGCACATCCAGACCGGTCAACTGCATCGTGAAGGCTTCGGTCTGGGCGCGGTCCGGAATCGCCACATTCTCCACGAACGGGGCGAGGAAACTTTCCATCGCGAACAGGCGTTCGCCGACGTCGAGCAGGCCGTAGCGGCCGCAGGCGCCGGCCAGCGTCTGCAATTCGCGGAACAGGATCGACAGCGCGTTGATGTCCCATCCCTGCGTGCACAGGCGCAGGCCGCGCTTGCGCAAGGTTTCCAGGCGCTTGGGCAAATGGCGTATGAAAGCCAGCCTAAGCTCCGCCGCCTGTTGGGTGTCGTCTTGCTTGAGCATGGATTGCGCCGTTTGTCCGCACTATACCGTTTCGGCGGCGCCCTATAAACCGAGTTGAATGGCGGAAAACGGCGCCGGATCGCCCCGGTTCGATCAGCCCGGCTTGACCACCGCGAGCACGACGATGGCGATCAGGAGCAGGGCAGGGACCTCATTGAAGATGCGCAGCCAGCGCGGCGATCGCGCACAGGCATCGACGGCGAACTGGTTTTTCAGGCGCACCAGATAAAAGTGATAGGCGACGAGTCCGAGCACCAGGGTCAGCTTGGCGTGCAGCCACGGTTGTTTGAGAAATTCGGGCGCCAGCGCCAGCGTGAGGATGCCGCAGATCAGCGCGAGCGCACCGCCGATATGCGTGATCGTGAGCAGGCGCCGCTCCATGATCTTCAGTTGCGCGCGCACCGCACCGTCGGCGGACTCGGCGTGATAGACGAACAGGCGCGGCAGATAGAACAAGCCGGCGAACCAGGTCACGACGAAGACGACGTGCAGGGACTTGATCCACAGGTAGGACATGGCGATGTTCCTAAAGCGGCGCGGGAATCGATTGTCGCACGATAGTCGCCGTTTCCGTGACGCACGCGCTTGACGCCCGCGCGCGGCGGCGGCTATAACGCCAGACTCCGCCGGCCGCGCGCCGCTCCGCACGATTCCCCATGGTCAAGGTTCTGCCACCGCCCATCCTCGTGGTGCGCACGCAGCGTCCCGCGCGGCGCTGGCGCTGGGCAGTCATGGTCGCGCTGCTTTGGCTGGCTTCGCTAGCCGGCGCCATGGCGTTGCAGCATTGGCTGGTCGGCGTCGGCGAGCACATGAACGCCACGCACGCACAGCAGGATCGCGACGCCTGGCTGCAGAAGATCGCCATCGCCGAACGTGCCGAACAGGTGGCGCGCGCCGCGAACGCCGATTTGCAGCAGAGTCTGCGCGACCGTCAGGAGGAAATCGCCGGCCTGCGCGCGGATCTGGCGTTTTACAGCAAGCTCACCGATGGCCGCAGCAAGCCCGAGGGTCTGGCCGTGCACGGCGTGCGCATGACGGTTGGGGACACGCCCCATGTCTACAATTTCACTGTGACATTGACGCAGACGCTCAAGTCCGGTCAGGTCGCGAGCGGGCACGTCAGGCTGTCCGTCGACGGCATCCGCGCCGGCAAGCTGGCCACGCTGGCGTGGACGGATCTCGCACCAAACCAGGATGCCGCCGGCCTGCCGTTTTCGTTCAAGTATTTTCAGCAAGTGGGCGGAACCGTGATGCTGCCCGCCGGATTCACCCCCAACCGCGTTCATGTCGAAGCCGACGCCGGCGGCGACATGGGCCGCGCCGACCAGGATTTCGCCTGGTCAGACGCGCTCACCGATCAGGAGCCCGCCGATGTTCAGCAATAACCGCAAGCCTGCACAGCCGGCCGGCGAGTGCACCACGTTGATCGCGGCCGACACGACGATCAAGGGCGACATCGCTTTCTCGGGACGCCTGCATGTCGACGGCAAGGTCGAAGGCGCGATCCGCGGCGATGGCGCGCAGGCGATGCTGACGTTGTCCGAACACGCCGTCGTCGCCGGCGAGGTGCAGGCGCCGCACATCGTCATCAACGGCGCGATCACCGGCGACGTTACCGCGTCCGAGCGCCTGGAACTGGCCCGCAACGCGCGCGTGGAAGGCAATGTGTACTACAAGGTGCTGGAAATGTCCGCCGGCGCGCAGATCAACGGCAAGATGGTGCATCGGGCGGAACCTCCCAGACAACTGCCGAAGCCAGAGGACAAGCCCGCTGGCACTTGAATTTGGTGTGCCGCGGCGCGATCTTGGTCGCATGAACGAAACGCCGAACTACCAATCGATCCAGACGCCGCTCGTGTTCACGGACGCCGCAGCGCACAAGGTGCGCGAGCTGGTCGCGGAAGAAAACAATCCGAACCTGAACTTGCGTGTGTACATCTCCGGTGGCGGCTGTTCGGGTTTTCAGTACGGTTTCACCTTCGATGAGCAGCGTGCCGAAGACGACCTCGCCGTGGTAAAGGACGGCGTGACCCTCTTGGTCGATCCGCTGAGCTTGCAATACCTGATGGGCGCCGAGGTCGATTACTCCGAGAACCTGCACGGCGCGCAGTTCGTGATCCGCAATCCGAACGCGAAGACGACCTGCGGGTGTGGTTCCTCGTTCAATGTCTGAGCTCGAAAGAGCACGGATGCCCGGTCTTCGATGGCGCGCGCGTTTGCCCCGAACCCTTGCTGCGCATGGGTTCTCCCCCTTGACTCTGGGGGGTTAGAAGCATGAATTCGAGCGCGCGCAGCCGCGCCAACGCCTTCGCCGCGCTGGAACTCGACCGTGCCAGCGAGCTGCGCGAGGACGCGGCTTGGCTGTCCGCGCGCGTGCGCGCTCCGCAAGCGCGTTTTGTCCTGCTCGACTCTGATGGCCGCGCTCTGCTCAGCGCGGATCGTGGCAACCTGTTTCGGTTCGACAGCGATTCTTGCGCGCGTTTGACGCCGGGCGCGGCGCCGAGTTTTTTGGGCCGCAGCGGCGAGGCGGATCATTTCGCGATCGTGCTCGATGCCGGCGCGGCGGCGCGCGCCGAGGCCGACACGGGCGCTGTGTTCGCCGATCTTCGCAGCGCCGGCGCCGGGCTGCCGGCCTTCGACGCGGGCCTGTTCGCCTACGCGCGCGGTTTGGCGCACTGGCAACAGCGCATGCGGTTTTGTCCCGCCTGTGCCGCACCGTTGCGGCTGGAGGCCGGGGGGCATCGTGCAAAGTGTACGAATCCACAATGTGGCATCGCGCATTTTCCGCGCACCGATCCGGCCGTCATCGTGATCGTTAGCGACGGCGACCGCTGCCTGCTCGGGCGCGGACCGCAGTGGCCGGAACGGCGCTATTCCACGCTCGCCGGTTTCGTCGAGCCCGGCGAAACCCTGGAAGACGCCGTGCGCCGCGAAGTGTTGGAGGAAACCGGCGTGCGCGTGGGCGAGTGCGACTACCATTCCTCGCAGCCGTGGCCGTTCCCGGCCTCGATCATGCTCGGGTTCACCGCGCATGCCGAAGACGCGACGATCACGCTGGGGGCCGAACTGGCCGAAGCGCGCTGGTTCGGTGCCGAGGAACTCGTCGACGGAATTGGCAGCGGCGCGCTCGGCATTTCCTCGCCGCTGTCGGTCTCGTACAAGCTGATCGAGCACTGGCTGCGCGAAACGGCCGCGATCGAGCTGGCCGATGTCGTGGCTTTACCGATCGAAGTGAAAGGGTAGAATCCGCGTATGGCGATCAAACTCGTTGCGATTCTGCTTGTTCTGTTCGTCGCCCATGTGCTGCCGGATCTGGCGCGGCTGCGCGATTATTCCTGGTGGCGCGCTTGGTTGCGCTGGCTCGGGCCGCCCGTTCCCGGCGTGGCGCTGGTCGTTGGTATCGGCTTGCCGGTACTGGTCTGCGTATTGCTGCAAGCCACCTTGCGCGCGCCGTGGTTCGGATTGGCCGGATTCGTGTTCGCGGTCGTCGTGCTGTACTACTCGTGGGGACCGCGCGATCTGGAACGCGATGTTGAAGCGATCGACAAGGCGCCGGATAGCGCGGCGCGTCTTGCCGCCGCGCAGGTTTTGCGTCGCGAAGGCGCCGCTTCCGAATTGCCGGTCGCTGCGGAATGCCTGGTTGCGGCGACATTCGAGGCCGCGCTCGCGCGTTGGTTCGGCGTGCTGTTCTGGTTCGTCGTGATCGGCCCGTGCGGCGCGCTGCTGTACCGTCTGTCGCAACTGCTGGCTGCGATGCCGGCGACGGACGATTCCGCGCTGGCACGCAAGTTCGCCGCGCTGCTCGACTGGCTGCCCGCGCACCTGATGGCGCTGGCGCTTGCGTTGGCCTCGAACTTCGACGCGGTGTTCAGCACCTGGCGCGACTACCACCGTGCGCATCCGCATGGCTACACGAACCTCGATCTGGGTTTTCTCGATGCCATTGGCCGCGCCAGCGTCGCCGCCGATGTCGCTGCCGACGGCACCGCCGATGCGCAAAGCCCGCTGGTCGCGCTCGACGACGCCATGGTGCTGGTGCGCCGCGTGCTCGTCATCTGGCTGACGCTGATCGCGCTGGTGGTGTTAGGCGGATTTTTCTAGGCTGCCTCTCCGCGCAGTTCTCTGACTTTCGCTTCCAGCGCTGCCGCGCTGGCCTGCGACGCCGGCACGGGCGATCCGGCGACGAGTTCGATTCGCGACCAGAACCGGCGCGGCAGGCGCAGGCGCCCGAGCATCGAATCGCGGCGGCTGAAGATGCTGCCCCACAGGCCGCGCAGCGCCAGCGGTACCACCGGAACCGGGCGTGTGGCGAGGATGCGCTCCACGCCGGGACGGAACGGCAGCATCGTGCCATCGCGCGTAATGCCGCCTTCGGGAAAGATGCAAACGATGTTGCCGGCGGCCAGCTCCTTGTCTACTTCGGCGAAGGCGCGTTCCATCACGGCGGCGTCTTCCTTCGCGCCCGCAATCGGTATCGCCTTGGCGGATTTGAAGATAAAGCGCAGGAATGGAATCTCGAAGATCTTGTAGTACATGACGAAGCGCACCGGCCGGCGCACGCAACCCATGACGATGAGTGGATCCATGAAGCTGATGTGGTTGCATACCAGCAGCGCCGGACCGTGCTCGGGAATATTTTCAAGACCGTGTGTGCGGATGCGGTACAAGGTGTGGATCAGCACCCAGTCGATGAAGCGCAGCAGGAACTCCGGCACCAGGGTATAGATGTATACCGCAACCGCGGCGTTCATCAGGGCGGTCGCGAGCAGCAGGCCCGGAATGCTCAGATTGGCCCGGTTCAGCAGCAGCGCCGAGACGAGTGCGGCGACGACCATGAACAGGGCGTTCAAGATGTTGTTCGCCGCGATCACGCGCGAGACGCGCGCGCTGTCGCTGCGCGACTGCACGAGTGCGAACAGCGGCACGATGAAGAATCCGCTGAAAATCGCCATGAGTACCAGGTCGATCAGAATCCGCCAGACGTGAGGCTGCGCCAGCATCGCGACAATGCCGAGGTTCAACTCGCCGACGCTGCCCGGGTGCGCGAAGTACAAATCCGCGCCGAACACGGTCATGCCGATCGAGCCGAATGGCACCAGACCGATTTCGACCTTGTGCCCCGACAATTTCTCGCACAGCACAGAACCCAGGCCGATGCCGACCGAGAACACGGTCAGGATCAAGGTGTACACGCCCGGCCCCCCGCCGAGCACGACCTTGGTGTAGTTCGGCAACTGGGTGAAATAGATCGAGCCGTAGAACCAGAACCAGGAAATGCCCAGACACGACAGGAAGATCGGACGGTTGGCGCGGATGTAGGCAACGTTGCGCCAGGTTTCGCTGATCGGATTCCAGTTGAGTTTCAGGCTGGGATCCGGCGCCGGTGCGCGCGGCATGGCAAGCGCGCAGCCGAGGCCGAGGATCGCGATGGCTATCGTGGCGCCGCCGACCAGCCACGCGCCAATGCCGTCGACGCGGATCAGGCTGGTACCAGCGATGGTGCCGAGCAGGATGGCGACGAACGTGGCCATCTCGATCAGACCGTTGCCGCCGGTCAGTTCGCCCGGATCCAGCACCTGCGGCAGCAAGCCGTACTTGAGCGGTCCGAACAGGGTCGAATGCAGGCCCATCATGAACAGCATGGCGAGTAGCAACGGGATGCTGTGCGCGAGGAATCCCGCGAAGGCCACGGTCATGATGCCGATTTCCAGC
>JAJXWU010000052.1 GCA_021781425.1 Pseudomonadota bacterium
ACCGTCGCTTCGCGCCACGGCACGATCTCGCCGTTGTGCCAGACCCACTCCGGATACTTGTGTTCGGCCATGGTGCGGCTCCGCTGAAAAGCGGAATGATAGCGTGTCAAGGTGGTTCCGCTTGCCTCCGGGCGTGGGCGACTTTTGTTCCGGCAAAAGTCGCCAAAACCATTGCGCCGGGCATGACGGTTTCGCCGACGTCGTGTCGGCGGAACTTCCCGCGGTGCTCGCCGATCGCGCGCCGGCGCGAACTCCTGCGTCCCTGCAGTCGGACGTGCGCGCCTTGCTCGCGCGATCTTCTGCGCGCTGCGGCATCATGCAACGACGCAGGGCGCCTCGTTGTCGGCCATCCATGGCCTGGATAGTTGCCGGTGCGGTGCTTCAGGCGCGAGGGTGATGTTGGGAGTGCAACCGTTTGAGACCTTCGCGCGCGACCAGCGTGTAGATCTGCGTGGTCGAGAGGTTGCTGTGGCCGAGAAGCATCTGCAGCGCGCGCAGGTCGGCACCGTGGTTGAGCAGGTGCGTCGCGAACGAATGGCGCAGCACGTGAGGCGAAATGCGCTTGGCCGCGATGCCGGCGGCCAGCGCGTGTTTCTTGACGAGCGTCCACGCCATTTGCCGGGTCATGCCGGCGGCGCGGTTGGAGAGGAACAGAGCGGGCGTGTCGCGGCCCTTGGCCAGCGCCGGGCGCGCCTCGCTCAGGTAGCGTGTCAGCCAGTCGAGGCAGGTCTCGCCGATGGGCACCAGCCGATCCTTGCCGCCCTTGCCGGTCACGCGCAGCACGCCCTGGCGCAGGTTAAGTCCGGCCAGCGGCAGCGTCACCAGTTCGCTGACGCGCAGCCCGCAGGCGTACATCAGCTCCAGCATCGCGCGGTCGCGCAGGCCGATCGGCGTGGCCACGTCGGGTGCATTCAACAAGCTTTCGACCTCGCGCTCGGCCAGCGCCTTGGGCAGCGTGCGCGGCAGCTTGGGGGCGTCCAGTAACAGCGTGGGGTTCTCGCAAGCAGGATTGTGCCTTGCCTGTTCGGCGTAGAAGCGACGCAGTGCGGTGAGTTCGCGCGCGTTGGTGCGCGCGCCGATGCCGGACCGGTTGCGGGCAGCGAGATAGGCGAACAGGTCGGCGCGCGACGCTCCGAGCAATCCGTTGGCGTGGCGTGCCAGCCACCTGGCGCAACGCTCGAGATCGCCGCGATAATCAGCCAGCGTCAGGTCCGCGAGGCCGTCGCGCGCCCACGCCCCTTCGAGGAACGCGTCGATCGCGACGTGATCGCGTGGGTCGATGTCGTTCGCGGATTCGGTCATCATGCGATGCTGGCGCGCACGCCTTTCCATCGCAAGCCCCAACCATGCCAACGCCGCCTCTCTCCATTGCCCATGCCAAGCCGGTCCCATTGTGGCGACGTTTCGCGGCGATGCTCTACGACCTGTTCCCGTTGATCGGGCTGTGGATCGTGGCCGCGATCCTCTGGGTGCTGGTGTTCCACGGCATCTACGACCCGCAACATCCCGAGCCGCTGCTGCGCGCCTTGCTCAGCCTGTGGCTGCTGGCCGTCACCGCCGCCTATTTCGTGGTTTCGTGGATGCGCGTCGGCGCGACCATCGGCATGCGCGCGTGGAAATTGCGGCTCGTGCGCGACGACGGATCGCGCGTTGACGCGCGCACGGCGACCCTGCGCTTCGTGCTTGCACTGGTGTCGCTTGTTCTGCTCGGTTGCGGATTCTGGTACGCATGTTTCGACGCCGGGCGGCGCACCTGGCACGACCGCGTGTGCCGGACGCGCATGGTTCGTTTTTGAATTTTCTAAAGCGCTTTCGCTCGCTCGCGAGCGAAAGCGCTTTTGAGGGGAGTGCGCGGAACCATGACAGGGATGTCGAATCGGCAATGCGCGGGTGCGGACCCTCACCCGCCCTTCGGGCACCACGGAGCGCTTGGCCATGGATGGCGGCTTTACCCGGGGGAGACAGAAAGGCAAAGGCAACGGCAACGGCAACGGCTCTAAGCGCGCCGGTAGTACCAGACCGCGATCGCCGCGAGCAGCAGCGCCGGGACCAGGTTGACCACGAACGGCGGCACGCCGAATACCGTGCCGGTACTGATTATCGCGCGCTGGATAAAGTACCAGGCGATCGCGACGATCACGCCGAGGAAGATGCGCTTGCCCAGTCCGCCGGAGCGTAGCGCGCCGAACCCGAACGGCAGCGCGCACAGCACCAGCAACAGGGTGTTGACCGGATAGAACACGCGCGTCCAGTACGCGTTCAGATACACCCCGGGGTTCTGCCGGTTGGCGTGCAGGTAGGCGATGTTGCGCGCCAGGTCGCGCAACGAGAGGTATTCCGGATGCAATACCGAGGCTTCGAGCACGTCGGGATCGAGCGAGGTTGGCCAGGCTTCCTGCCCGTGGATCGTGCTGGTCGCGCCGTTGTCCGAGACGCGGGTATCGCGCACGTCGTGCAGCGTCCATTGCTTGCCGACCTGCGTGGCCAGCTTGGCGTGGCGGAACGACGTCAGCGCGCCGGCGTCGTCGAAGTCGAAGATCCTGACGTCGGCGAGTTCCACCTGCGGCCGGCCATCCACCAGGTGCGCAAGCGCCGCCTTGGCGTTGATGATGGCGTTGCCGTCGCGCTCCCACAGGCCGCTGGCCTGGTGGGTCAGGCTGCCGGAGGTGCGCTGCATCTGCATCTGCTGCGCGCGCTGGTCGCCGGCGGGTGCCAGGGTTTCGCCCAGGACGAATACGCCGATCAGGAGCACGAACACCAGTCCTGCGACGGACAGGCAGATGCGGAACTTGGACATGCCCGCCGCGCGCAGCGCGGTCAGCTCGCCGGTCGAGGCCAGCGCACCGATCCCGACCAGGCCACCGATCAGCGCGGCGAACACGAACCATTGGTAGGCGCGCCGCGGCAACGTCAGCAGGATGAACGCGGCGGCATTGCCCAGCGTGTAGCCGTTGCTGCCGACGGCGCCGATCTGATTGGCGAACTCGATGAAGGCGTCGAGGCCGGTCAGCACCAGCCAGGTGAGCAACAATCCGCCCAGCACGGTTCCGGCGATGAGCAGGTCCACGCGCTTGATGCGCACGCGATGA
>JAJXWU010000006.1 GCA_021781425.1 Pseudomonadota bacterium
TCTGGACCGCGTTCGCGCTGTACGCGCTGCTCATGGCGATCGCGTTCGTGCCGCTGTTCAAGCACAAGCACGAGCCGCATCGCGCGATCGCCGTGCACGGTGCCGGCGATGTCGACAATCCCTGACGCTCTACCACCAGGGCACGCTGGTACAGGATGCGCAGCCATGAGCGTCGCCGTCGTCGGCTCGTTCAACGTCGATCACGTCTGGCGCGTGGCGGCGCTGCCGCAGCCCGGCGCAACCCTCAGCGGCGACTACGCCAGCGGTCCGGGCGGCAAGGGTTTCAACCAGGCGATAGCCGCGCGCCGCGCGGGCGCCGTCACGGCATTCGTGTGCGCTCTCGGCAACGACGCCGGCGCGCAACTCGCGCGCACGCTGTGCGCGGGCGACGGCGTCGACTTGCGCGAGCACGCCTGCGGCGTATCGACCGGCACTGCCGGCATCTACGTCGATGCGCAAGGACGCAACGAAATCGTGGTTGCCGCCGGCGCGAACGCGCGACTCGAATCCGGGTTCGTCGAATCCGCGCTGGCCGCGCTGGCGAAGCCCGCGGTGGTACTGGCGCAATTGGAATCGCCCGGCGACGCCATCGAATCCGCATTGCGCTTCGGCCGCGGCTGCGGCGCGACGACGATTCTCAATCCCGCGCCGGCGAACGCGCGTGTGAGCGACGCGATGCGGCAACTCGCCGACGTGCTCACGCCGAATGAAACCGAATTCGCCGCCCTGCTTGCGCAAGCCGATCGCGAGCGCGTGGACGCCGGCGAACTCGCGCAACGCGACGACGCGATGTTGCATGAACTCGCGCGCGAACTGGGCGCGGGAACCGTCGTCGTCACGCTCGGCGCGCGCGGCTGCTTCGTTTCGCACGGCGCGAATCGTCGCGGCGATGACGCCGCGTTCTACCGCATTCCCGCCGCACCGGCCAAGACCATCGACACCACCGGCGCCGGCGACGCCTTCAACGGCGCCCTCGCCGCTTCGCTCGCGCAACGCCCGGAACTGGCCTTCGCCAAACATATTCGCTTCGCCACACGCTACGCGGCGCTGTCCACCGAACGCGAAGGCACAGCGCTGGCGATGCCTGTTTTGATGGCTGTGACAGAGCCAGCCAGCGGTTAAAATGGGAACGTGTCGTAGCGCGCGAGCGCATCTTTGCCCTCCGGTCATCAAGGAAAATTCATGAATCTCAAGTCTTTGAAAGTCGTGCTGCTGGGCGTGGCTGTTGCGCTGAGCGGATGCATGACGCAATCCAAGTACATGGTTAAATCCGATGGCGCTGCCACCGCGGCCCATCCGGACAAGGCCACAGTGGTGTTTCTGCGTCCATCGTCATTCGGCGGCGCGATTCAAGCTTCCGTCTACGACACGGGACCGCAGGAAGACAAGTTCATCGGCATTGTGTCCGCCGGAGACAAGCTCGCTTACTCCGCCGAGCCCGGCGAACATCTATTCATGGTCATCGCCGAAAATGCGGACTTCATGATCGCGCATCTGGACGCCGGCAAAACCTACTACGTCGATGTGCGCCCACGCCCCGGCGTCTGGAAAGCACGTTTTTCCCTCTTGCCGATCCACAACGATCCCGCCGCGAAATACAGCACGCAATCCCAGGAATTTCAGCATTGGCTCGAGAAAACTACCTGGATTGAGAAAGGCCCCGGCGCAGACCAGTGGTACCACGAGCATGCCAGCAACATCCGCGAAAAGAAGCTGGACTACATGCAGAAGTGGGACCGGATGAAAGCCTCGGACAAGGCCAATCTCACGTTGAACCCGAGCGACGGGAAATAGATTTCGGGCATACATTCCATGCGCATCGGCCCCTATTCCATCGACCCGCCCATTGGCCTTGCGCCCATGGCCGGCGTCACCGACAAGCCCTTTCGGCTGCTGTGCAAGCGCATGGGCGCTGGGCTGGCGACGACCGAGATGACCACGTCCGACCCGCGACTGTGGACGACGCGCAAGTCGCTCAGGCGCATGGACCACGCCGGTGAACCCGAGCCGGTGAGCGTGCAGATCGCCGGCTACGATCCGGCCATGCTCGCCGAGGCGGCGCGCTACAACGCAGACCAGGGCGCGCAGATCGTCGACATCAACATGGGCTGTCCGGCGAAGAAAGTGTGCAATGTATACGCGGGTTCCGCGCTGCTGCAGGACGAGGCGCTTGTCGCGCGCATCTGCAATGCCGTGGTCGCCGCGGTGAACGTGCCTGTTTCGCTGAAGATCCGCACCGGCTGGAACCGCGACAACCGCAACGGCGTGCGCATCGCACGCATTGCGGAAGAATCGGGCATCGCTGCGCTGGCCGTGCACGGGCGCACGCGCGCGGACCTGTACGCGGGCGAGGCCGAATACGACACCATCGCCGCTATCAAGCAATCCGTTTCCATTCCCGTATTCGCCAATGGCGACGTTGATACACCTCGCAAAGCCAAGGCCGTACTCGACGCCACGCGCTGCGACGGCCTGCTGATCGGTCGCGCCGCACAGGGCCGGCCGTGGATCTTCCGCGAGATCGCACACTATCTGACGACCGGCGAACTGCTCGCGCCACCGGACGCAGACGAGGTGTGTGCGATTTTGTGCGGTCATCTCGAAGCGCTGTATGCGTTCTACGGCGAAGTCGCGGGCGTGCGCATCGCGCGCAAGCACCTCTCCTGGTACGCCAAAGACCGGTCCGAGAACGCCGCGTTCCGCGCCATCGTCAATCGTGCCGAAAGCGCGCACGAGCAACTGCGCCTGACGCGCGATTATTTCGCCGCGCTGGCGGCGGATTGGCCGATCGCGGCGTAGCCGTTTAGACGTCCGAACATGAATCGCGACACAACGCCGGCTTGACGCTGCTGCAAAGCCTTGCCGCACGTTGTATCATGCGCGGCCTTTCCCGTTCCCCAGTGCGGATATCCAGCCCGATGAGCAATTACCTGTTTACCTCCGAATCCGTGTCCGAAGGCCATCCGGACAAGGTCGCTGACCAGATTTCCGACGCCGTGCTCGACGCGATCCTCGCGCAGGACAAGCGCGCACGCGTGGCCTGCGAAACCATGGTCAAGACCGGCGTCGCCATCGT
>JAJXWU010000255.1 GCA_021781425.1 Pseudomonadota bacterium
CCTGGTCGCAACCGCGGTAGGCATTGATGCTCTGCTCGAATGGAATATCCGGCGACTCGTTGCGGCTGATGATGCGGCGCGCGCGTTCTTCCGTTACCGTCGTCGCCGGATGCGGCGCTGGCTCGGCTTCGCGCTCCCACCCGTCATCCACGCTTTCAAGTTTCTGCGTTTCGAAGCGGCCTTGCGGATTCGATGCCGCGCCGCGGCCCTTGATGCGCATGGGCTGATTCATGCGTTGCATCCTACGCCGACGGCGTCTCAGCGATTGCGATGTCGTCGCCGGGAAGATATGACGATCGGTACCAGACGCGCGCGGTCCCCTGCACAGACGCATGCAGGCATGCGAAAATGGCGTGGTGAAACACGCGTAACGCGCGATAAGCAGTCTTCCGGCTTCGGCACTTTCCAGACCGGATGTTGTCCGATTCCGTTCGCCGGTATCGTGCGCGTTACACAAATACAAAAATTCCGGAGATTTTCATGCGCAGGCTGAGATGGGTGCTTTTCCTGACGGCAATCCTGTTTTCCGCGAGCAGCCTGGCCAAGGCCGCCGACAAGAACCCACTGAACGATCCCGATGTGCAGAAAGTCCTGCGCGCGATGAACGACGCCAGCACCTGGTATCACCCGGACCTGTTCGGCGAATTCGCCGGCATGGAGCGTTACGCACACCACAATTTTCATGGTGCGCTTAAGTATTTCAAGATCGGCGCGTATTACGCCGACAAACTCTCGCAACTGAGCATCGGCCTGATGTACGCCAACGGCGATGGTGTGAAGAAGGACCCGGAAACCGCCTATGCGTGGCTGACCGTCGCCGCCGAACGCGGCTATCCGGAGTTCGTCGCTACGCGCGATCGCATCAAGGCAACCCTGACGCCAGCGCAGTTGCAAGAGGCGCAGAAGATGCTCGCCGATGTGCAAGCGCATTACGGCGACGCGGTGGCCAAGCCGCGCATGGCGCAGCAGCTGCGCTTCGGCATGGAACGGATGACCGGTTCGCGAACCGGCTTCGACTTTGGCGTCACCCAACTGGCGACGAATTGCCCGGGCGGCGCAACCGTGATGGTCGGCGGCGTGGCCACGCCAAAAGCAGGTTGTGCCGGGTCGAACATCTATGCACGCGAGCGCTGGGATCCGAAGCAATACTTCGCTTTGCGCGATTCGCAGTGGAAAGCCACCGTCAGCGTTGGCGCGATCAACAGCACCGGGCAAGCCGTCGACAAGGCCAAATCTGCCGCAGACAAGAACGGCATCGCCAAGCCGGACGACAAGCGGCCGTAATGATCGCCTATTTCGCCGACGGCGGCGGTCTGCCGCCGGCGAGCCTGCGCCAGATGCCGGCGAGGAAGCGGAACAGTTTCGGGATCAGCCAGATCGCGAAGACGAGGAATGCCGCGAGTAGTGCCAAAAAAACCAGCGGATGATGGAACACCAGCCACAAGCCACCGATGAGGATGCCGTCCTCGGAAAAACTCATCGTCCAGTTGCTGAAAGGTTCGGGCGAGGTATTGATCGCCGCGCGCGTGCCCATCTTGACCAGGTGCGTGCCGCCGGCGATCGTGCCGCCGAGGAGCGCCGCGGCCATCTGCAAGTCCGGCGCGGCATTGCCCATCGCGCCCCAGGCGAGCATGGCGCCAATCGGGATGCGGATGAAGGTGTGCACCGCGTCCCACGCGGAGTCGATGGCGGGAATCTTGTCTGCGGCGAATTCCACCAATAGCATGAAACCGGAAGCGCCCAGCACCCAGTTGTGTTCGAGTAGTTGCAGGTGTTCGGGAAGTTGCACGTAGCCCAGCCGGCCAAGCAGGCCGACGACGAAAACGGCCGCATACAAGCGGATGCCGCTGGCCCAAGCCAGCCCCGCCGCGAGCGCCAGCGCTTGCAGATTTTCCATCGCGCATCTCCGCAGGATGTGCCGTGGCGCGACGATACTACGTACCGAGCCTGAACGCCGCCGATCGGCGGCGCGCGACATTCCGGCGGCGGCGGCTCGCGCCGGGCGCGCGGCTGTGGCAGGATTTGCACCGGTTGTGCGGGGACGCCAATGCGCTGGATTCTTCTGCTGCTGACGTTGTTTGGATTCGCCTTGGGATTTTCGGCGAAAGCGCCGGGCTTGATGGCTCTGGGTTTCGTGCTCGGCTTCGTGTTCCTGCTCGCAGCGTTTTTCGCTTTCGCCGCCGCGCGTGTCGCCGATATTTCGCGCCCGGATACAGCGTTGCTCACGGACAAGGATATCGCCGCCTTGCGCGCGAGCATGCGCAAAAAGCCGGCGCCGCCACCGGCCAATCCGGCCTGAGCGCGCACTTGGCGCAGGTTTCGCCTGCCGCGGAATCGGACTAAAGTGCGTTTTTCCATCCGAGAGAACCGCCATGCCCGTTGTGCATCCCGTTCCGGCCGATTTCGCCGCGCGCACGCGCATCGGCGCGATGGACTTCGAAAAACTCTATGCCGAATCCGTGCGCGACGCGGACGGCTTCTGGCGCCGCATCGGCAAACGCCTGGACTGGATCGTGCCGTATACGAAAGTGCGCGATATCTCCTTCGACGCGAAGGACTTGCACATCCGCTGGTATGCCGACGGCAAATTGAATCTCGCCGCCAATTGCCTGGACCGGCATCTGGCAGCGCGCGGCAACAAGACCGCGATCCTGTGGGAAGGCGACGATCCGAACGAATCCAAGGCGATCACGTACAGGCAGTTGCATGAGCACGTGTGCCGCGCCGCGAACCTGCTCAGGAATCTCGGCGTGCGCAAGGGCGAGCGCGTGTGCATCTACTTGCCGATGATTCCCGAGGCCGCCGTGGCGATGCTCGCCTGCGCGCGCATCGGCGCCGTGCACACCGTGGTGTTTGGCGGGTTCTCGCCGGATTCGCTGGCCGGGCGCATCGCCGATTCGCAATCCAAAGTCGTCATCACCGCCGACGAAGGCCTGCGCGGCGGCAAACACATTCCCCTCAAGGTGAATGTCGACGAGGCGCTCACGCGGCCCGGCACGACCAGCGTGGAAACCGTGCTTGTGGTCAAGCGCACCGGCGCACCGGTGCCGATGCAGGCGCCGCGCGACCGTTCCTGGGATGCGCTCGTCGCCGTACAGGATCCCGTCTGCACACCCGAACCGATGGCTGCGGAAGACCCGCTTTTCATCTTGTATACCTCCGGTTCAACCGGAAAGCCCAAGGGCGTACTGCACAGCACCGGAGGCTACGGCGTGTTCGTGAGCTACACCCATGAATGCGTGTTCGATCTGCGCGAGGACGACGTCTACTGGTGCACTGCGGACGTGGGCTGGGTCACCGGACACAGCTATATCGTCTACGGGCCGCTCGCCAACGGCGCCACCTCGCTGATGTTCGAGGGCGTGCCGAATTTCCCGGATTCCGGCCGCTTCTGGCAGGTGATCGACAAGCACAAGGTGACCCTGTTCTACACCGCACCGACCGCGATCCGCGCGCTGATGCGCGAGGGCGAGGCCCCGGTGAAGAAGTGGAAGCGGACGTCTTTGCGGCTGCTCGGATCAGTCGGCGAACCGATCAATCCGGAAGCCTGGGAATGGTACTGGCGTGTGGTCGGCGACGGCCGCTGCCCGATCGTGGATACCTGGTGGCAGACCGAAACCGGCGGCATTCTCATCTCGCCGCTGCCCGGTGCGATCGACCAGAAACCCGGATCGGCGACGAAACCCTTTTTCGGCATCAGGCCCGCCATCGTCGATGCCAACGGCAACATCCTCGACGGCGAGTGCGAGGGCAATCTCGTCCTGCTCGATTCCTGGCCGGGCCAGATGCGCACGGTGTACGGCGACCACCAGCGTTTCATCGACACCTACTTCAAGACTTATCCGCACATGTACTTCACCGGCGACGGCGCGCGCCGCGACGCCGACGGTTATTACTGGATCACTGGTCGCGTCGACGACGTGATCAATGTCTCCGGCCATCGCCTCGGCACGGCGGAAGTGGAAAGCGCGCTGGTCGCGCACACCGCGGTTGCCGAGGCTGCGGTGGTGGGATTCCCGCATGACATAAAAGGGCAAGGCATCTACGCCTATGTCACGCTCAAGACCGGTGTGGATTGCAGCGACGATCTGCGCCGTGAACTGATCGCGCAGGTGCGCAAGGAGATCGGTCCGATCGCGACGCCCGATCACCTGCACTGGGCGCCGGCGCTGCCGAAGACGCGTTCGGGCAAGATCATGCGCCGCATCCTGCGCAAGATCGCCGAGAACGCGCCGGACCAGCTTGGCGACATCTCCACGCTGGCCGACCCTTCCGTGGTGCAGCAGCTGGTGGACACGCGGCTGGTGAAGTGAACGTCAGCGCGCTCACCGCCGCGGATTTTATCCAGGCTGGGGCGCCTTCACCGTTGCCTGACGGCGAAATCCACTTATGGTTTTTTCCACAATGGGAAAATGTACTCGATGCGGCGGCCTCTGCGCCGGTGCGCGCGCTGCTCGCGGCGTATCTGGATCGCCCCCCAGAAACCGTTTGCATCGAACGCGGTGAACATGGCAAGCCGCGCGTGACCGAGGCGCGGCTGGAGTTCAGTCTGGCGCATGCGGCCGATGCCCTGCTGCTCGGCATCAGCCGCGACCTGCCGCTCGGCGTCGATCTGGAATCCGCGCAACGCCGGATCCGGTCCGCGTCCGAACTCGCGCGGCGGTTTTTCCATCCGGCCGAGGCCGCGGCGCTGGAAAATTTACCCGAAGCCGAGCGACAGGAGAGCTTCCTGCGCCTGTGGTGCGCCAAGGAAGCCGCACTGAAGGCTCACGGGCGAGGGATCGGTTTCGGCCTGGACCGGGTCGAATTTGCCATCGACCCCGGCGGCGCCGTTGTCCCCGCTGCCGGCAACCCCTGGCGGATTCTGGGGCTTGCCCCGTCGCCGGCCTGTCTGGGCGCGTTGGCTTGGAGCGGCTCGGTCAGCCGAGTTCGCGCGTTCGTCGCCCGGAACTGACCAGGCCATTGCTCCGCTGCCGCAATCCGGCTAAGTTTTGACACTCCGCACGCATGGGCCGCCCGCCGTGTTGAAATGGCTGCGCAACATCGTCTTGCTCGCGATCGTCATCGCCGGGGCGCTCAAACTGGGGGCCTGGTATGCGGTCAGCCACGATGCGCAGCGCGTGACCGCCGCGCTCGCGCCCTACGCTGAAATCAAATACGACGGGCTTGCCGCCGGCCTGAACGGCAGCGTGACCATCAGCGGCGTGAGCGTCGCGCCGAAGGGCGCGCACCGCATCTACCGCGCCGACAGCGCGACCTTCGATTCGCCGGGACTGGTCTGGCTGCTCCGACACGCGCTGCTGCACGAGAACGCTCTGCCTGCGCGATTCGGCATCACCCTCACCGGCCTGAATCTTCCCCCGCAATCGTGGCTGGATCCACAGTGGCTGGATCCGGGAACCTTCGCGTTGTTTGCATCGGCTGGCTGCGGAGCGCGTTTGGGCTGGAGCGACTACGGCCGCATGGGCATCGATGTCTCGGCGCTTTCGCGTGAACGCTTCGAATACCGGTACGACGCCGGTCAGCAAGCGCTCGCCGCCACGCTGAGCCTGTCCGCACCGGGATTCGCTACGCTGGCGCTCGAAGCGGATTTGAGCCGTTTCGATCCGGCCAAATTGATGACGCCGGGATTTTGGAACGCGACGCACATCGATCAGCTTTCGGCCGCCTATACCGACAACGGCTTCATGCAACGCCGCAACGCCTATTGCGCGAAACGCGAAAACCTGACGGCGGCGCAGTTCGCCGAGCGCCACGTCGCCGCCGTGCAGGAATTGTTGCAGAAGGCCCGCATCCAACCCGCCGACGAGCTGATGCAGCTGTACAAGACCTTGGCCGAGCATGGCGGCAGCCTGCGTCTGCTGAGTCTCCCGAACGCCGTATTTTCCGTGAACGCCTGGGATACGACCTCGCGCGAGGATCTGCTGCGCCAACTCAACGTCACCGCGCGCTATCAAGACAAACCGCCGATCATGTTCCGGCTCGCCTTCATGCCGGCTGCCGAACCGGCCGCTCCGTTGCCGGCGGAGACTGCCGCTGCAGCAGCGCCCTCCCCAGCTTCCACGCCACCTGCCAATCCAGTATCCGCACCAGCGGCGCCGAATCCGATACCGGCGCCAGCATCCCCCGCGCCTGCGCCGACACCCGCCGCAGTGGCACCAAAGGGGGCGGCCCCCGAACCAAAACCCGTCTCCGTACCTGCTGCGGTGGCGGCGACCGCTTCAGCCGCCAAGCCGGTCACCACCGCCTCGGCACCGGCAAAATCCCCGCCCGCAACGTCGAATGCGGAGCCGGCGAATTATCTGGATCGCGCCGAAGCCGGGTTCGCACCGTCGAAAGTCGTGCCACCCGCCGCCGAACCGCCGGAACAATCCGCGGCGCCAATCGAGCCGATCGCCTCCTCCGCGCCCGCGCCGTCCAATTCAACGCAAGCGCTGATCTGGAAGCCGGGCGTGATCGAACAACTCCCGGAAGCCGCGCCGCTGCAGAAGGACTACACCGTCGTCGACTTTTCCAGCCTGCCGCAGTTGTCCGGCCGCCACGTCCGCCTGATCACGCTCGGCGGCAAGCGGATCGAAGGATTCGTTGCGGCCGCCGACAATCGCGGCCTGCAGCTGCGCATCGATCGCGGCGGCGGCAACGCGCTTATCGCCATCAACCGCGACAGCATTTCCCAGGTACAGCTGCTCCACTGGTAGCGGCTGCGACGATTCGCACGCCCACGACGTCCTTGATTGCAATGAACGACAGGCCGGCCGCGGGATTTGCCCAGGACATTGATGCGATGACCTTGGTGCGCGCGCAATCCGGCGACATGGCGGCGTTCGAGGAAATCTACCGACGCTACTCACGCGCCTGTTTCCAGCTCGCGTTGCGCCTGACCGGGCAGCGCCAGCCGGCCGAAGATCTGGTACATGAGGCATTCCTCAAAATGATGGACACCGTTGGCAGTTACCGCGGCGAAGCACCGTTCGGTGCCTGGTTCAAGCGCCTGACCGCGAACGCCGGAATCGACTGGTTGCGCCGCCAGCGCCATCTGGCGGATACCGATAGCGAGGCGATGATCGAGCAAACCGCCGCCGCCGGACACGACACCGCCGGTCTCGTCGACGCTGATGCCCTGCTCGCGCGCCTGCCGCCGCGCGCGCGCGCGATCGTCGTGCTGCACGAATTGGAGGGCTATACCCACGCCGATCTCGCGGCGCTGTTCGGGCAGAGCGAGAGCTATTCCAAATCGATCCTCGCACGCGCACTCAAGCGGCTGCACGCACTGGCAACACCCGTGGAATCCGACGCGAAGGTGGCGATATGAACGAACAGGAGCTGAATTTCCGCGATCTCGCCGAGCGTCTGCCGGCATCGGCGGCTGCACACGTGCCACCGGCGGATCTGTGGCCGCGCATCGCCGCCGCGCATAGAAATCGCCGCCGGCAACGGCGCTGGCGCCAACTGACGGCAGGCGGCGGCGCGCTCGCCCTGATCGCCGCATTGACGGTCTGGATTGCGGCCCGGCAGTACACCGCCGCACCCGCAATCGACTGGCAGGCGCGCGCGCAGGCGCTGGAATTGCAGCTGGATGCCCTGCCGATGCCAGCCGCGAACGACCCGATGGCGCGACTGGCCGAATCCGAACTCGCGCATCTCGATGGCAACCTGCAAGCCGCCTATGATCGCGGCGCAGCGCCGCGCGACCTCGACCCGCTGTGGCAGCGCCGCAGCGAACTGCTCGACGCCTTGCTGTCGGTGCGCCGGCAGCGAGATCTCCCTTCCCAGATCTGAGATTCCATCATGATTTCACGCATCCTGTTCGCTTCGCTTCTGCTGCTGGGCTCGGCGGCCGCCACGGCGGCTTCACCCTCCGCTTCGCTGGGTCTGCTCGTGGACTCGGCCGATGCACAGGCCGCGCACGACGGTTTGCGTGTGCTCGGCGCCACGCCCGGCAGCGTCGCCGACCAGCTCGGCCTGCGGCCGGGCGATGTGCTCGTCGACGTCAACGGCACCTCGCTGGCTAACCTGGGTGCCGATGCCGACGGCCACGCGTTGGCCGCGGCGGCGCTCAACACCTCCCTCGCCAATCTTCCGACAGCGTCTCCGCTGCGCCTGCGCGTGCTGCGCGACGGCGTCTCCTTGGCGTTGAACGCGCCGCTGCATGCCGCCGCCGCGTCGTCTTCCGCCGCGGACGCTGCTGCCGATCCGCCGGCCGCAGGAGGCTGCGGCCGCATCAGCATCTTCGATGTGGCGCCGCGCAGTGAGCATTTGTATCGCGCCAAGATCCTGCTGCTGGACGGCGTCACGCCCGGTCCGAGCGGAACGCCATCGTTCCGCGTTTCCGCCGGCACCCACAAATTGCTGGTCGCCGAGGACATTCCCACCGACGAGATGGGTGTTGGCGATTTCGCCACGCTGCGCGCAGGCCGCAATACCAGCAAGGAACTGACGGTGACGATCAAGCCCGACACTACCGCCCTGCTGGCCGCGAAGCTGCACCCCGACAAGGCCGCCGATTTCGCCCACGGCGCGTACTGGGATCCGGTCATCTGGCGCGAAATTCCCGAATCTTGCCCGTAAGCGCGAAACTTTTTCCGCGGTGCAGGATCGAAAGAGCACACTCCCGCAGGACCTCGCCACATGGACGTGGCCATTTCCCCCGCCCGCATCGGCTATGCTTGAACGCCGGTTCCGGCGCAGCGGTGATCCGATCAAGACCCGATTCCTTCTGTTGCTCGCGCTGATCCCGGTGTTCGCGAACGCACAGCCGGTGATGGCCGACGCCTATCTGGCGAGCTTGCAACAGGGCGTAGACAGCGGCCTGTACCGCCAGCTTGCGGTCGGCTGGATCGATGGCACCCTGGTCGGCCCTGGCCAACAGCAAACCTGGTATCTCGGGCGTGATCAAAAACCCGATGCCGACAGCGCGTTCGAGATCGGCGCCGCGAGCGAGATTTTCACCGGTCTGCTGTTTGCGCAAGCGGCTATCGACGGCAAAGTCCGGCTGGATATGCCGCTGCGCGACCTGCTGCCAAAGGGTTTCCCGTTCGCCGATCCGGCAATCGGCGCGATCCGTTTGCGTCAGCTCGCCACGCGCCGCTCCGGCCTGCCGGCGGTGCCGCCGAATCTGTTTCCGGCCAATGCCGATGATGTCTATGCCGGGTTCGACCAAACGGCACTGCTGACTTTTCTTGCCAATTTCAAACTCGCTGCGGGCTCCGCCGCACCGGCCTATTCCATCCTCGATACCGGCCTGCTCGGAGATTCGCTCGGACGCGCGTACGGACAGCGCTTTGCAGTCGTGCTGGTGTCGCGGATTCTCGATCCGCTCGGCATGGCACACACCGGCGTGGGCGACAGCGAGCATTTGTTGCCGGGAATTGGCTACGGCCAACCGGCGCCGCACTGGCATTTCGGCGCGCTCGCTGGCGCCGCGGGCCTGCGCTCAACGCTCCCTGACCTGCTGCGTTTCGTGCAAGCCAACCTGACCCCGCAGCAGTCGCCGCTGCGCTCGGCGCTGTTGTTGTCACGGCAGCCGCAGGCCGATTCGGAACAAAGCGTCGGCCTGGGCTGGAACACGGTCCAGGTACCCGACGACGGCCAGTCTTGGCCGTTGGTCTGGCGCGCCAGCCGCACCGCGGGATTTTCGGTTTTTCTCGGTTTCCGCACCGACAAACAGCAGGCCCTGGTTCTGCTCGGCAACACGGACGCGGATCTGAGCGCGGTGGGCGTCGCCTGGCTCGAGGCACACACGCCGCCACCTTTGCCGCCACCACCGCCAGCTCCACCGTCGGCTGCCGCGCTTTCCGCTTATCCGGGACTGTACCGGATCGATGGCAACAGCGACTTCGTGGTACGCGACGGCGCGGACGGTTTGAGCGCACAGTTTCCTGGACATTTTCCGGCCGCCCTGCGCGCCGTCGGCCATGATGTCTTTGCTGCCACCGGTGATGCCTTCGTGCTTTCGTTCCAGCACGAAGGAAATGTCGTCGTCTCGACGTTGCTCGGACACAACGGTACGAACGTGCTCGCCCGGCGGCTGAGCGAGCGGGCGCCGTTGCTTCCTCGTACGGCCATTGCCGTGGACACCGAAACCTTGCACCAATACCTGGGCGATTACCAACTCGACGACGATACCTTGGTGCGCATTGCCTCCGGCAACGGCGTGTTGTCCGTGCAAGCGACCGGACATGCGCCGCTTGCGCTCATCGCGTTTGCGCCGGACCGCTTCGCCGATCCGCACGGCGCCTGCGAAATACATTTTCTGCGCGGCGAAAAGCACGAAGTCGTGGCATTGAAGATCGTGCTGGCCGGCGCCGAGCGTAGCGCCAAACGCATCATCTGGCGTGCCCCGCCGCTGCGCTAGCGCGCGACGACACGCTTGCGTATCCTCGGTTCATGATCGCGCTCAGCGTCAACGTCAACAAGATCGCCGTCCTGCGCAATGCGCGCGGCGGCGGCGAGCCTGACGTGATCCGCGCCGCGCGCACCTGCATCGCCGCCGGCTGCCAGGGCATCACCGTGCATCCGCGCCCCGACCGGCGACATATCCGCGCCGCGGACGTGCGTGCGCTTGCCGCGTTATGTCGCGACGAAATCGAGCTCAATATCGAAGGCAACGGCTTCGCGCCGCCGCGCGAGGGTTACCCGGGACTGCTCGCGCTGGTGCGCGAAACGCGTCCCGCGCAATGCACCCTGGTGCCGGACAGCGACGGTCAGATCACCTCGGATCACGGCTTCGATCTGCGCGCCGATGCGGCGCGTTTGCGTCCGCTGATCGCGGAACTGAAGGCCGGCGGCGCGCGCATCAGCCTGTTCATGGATGCCGGCGTCACGGATATCGGACGCGCGGCGGAGATCGGAGCGGATCGCGTGGAATTGTATACCGGTCCCTATGCGGCGGCGTTCGCACACGGCGACTATGCACGCGAACTCGATGCCTGTGTCGCATCCGCCGAAGCCGCACGCGCCGCGGGTTTGGGCGTGAACGCGGGCCACGATCTGGATCAGGCGAATCTGCCCGCGCTCAAGTCGGCGATTCCGCATCTGGCCGAGGTCTCGATCGGCCACGCGCTGATCGGCGAAGCGCTGTACGCGGGACTCGCGCCGACCGTGCGCGCCTATCTGAACATTCTCGGCGCCTGAAATGCGAACGCCGCGTTGCCGCGGCGCTCGATGAATTGGCGCTACGGACCGGTTTACTGATCGCTGGCCGGCGAGACGAAACCGATCTTGATCATGCCGGCGTTCTTGGCATCGGCCATGACCGAAGCGACGAGTTGATATTTAGTCGTGCGGTCGGGCTTGATGTCGAGTTCGGGCTGCGGATCCTTCTGCGCGGTCACGCGCAACTGCGCGCGCAGCGCATCTTCGGTGATCGGCTCGTCGTTCCAGAACAACTGGCCATTCGCCTGCACGGCGAGCTTGATCGGATCCGGCGGCGGCGGCGGCGGTACCGCCGGCGGTGGCGACGGCTGCGGCAGGTCGATTTGGATCTTGTGCGAGAGCAGCGGCATTGTGATCATGAAGATGATGAGCAGCACGAGCATGACGTCGACCAGCGGCGTCACGTTGATGTCCGCCATCGGTCCACTGCCGCCGCCTGTGGTGAATGCCATGTTGCGTTACCTCGATGCGAAAGCGCGCGCCGCCCGCAGGCGGCGGCGGGTCATTGCGATCCGGCGCTGTGCGCCTGGGTGATGAAGCCGAGCTTGACCATGCCGGCGGCCTTGGCGTCGCCCATCACAGTGGAGATGAGCGAGTACTCGGTGTCCTTGTCGGCGCGGATCTGCAGCTCCGGCTGCGGCTGGCGCTGCGCGGCCACGCGCAGCTTCGCCTGCATGCTGGCTTCGGTCACCGATTCGTCGTCCCAATACAGGTCTCCGGTAGCCTTCACGGCGAGCGTGATCGGGTGGCTCGCGCCCTCGTCGGGCGGATTATCCAGGCTCGCGATCGGCAGTTCGACCTTGATTTTGTGCGAGGCCAAGGGCGCCGTGATCATGAAGATGATCAAGAGCACCAACATCACGTCGACCAGCGGCGTGACGTTGATTTCCGCCATCACGCCGCCCTCGCTGCCGCCTGCGCTGAACGCCATGGCTTACTTCCTTGGCGCGGCCGCGGCTGACTTGCCCATCGTCGGCGCGGCGCCGGTTTCCACGCGCGATCCGGTAGCGAAGAAGTCGTGCAGGTCATGCGCGAATTCGTCGAACTGGGCGTTGGTCACGCGATTGGCGCGGACGAAGATGTTGTAGGCGAGCACAGCCGGAATGGCGACGCCCAGACCGATGGCAGTC
>JAJXWU010000026.1 GCA_021781425.1 Pseudomonadota bacterium
GCCGGCTCGGCTTCACGGGTACGCCGGTCAGCCTGTCGGGTGCCGACACGGTGGAGGTGTTCGGCGACGTCATCCATACCTATGACATCCGCCAGTCGCAGGAGGATCGCGCCACGGTTCCGATTTATTACGAGCCGCGGCAGATCAAGCTCGGACTGGTCAAGGCGGATGTCGATGCGGCCTTGAACGAGGTCGTCGAAGACATCGGCGTCGAACAAACCGAACTGAATCGGCGCAAGAGTCGCTGGGCTGCGCTCGCCGCGGCGGCGGGCGCGAAAGATCGCGTCGACAAGCTCGCCGCCGATCTGCTTGCGCATTTCATCGAGCGGCGTAGCACGCTCGCCGGCAAGGCGATGGTCGTGTGCATGACGCGCGAGAACTGCGTGCGTCTGTACGGTGCGCTGACGGCCATCGAAGGCTGCCCCGAGGTCAAGATCGTGATGACCAGCAATCCGGGCAAGGATCCGGTCGAATGGAACACGGCTGGCCACGTCACGACGAAGAAATCGCGAGATGCCATCAAGGAACGGATGAAGAATCCGCACGATCCGCTCGCCATCGTGATTGTCTGCGACATGTGGCTGACAGGCACGGATATTCCGTGCCTGCACACGCTCTACATCGACAAGCCGATGCGCGGGCATAACATGATCCAGGCGATTTCGCGCGTGAATCGAGTGTTCAGCGACAAGCCGCATGGTCTGATCGTCGACTACATCGGTGTCGGTGACGAACTGCGCGAGGCGACGAGCAAGTATTCGCAGGGTGGCGGACGCGGCGAACCGGCGCCGGACATCGAGACGACTGCTGTGCCGTTGTTCCAGCAGGCGCTGGAAGAGGCTCGCGCTGCGCTTCCGCCGGGCAATGATTTCGGCGGCTGGCGCAAACTCGACAACATCGCCCTGGAAGATTTGTACGCGCTCGCATTTGGCTGGCTCGCCGAAGACGAAAAGCGCAAAGAGGCGTTTCTCGATAACGAACTGCGGTTAACCAGATCGTTCCTGCTGGTGCGCCACCTCGATACCTGCCGTGGTCACGCGGACGAAGTGATTTTCTGCCAACGCGTGCGTAAGCAATTGCAGAAGACTGCGCCAAGCAAATGGAAACACAAGGATCTGGACGCGGCCGTACGTGATCTCGTCGACGACAGCGTTGAAGGGCAGGGCGTCGTCGATATCTTCAAGGCTGCCGGAATCGAGAAAGCCGATTTGTCGATTCTCGACGATGCGTTCCTGCAGACCTTCAAGGACCATCCGCACGAGAACTTGCGCCTGAAGCTGCTCGAGCAACTGGTGCGCGATGAGCTGAGGCGCATGATCGCGAAACGCGGAGTGGCCGTGAAATCATTCCAGGAGATGCTCGAATCCACGCTGCGCAAATACCATAACCGCCTGATAGACGCTGCTGCCGTCGTCAAGGCCATGATCGAGATGCGCAAGCAGTGGGAAGCCAACCACGCACGCGCGGAAAAGCTCGGCTTGACTGATGAAGAGCTGTCGTTCTACGACGCCGTGGCGCAGAACAAGGAATCGCTCTACGACGAAACGCTGCTACGCGACCTCATCCACGATGTTGTACAGACCATTCGCCGCAACCTCAAGGTAGACTGGACCGAACCGCATCGAGATGCGGTTTTCGCGGAGATCCGCTCGTCGGTGAAGCGCGTGCTTCGCAAGCGCGGCGTGCGCGCAGAGGATCTGGAGCCGCTTTGCGACAGGCTGATCGAACAGGCGCGCGTGGTGTTTGCGCAGTGGCCGATGGCTGCTTAGCTCTATGCGACATTCACAACCAAACTAAGCTGGTTGTTGCACGGTCGCAACGTCTTCAGTGCCAAAAAAATCTCGTTCCTTGAGACATCGTGAGGTAAGAATAGTGTTGTCGTGATTCACGTGCTACGTATTGAATCGCTCGGCGCCGTTGAGGAGAATCCCCTTGTCGCGAGCTTGGGTCCAAGCTTTATTGGAGAAACAACCGTACAATCGGTCTGACTTGGGGCGAGGTTGTCATATGGCTAGCGGAAAGATATTGAGACAACTGATTCGTGCTGGCACGACCGGGGACTCGGACGCGTTTCGCCAAGCTTCAGAGGCCGTGATTCGCGAGGAGCGCGAAAAAAATCACCATATGCTCGCGAACGATCTCGAGAGATTGCTATACGGGGATCGCTCCGATCTTTCCGCGTCCCGTAATCGATTATCGCCGCGTCAGGCTCCGCCAATAAGCAAAGACAGCGGGCTGGCGCTCCTCGAGGAGCGTCCAGTACTTCGTGAGGAGAAGGACATTGTTCTCGCTCACGCGACGCGAAAAGCCGTAGAAGAAATTATTCAAGAGCACAATCGCGCCGATACCCTACGCTCTTATGGCTTGCGTCCAGCACAGAAGCTACTGTTTTTTGGTCCGCCTGGTTGCGGTAAAACGATGGCCGCAGAGGTAATTGCAAGCCAGCTCTCCATGCCGCTGGTCCTAGTCCGCTTGGATTCTGTGATTTCGTCATTTTTGGGCGAGACTGCCGCGAATCTGCGCAAAGTATTTGACTACCTGTCGGCACACTCGGTCGTCGGTCTCTTCGACGAATTTGATGCTCTAACAAAGGATCGCGGCGACAGTGCAGATCACGGCGAGTTGAAGCGATCAGTAAATGCCGTCTTGCAGATGATGGATGGCTATCGAGGGGAGAGCATTATCATCGCAACGACCAACTATGAATCATTGCTCGATAAGGCGGTATGGCGGCGCTTCGACGAGGCTATCGAGTTCGGCATGCCAGACGTCGAGCAGGTCAGGCAGCTGTTGCTTGTGAAGCTCAGCGGTGTGCGGCGCAACTTCGATCCAGAGGACAGCAGCGTCACGAGCCTGTTCAAAGGGATGGCGCATGCGGACATTGAGCGCGTCCTGAGGCGTGCGGTAAAGGAGATGATTCTTTCGCATCGCGAATTCCTCGAGCCGACACATCTTGAGACAGCGATTGCTCGGGAGCACAGGGCTCGGGATTGAAGCACTGAAGTTGCGGAGGGGGGGGGGTGCCGTACGAACATTTGCGGATCGCGCGTGAAGAGCCATTAACAGATCGGCATCGGCGTCCAGTGCGAATACCACGCTTTCGACCTGAAGATCCACGCGCCTTCGGTGAGGACCTCAGGCGCAAGTTGCTTGCGGAAACTGAACGCGATGCGAATGCGGATATCGGTGGCTTTGACGACCGCCGCTTGCTCAAGATCAAGCTGCGGGTCGGCGAAAGCATGCCCGACTTTGACGCGATTCCCGGAGTCACGCTCGTAAGCCAGGAGGATGCAACGGTCGTTTTGGCTTTTGCCTCAGAAGAAGGTCTCGGAACGTTCGAGTCACGACTAGCGACGCTCGCACAGAACGGTAATGTCACTCGCGCCGCCCTGCTCTATGCGATCGAAGACTTTGACCGTTGGACCACGGAAGATCGAAAGGGGGCGGCACTTCGCAAACAAGGATTCCCTCAGCAAGAGCCATTCGTACTCGACGTCGAGTTGTGGCCTGTCGAACGACAGGACGAGCGCGATCAATTGCTGGCGCATTTCGATGCGTGGCGAGTTCGGACAGGACTTGAGCGACTGGACGCCATTAACCAGCCTTCGCTTGTGATGCTCCGCTTGAGGTGCACCGCAGCTCAGGCGAGCTCTCTTTTGGATCATCGCGATGTTCGTACTGTGGACCTGCCGCCAAGTGTAGGCGTGGCTGTAGATGTTTTGCTTAAAGATCTCGGGCAATTCCCGGCTGTTGAGCGGCCGCCAGATGGCGCTCCGGCAGTCGCCGTGCTCGACTCGGGCATCACGAGCGGACACCCGCATCTTGCTGCGGCAGTGGGTGATGTGCAGGGGTTTGTTGATCCACTGCGCGATGTGACGGATCGTGCGCCGTGCGGACACGGGACCTTTGTCGCCGGGCTAGCCCTCTACGGCAATGTGCAGGGCTGTATACAACAGCGATCGTTTGTGCCGCGCCTGCGGCTGTATTCGGGAAAGGTTTTTGAGGACGACGGTCGCGATCAGACGAGGTTTGTTGAGAGCGCTGTAGACGAAGCAGTGAGATATTTTCGTACGGAGTATGGCTGCAAGGTCTTCAATCTGAGCTACGGCGACCGAAATAAGGTATATGACTCCAAACATGTTCGCGGACTCGCCTATACGCTGGATCGGCTTAGCCGAGAGCTGGACGTACTGTTTGTTGTTCCGACAGGGAATCTGCTGAAAGAGGAGCTTCCGGCGGATGCCCGGCAAAGATATCCGGAGTATCTGTTGGAAGAATCATCGCGAGTCCTTGATCCCGCTCCCGCTCTCATCCCATTGACAGTCGGTGGACTGGCGATGAAGGATGCTGGTCGACAAGCACAGCGGCATCCGGACACGGTTGAAGAATTCCCGATCGCAGCCATTGAAGAACCATCGCCGTTCACTCGATCTGGCCCAGGACCCGTTGGGGCGATAAAGCCAGATTTGGTCGAAGAGGCCGGCAATTTTTCTGTGATGCGACTTGGGAATGATTTTCGCCATCTGGGTTTGGGCCTCGTTTCAATGAACAGTGGCTTTGCAGCAGGAACTTTGTTCACGGAAGACGTTGGCACGAGTTTCGCGGCACCCGTTGTTGCCCAGAAAGCCGCGCGCTTGCTTGAATTCGTTCCCGATGCGTCCGCCAATCTCCTCCGCGCTTTGCTCGCGGCGCATGCACACTGGCCGCAAGCGAGCCTGCAGTTGCTGAATCCAAACAATGAGGCCGACAAACGATCGAATTTGCTTAAGCTTATCGGTTACGGGCGCGTTGATGATGGGGCCTTATACGAGTCGGTGGAAAAAGAGATCACGCTGTATTCCGAGGATCGGATCGACAACGACAAGCACCACTTCTACGAGTTGCCGTTGCCAGAAGACTTTTGGGACGGTGGGCGGCGATCGCGCGAGATCACAGTGGCGCTGGCGTACAGTCCCGCGGTTCGAACGACGCGTTTGGATTATCGCCAGACGAAGATATCTTTCTCTCTTGTCATAGCAGCATCGCTTGACGAGGTCGCTCGAGCACACACACATGGGCGAGGGCAAGATGATGCCATCTCCGAGCGAATTACCAACAGATCTATCCCGTCTGAAGAGCGAAAAAAGGGAACATTACAGATGTCGCGTTGGACATTTGTGCAGCGTTCCAGTGGTAAGGTGTTTATTGTTGTGACGCGCCAAGATGCAGCTTGGTCACGTGCGGACGATCAAGGGGAGTCTTACGCGTTGGCGGTGGGTATTTCCGACCGTCAGAACACGTCATTGACCGCTGATCTTTATGTCAGCACGCAAGCTGTGTTAACTGCGCGAGCTCAGGCGCGCGCGCGCGCGCGTGTGTAACTTTGTAGTCGGTTCCAACTACCAGGGGCCGCCGCTCTGAGGGGAGTGACTGCCTCCCAATTGCCTTGTAACCTATTGATCGAATTAAGTCGAAATGATACATTTTAGAGGCAGCGAGATTCGTAATTTCCGTTTCTAGATCAATAAGTAACTGTCACGCAGTACGGCGTAAAGTACAAAATCTCAATTCAAATCATTGGTCCGAACGGAAAGGAAGGCATCATCGATATTATTTGGCAAGTCGATGAGGGGTCGAGCCTCTACCGTCTTGTCACGGCTATCCCTCATCCATTCACATGAGGAACGCCATGACACTGCGAGTACAAATCATCGCGCCAAGACGCTCAACTTGCCGTATCTGTTTGGACTATGTGGACGCTGCGAGTGAGTTTGAGTGGCATTGTCCAATACTCAGCGAAACAATCTGCGAAACACACTGTGAAGAAGCGCAACTCGGCGAGTACAAGGAAACGCGCGACAAGATGGCGCGGGCAGTCTCTCATTTTGGCGATTCAGATGACTTGCTTGCAACTTGCGTGAACTGCCCTTTTGGATCAACTGCCAGATTGGAATCAGCCAAAGACTCGGAGTCGTAACGGGAAAAACCGAGAAAACGGGGACGGCGGTAATTAAGCTGACGCAATGTATACAATGCGACATCGCTGCGAAGCCCGCCCCGCGCGGGCTTCCCTGCTTGTCGGCTAGGCGATGCGCTGGAGCGCATCGCTGACGCTGAGGATGGCGATGCCCTGATGTTCGCCGAGAGCGCGCAGGCGACGATCGCTAGCGGATCGATTGCAGTGCCGTGTTCGGATCGACGATGTCGATGCCTTCGATCCAGGCGACGCTGAGCAAGTCCTTGTCGCCGGTGACGATGAGCAGCGGATCGATCAGGGTTCAGCGGTTATGTCACGAAGGTGATTAGGCTCGGACCTGATACGGCGGCCCAGAAGTAACCGGTCATGTTTGATTTCAGGAAAGACAAGATATCCGTGGAGCAAGCCGTAGTGAGGCGGATCGGGCAGCTTTGCGAGCGGTTTGGATACGCGTGGAAGAGAGGAAACTGGTGGGAAAAGGAAACCACTTGGTGCGTCAAGAGATGTAACCTTGGACTGCGTCAGGTTGGCATGACAAAGCACCCGGAACTGATTGGAGGTGCTTCCATTTTTCTCCCTCAATATGATCGTATTTATAGGCGCGATGATTCAGTAGTTCCCGAATTTCCCTCGAGTCTCGGCAGCCCTGTGCATTGGATCGACAAACGGCTTGATTCGAATGCTGGGAGATTCGAAAACATGGAGGAGTTGGACGCAATACTTCCGAGATTCGAGCGCGCATTCGAAGAATGCGTTCTCCCAGAGTTGGAGCGTTACAAGACTGAGGATGATTTGCTCGAAGCCTTACTTTCCCCAGAGTGGCTTACTTCAGTCAAGTTATCAGCAACCCAGGATATTCGCGGCGCTCTGGTGATTTTGATGCTTGCAGGAAGAAAAGGACTTGGCTATGCGATCGAATGGGGACGAGAAGAGGTTGAGCGGATCAGAGCGGAAAAGCCGCTCGTGACTAGCATTGCTCGATATCAAAACATTCTGCGTTGTATCGAATATCTTGAGAGGCATAGCGACGCTCCCTCGATGTTCATTTGAATGGGTTATGACAATAGGGCTATCAATAATGATAAAGATAGTTACGCATAGACCTGACTACGGTTCATTCGGCATATTCGATAAAAAAAATGGAACATATCCGGATGTAATGAAAGTATCTAAAGAGAATGTGGAAAAAGGTTTTTCTGTATTTTCTGGTGGTATAAGAATTAGAGTGCTGAGTGAGTACAGTTTGATTCAAGTGGAGATTCAGTATGAGGAATCTATTGGTAAGCTAAGGGCGGAGAAATTCGACGAGTGGGATCACATAGTTGAGGTGCCATTCGATATCTCGAGTAATCGATTGTATTTTAAATCGAACACCGATCCGGAGCCGTTTGAAATCATCGAAACTAAGAGTGGATGCCATCGTGTTCGAATATATTGGGGCGGTCAATATTCTGGCCAATTAGACGGCTCATCGAAAGATTTTTATTTCTTTCAGATATGGCCGAGCGACGATCCTACGACAAAGTATCTCAAGGGTTCTGAGGACTGGCCTCTTCCGACCCAGCCGTGTGATGAAATTTTTACGAAAACAAAATAACCCGTTAGCTTTGAAAAATGGATCAGTCGCGATTGGTGTGGACTGAGCTTGCCTGAGGCGGCGCAAGCCGGCAAGCTCATGGGATGGAAAAGCTCTTCACGCAAGCATTGGGTTTGAGTGCGCCGTGGGCGGTGACGTCGCTCGACTTCCGTCCTGCGGAAGGCAGCATCGAGTTCCAGGTCGAGTGCCAAGCCACGCGTTTGCCATGTCCGGCCTGCGGTGCGGCAGAGCAGCCGATTCGCGATCGCATCGAGCGGCGCTGGCAACACCTGCATTTCTTCCAGTTTCGGGCCTTCATCCAGGCGCGTTTGCCGCGCGTGGCCTGTGCGAACTGCGGCAAGACCGCCCAGACCGAGCCGCCGTGGTCGCGCCCGGGCAGCGGCTTTACGCTGCTGCTGGAGGCTTTCGTGGTCGCGCTGTGCCAGGCGATGCCGGTGGCGCATGTGGCGCGCCTGCTGGGCGTATCCGACGACCGCGTGTGGCGCGTGCTGCGCCATCACGTGGCTGTCGCGCGAGCGCAGGAAGACCACGCCGGTGTCGCCCGGGTCAGCGTGGATGAGACCAGTTCGCGGCGCGGCCATCGCTACATCACGCTGTTCCACGATAGCGACGAACGCCGTTTGTTGTTTGCCACACCCGGGCGCGATGCCAAGACGTTCGCGAGCTTCGCTGATGACCTCAAAGCGCATGGCGGTGACGCCGCGGCATTGACCGACGTGAGCATGGACATGAGTGGCGCTTATCAGGCCGGCGCCGCCACGGTTTGCCCGCAAGCCACGATCAGCTTCGATCCCTTCCATGTCGTCGCGTTGGCGAGCCGGGCGCTGGACCAGGTGCGCCGCGCCGAGGTCAAGCATGTGCCCGACCTCAAGGGCGCGCGCTGGGCCACGCTCAAGGCCGCACCGGATTGGACCCGCGAACAGATCGATACCATGCACTGGCTGCAGCGCACACCCCTGAAAACCGCTCGTGCCTGGCGACTGAAGGAAGCGCTGCGCGCGATCTATCGCGATCGCCCCGATGCCGCTTGCGCCGAGCAGCGCCTGCGGCGCTGGATCGGTTGGGCGCGGCGCAGCCGCCTGACGCCGTTCAAGACCTTGGCCGCAACACTGCGCACCCATCTGTCCGGCATCGTCGCGCATTTCCGCAGCGGCCTGAGCAACAGTTTCGCCGAAGCGATGAACGCCGCCATCCAGGCTGCCAAAGCGCGCGCCAAAGGCTACGCCACCACCGACAACATGATTGCCATCGCTTATCTGTTGTGCGCCAAGCTGCGACATCTGCCGCGTAATCCATGGCTGCCGCCGTCGCCTGCTACGCATGGTGCTCACGCCTGACTTCCACACGATTCACGACGGAGCCTGAAAAATGGCAAGTAATGTGATTGGGCTATTAGCCAAGGAGGGCGCCAAGGGTTAGGCGCTTCCCCCGGTGTCGTCGCTCAGCCACGATCGCACTGTCAAAGTCACCCGAACAGGAATCGGCAGCAGCCAATGTAGAGCGTCGGCTGTTGTTGCTAAGACAGTTTATTTGTTGACATGTGCAGTATTTATGCAACAGACTGGCGAGGATGAAAACCGTTTCCGCCAAGTCCCAAGAGCAAAGCGTGCTGCGCCTGGCGCGCCGGCACGCGCTGCTGCGCGCGCGTGATCTCGTCGAGCAGGGACTGCCGACGATGACCCTGACGCGGCTTGTCGCTTCAGGCAAGCTGGAAAGGGTCGCGCGTGGTGTCTACAGCCTGCCGGATCGTACGCTCCACGAGCATCGTTCGCTTGCCGAGGTCGCGATCCGCGTACCACGCGGCGTGGTCTGTTTGCTTACAGCGCTGCGCGTGCACGACATCGGCACGCAGGCGCCGCACGAAGTCTGGCTAGCGATTCCTAATCACATGGTCGCGCCGCGGCTGGATCAGCCCAGACTGCGTATCGTCCGCATGTCGGGTACGGCGCTCGAACAGGGAATCGAGCACAGAAGCATCGATGGGGTCAGCGTGGCGGTGTTCAATGCGGCCAAGACCGTGGTCGACTGTTTCAAGTATCGCAACAAGATCGGCCTCGACGTGGCGCTGGAGGCGCTGCGTGAGAGCTGGCGCGCGCGCAAAGTGAAGATGGACGATCTCTGGCGATACGCAACCGTCGATCGCGTCGCCAACGTGATGCGCCCATATCTCGAAGCGGTAACGGCGGAATGACAACCAACCTCGCAGCTTCGATTCGTGCCCGCCTCAAAAATCAGGTCGACGCAACTGGGGGCGACTACAACCTACTGCTGACGAGATACGGCCTCGAGCGCCTGCTGTACAGGCTGTCGGTTTCTGCTCATGCGCAGAATTTCGTGCTCAAGGGCGCCATGTTGCTTGCGCTCTGGTATGACGTTCCGCAGCGACCGACACGTGATGCCGACTTGCTTGGCTTCGGCGCCGAGGACATCGAGTCCATCGCGAAGGTCTTCTGCGTGGTTTGCGCGATTGAGGTCGATGACGCCATCGATTTCGATGCGCAGTCCGTACAGACGAGCCGCATCCGCCACGATGCCGGCTATGGCGGCGTGCGCGTCGAGCTTGGTGCGATGCTCGACCGCGCGCGCATCAAATTGCAGGCGGATATCGGGTTCGGCGATGTCGTGACCCCTGCCGCCGTCGTGGTCACATATCCTGTCCTGCTCAATGACCTACCGGCGCCAAGACTGCGTGCCTATCCGAAATACACGGTCATCGCGGAGAAGTTGCAGGCGCTGTGCGTGCTTGGATTGGCGAACAGCCGGATGAAGGACTACTTCGACCTGTGGCTGCTCACGAGCGGAAGCGACGTTGAGGCAAGCGTGCTCGCAAAGGCCATCGCGGCAACGTTTGCCCGCCGCCAGACGGATTTGCCCGCAGACTGGCCAACTGGGCTTACTCCCGAGTTTGCGACCGATACGGTGAAGCAGACGCAGTGGCGCGCGTTCATTCGCAAGAATTCTCTGACCGTGCCAGCGTTGTCTGAAATCGTCGACGCATTGCGTGATCGTTTGGCGATGTCTCTACAGATCGCGCGGGACGAAAAATGACATCAAAGCAGAGCGATTGCCGCCTCCCTATCGCCTTGTAACCTATTGATCGGATTGAGTCGAAATGATAGATTTTGTCTGCAGCCAGATTCGTAATTTCCGGTTGTGGATCAATAGGTAACTGCCCTTCGGCCTCGTGCCTGGGGGGCAGGGGGTCGTGGGTTCAAATCCCGCCGCCCCGACCATCTTTTTTCGGAATTACGGCGCCGCCTTCGGCGCCGTTCGCGTTTTGAGGTGGTCGATGTCAACCGAGCTTCGCGTCCTCTATCCCGAAATCGAGCCCTTCGACAGTGGCACGCTGCGCGTGTCGGACAGGCATACGCTGTATTACGAACAGTGCGGCAATCCGCGCGGCAAGCCGGCGCTGTTCGTGCACGGCGGGCCGGGTGCTGGCTGCAACGCCAACAGTCGGCGTTTTTTCGATCCCGCGCATTACCGCATCGTCCTGTTCGACCAGCGCGGCAGCGGACGCTCCACGCCGCACGCGGAACTCGCCGAGAACACGACTTGGGATCTGGTCGCCGACATGGAGCGCTTGCGCGAGCACCTGCGCATCGAACGCTGGCAGGTGTTCGGCGGTTCGTGGGGCTCAACGCTTGCGCTCGCTTACGCGCAATCGCATCCCGCGCGGGTGACCGAACTCGTCCTGCGCGGGATTTTTCTGCTGCGTCGCTGGGAGCTGGAATGGTTCTATCAGAAAGGTTGCGACGCGATCTATCCGGATGCGTGGGAAGCGTATCTGGCGCATATCCCGCCGGGAGAGCGCGGCGATCTGATCGGCGCCTACTATCGCCGCCTGACCGGCCCCGACGCGTCGGTACGCATGGCTGCGGCCAAGGTCTGGTCGACCTGGGAAGGCGCGACCAGCTATCTGTATCAGAATCCGGATTACATCGCCTCCACCGGCGCGGACGAATTCGCGCTTGCCTTCGCGCGCATCGAATGCCATTACTTCTTCAATGGCGGGTTTTTCGAATGCGACGATCAGCTCTTGCGTGATGCGCACAAGTTGAGAAATATTCCGGCCGTAATCGTACAAGGCCGTTACGACGTGGTCTGTCCGTTGCGCAGCGCCTGGGATCTGCACCGCGTCTGGCCGGAAGCGGATCTGCGCATCGTCGCCGACGCAGGCCATTCGGCGTTCGAGCCGGGCAATACGCACGAATTGATCGAGGCGACGGATCGGTTTCGTTGAGCCAAAAAAACCCGGCCTTGCGGCCGGGTTTTGTGTTGGCAATGCTGAAGCTTAAAATCTTCAGTGCGCGGCAGCCGCGGGAGCGGCAGTGCCCTTCAGGCAGGTGCTCATGAAGGTCTTGCGCGCGGCGCCCTTCAGGGCCTTGGTCTTGGCTTCGGCATTGCAGTTTTTCATCTTCGCCTGCTGGGTTTCCTTGGCGGTCGCTGCCGGAGCCGCGGCGGCGGGTTTGGCGGCTGCCGGCGCGGCGGCTTCGCCGCCCTTCAGGCACGTGCTCATGAACGATTTGTATTCGGCGCCCTTCAGGCCCTTGGTGTGAGCATCCTTGGAGCAAGTGCTCATCTTGCTCTGCTGCGCGGTCATGGGCTTTGCGGGCGTGCCGGCGGCAAACGCGCTGCCAACGGTGGCGGCGAGAACGAAAGCGAGCGAGCTAACGGCGAACTTCATTGCGATCTCCTGGTGGTGGTGGCGGTGCTGCCGCCGGAGTCTACGCCGGCACGATTGCACTGCGTAGCTGCGGCGCACAATGATGCCGGAACGCTGAATCGCGTCTGTAGGAAAGCGCCGACGCGTGTTGTCCGTTCAGCGCCGATTTTGCCGATTACGCCGCTTTCGCCATGCGCGGTCCCTGCAGCAGAGCCTGCTTGACGCTGTCGACGACGAGGTCGACCTCCGCCGAAGTCACGTAAAACGTCGGCGTGAAGCGCAGCGAGTTGGCGCCACCGTGGATCACGCCGATGCCATGCTCGCGCAGCCATTCCTCGGTGCTGCCGGCGCCGTAGCATTTGAATTCCGGCGCCAGTTCGCAGGAGAACAGCAGACCCGTGCCCTGCACCTTGGTGATCATGCCCGGCAGTTCGCTCTTGAGCTTGTTGAACTTGTCGAGGAACTCGGCGCCACGCGCGCGGATGTTCGCCTTCAGTTCCGGGGTGACCAGGCCGAGTGCGGCGCAGGCCACATCCAGCGCGCGCGGGTTGGCGGTCATGGTGTTGCCGTAGATGCCCTTTTTGTACAGCGCGGCGGTCTTGTCGGTAACGGCAAGTACGGACAAGGGATACTGCCCGCCGTTCAAGGCCTTGGAATAAGTTTCCATGTCCGGCGGATCGAGCTTCTCGAAGCCGGGATAATCCACGATCGACAGCACGCCGTGTGCACGCAGGCCGGCCTGGATGGAGTCGACCAGGAACAGCGAACCGTGGCTGCGCGTGAGCTCGCGCGCGGTGGCATAGAACTCCGGCGTCACGGCGCGGCCGGGATCGCCCTCGCCCATGACCGGTTCCAGAAACATGGCTTCGATGAACCAGCCGTTCTTGTCGGCATCGGCGAACACCTGGCGCAGTTGCGCCACGTTGTACGGTTCGACCGTGAGCAGGCTGTGCTCATCGCGGAAGCTGGCCAGGTTCTGCACATAGGCCTTGCGCGAGGAATCCGAATACACCGCCGGGCGCTCGGTGCGGCCGTGGAAGGCGCCCTTGACCGCGAGGCGCTTGATCGTGCGCCCGGCATATTTGCCGCCGGCGTCGGTCATGAGCTTGGCGTTGACATCGGTGATGCGGCAGGCGAGCGAGACGCTTTCCGAGCCCGAGTTCAGACACATGAAACGGGTGTAGGGACAGCCGCCGCGGGTGTTGCCGATATTGGCCTTGAGCGCGCGCGTGAAGCGCATCTGGCTCACGCTCGGGGTCATGATGTTGGCCATCGCTTGTGGCTTGGCCATCGCCGTGAGCACGGCCTTTGGCGTGTGGCCGAAGCCGAGCATGCCATAGCCGCCCGAATCGTGCACCACGGCGCCCTTGAGCGTGATCACCCACGGCCCGCGAGCGGCCAGGGCGATATAGGGGTTCACAGCGTCGTCGGCGTAGAAATTCACGAAGTCGGCCTGCACGCGTGCCAGTTGCGCGGCTTCGTCGAGTTGGAGCAGGTCGGGAAATTCCGCTGTCAGCGCGCGCCACGAGCTCAGCGCTTCGTCGATGGCTTCAACCAGTTCCGGAAATTGCGCGGCCATACGCTCGACCGTCGCATCGGGCAGGCCCTGCGTGCGCGTCGTGCCGGCGTTGCGGCGCAGTTCTTGAAGCTTGGCGATGACAGACATGTTGTACCTCCACGAACGGCAGAAACGCGCCGCTCGCGGCGCGCCGAAAGAATGCGAAAGCCCTGTTCCGGCTGGCATTTTATCACGCGCAAGTGGCCTGCCGGCGGGGCCGCTTCGTGGTGCAGCCATTGGTGCCACTTGCTGACACTTGTCACCGTCAAATCCTGACTGGCGCGACTGTGGGCAGGACAGCGCAATGCGCACACTGTTTGCATCCGGTGAAGAGGTGGGCGATGGCGATAGATACCGATGTAGTGGCGGAACTCAGTGGCGCGAGCAAGAGCTATGGCAAATTGCTGGCGCTGGATGGCGTGGATCTCGAGGTGCGGCGTGGCCAGGTACTCGCCTTGCTCGGTCCGAACGGCGCGGGCAAGACCACGGCGATTTCGCTGCTGCTCGGCCTGCTCGATCCGGATGCGGGCAGTGCGAACCTGTTCGGCGAGCAACCACGCGCACTCACCGCGCGCCGCCGCATCGGTGCGATGCTGCAAACGACGGCGGTGCCGGACACCCTGCAAGTTGACGAGCTGATCGCGCTGTTCCGCAGCTACTACATGTCTGACGGTAGCCGGCAGCCGCGCACCGTTTTTGACATCGCCCAGCTGGCCGGCGTGAGTGATCTGCTGAAACGCCGCTATGGCAAACTCTCCGGCGGACAACAGCGGGGCGTACAGTTCGCGCTCGCCATTGCCGGCCGCGCCGAAATCCTGTTCCTGGACGAACCGACCACGGGCCTGGACATCGAAGCGCGCAGCACGATGTGGAAAACCATCCGCACGCTCGTCGCCGAAGGCTGCGCGGTGGTGCTGACCACGCATTATCTGGAGGAGGCCGAAGCGCTGGCGGATTGCGTGATGGTGCTTGCGCGCGGGCGCATCGTTGCCGAAGGCAGCGTGGCGCAGATCCGCGCGCGTGTCTCGCAGCGTCGCATCCGTTGCATCAGCGCGATGGACGCCGCGGCGGTGGCGCAGTGGCCGAACGTACGCAGCGCCACGCGCAACGGCGAACGCATCGAGATCGTCGCCGATGCCGCCGAAGCCGTAGTGCGCCGCCTGCTGGATCAGGACGCGCACTTGCAAGAACTGGAAATCCAGCGCGCCGGCCTGGCCGAAGCATTCGTCGAAATAACCAAAGAGGTCGAAGCCGCTGCGGCTTAGGCGATGCCTTGAATGGCATCGCCGGCAATGGCGAGGCATGGAAGCCGAAGGGGGCATCACCACGGATGGTTCCAAACAATCGAATGTGAGAGTGCCAAATGAACACGATCGCCCAAACCACTGCATTGTCACCTGTCGCGTACCGTCCGCTTCCGGCTTACATCATGGAAGCCAAATACGAATTCCTGCGCTTGCTGCGCACACCGTCGTTCGCCGTGCCGACGCTGGCGTTCCCGCCGCTGTTCTTCCTGTTGTTCGGCCTGCTGCTCAATCACGGCAACGCGGGCGCCGCGCATTACCTGTTCGCCACCTACAGCGTGTTCGGTGTGATGGCGCCGAGTCTGTTCGGTTTCGGCGTGGCTGTGGCGATCGAGCGCGAGAAGGGCTGGCTGGCGCTCAAGCGCGTCGCGCCGATGCCGCCGGGTGCCTATCTTGCGGCCAAGCTCGTCATGGCGATGTTGTGCGCCGCGATTATCTATCTGATCCTGGCGGCGATGGCGTACACACTCGGCGGGGTGCGCCTGCCGGCTGCGCAATGGTTGGTGCTCGGTGCTGTCGCGGTCGGCGGCGCACTGCCGATGTGCGCGCTCGGACTCATCATCGGCAGTCGCGCCAACGCCTCGGCCGCGCCGGCATTCGTGAATCTGATCTATCTGCCGATGTCGTTCCTGTCCGGCTTGTGGATGCCATTGTCGATGCTTCCGCATTTCCTTGCGCAGGTCGCGCCGCTCTGGCCGGCCTGGCACCTCGGCCAACTCGCGCTGATGACGACCGGGCAGGCGACAACGGGCAGCGTCGCCGGACACTTGCTCTGGCTGGGCGCATTCACGGCGATCTGCTTTGCGATCGCGCGGCGCGGGTTGGCGCGGGTGGGTTGATCGAAACCTTCGACTTGATGGGATTGAGCGATAATGCCGGCCATGCTCGAACGCCTCCTTCAACCTGCGCCCGACGCGATCGCGTGCAGTTACAGCAAAGACGGCAGGATGCGCTATGCCCCCCTGTTCAACCTGGCGTGGGCGTTCTGGATCTTTTCCGACCTCCTGCTGGGCGGCCCGGTAGACCACGAATGGATAATCGCTACCGCGATCAGTCTTCCGGTATTTTTGTATCTGTACCTTCAGGCGTACACGCGTCCGCGGCGCTACATCTGTTATTTCGGCTTCGCCGTTGCTCTGCTCGGCTATGCGGTAATGCCGTGGAACCACAGCGGCGGCGCCTGTTACGGAATCTACGCCTGTGCGTTTTGTGCGTTTGTCGGCACGACGCGGCAAAGCATTACCTGCATCCTGCTAGTGATCGCCGGGTTTGTCCTGTGCAGCCAATTGCAGGGCTGGCCTTGGGTGGCGACGATCGCAATGACCATGGTGGCGTTGTCGGTCGGCGGCGGCAATCTGGCTTGGGCGATCAGCGCGCAAAAAAATGCTGAACTGCGCCTGAGCAACGACGAAGTGCGCCGCCTTGCCGCCACCGCCGAACGCGAGCGCATCGGCCGCGACCTGCACGATCTGCTCGGTCACACGCTCTCGCTGATCACGCTCAAATCCGAGCTCGCCAACAAATTGTTCGATCGCGACGCCGCGGGCGCCAAACGCGAAATGCTCGACGTGGAGCGCGTCGCGCGCGATGCGCTGGCACAGGTGCGGCGCGCGGTCACCGGCATCCGCGCCGCCGGCTTCGCCGCAGAACTGGCCTCGGCCAAATTGTTGCTCGAATCCCACGGTGTGCATCTGGAGTACGCGTTGGCCGATGTCTTCGTTCCGGTCGAGATCGAAACCGCACTGGCGATGACCGTGCGCGAAGCAGTGACCAACATCCAGCGCCACGCGCAGGCGGCGCGTGCCAGCATTGTGCTCGAACACACCGGAGGACGGCTTGCCCTGCGCATCGCCGATGATGGCCGCGGCAGCGCCATCGTCCCCGGCAACGGCTTGGCCGGCATGCGCGAGCGCCTCGCTGCGGTCGGCGCGGAACTGCGCGTGGAATCGCAGCGCGGCCGCGGCACCACGCTCACGGCCAGCCTGCCGATGCCGGAACCGGTCGGAGTTGCCGCCGCGATCGAATTGCGTCGGCAGCAGATAAATCCTGCATGATCCGCGTCCTGCTCGCCGAAGACCAGGCAATGGTGCGCGGCGCGCTGTCGGCCCTGCTCAAGCTTGAATCGGATCTCGATGTGATCGGTTGCGCCGCAGATGGCGAGGAAGCCTGGCGCTTCGCGCAAGACCAAAAGCCCGATATCGTCGTCACCGATATCGAAATGCCGAACCTCACCGGACTGGAACTCGCGCAGCGCATCCGCGAGCGCGATGCCGGCTGCAAGGTCATCATCCTTACTACGTTCGCGCGTCCCGGATTCCTGCGCCGCGCGCTGGATGCCGGCGTCGGCGGCTATCTGCTCAAGGATGCGCCGGCCGAACAACTCGCCGAAGCGATTCGCAAGGTGCATCGCGGCGGCCGCGCGATCGATCCGCAACTCGCGCTGGAAGCCTGGTCGGGCCACGACCCGCTCAACGACCGCGAGCGTCAGATATTGCGTCTGGCCGGTGAGGGCCTGTCCGCGGGTGATATCGCCGGGCAACTGCATCTGTCGCAGGGCACGGTGCGCAATTATCTGTCCGAGGCGATCGGCAAGCTTGGCGTGAGCAACCGCATCGAGGCGTACCGGCTGGCGCGGCAAAAGGGATGGCTCTGACGGTCGCGCGTTCGCGACAGCGAAACTCAACACCGTTCGCGTTGAGCGTAGCTCGCGTAGCGAGCGGAGTCGAAACGCATGCGACTCTTCGACTTCGCGCCTTCGGCGCTACGCTCAGGGCGAACGGAATTCGCAACTGAGCTTTCTGGTACCGCGTACAATCGCGCGGTGAAAAAATCCGACTTCCACTACGACCTGCCGCCCGAGTTGATCGCGCAGGCGCCGCTTGCGCAGCGCTCGGCGAGCCGCCTGCTCGTCGTGGATGCGCCCGGCAGGGAATTTCTCGATCGCCGATTCACCGATTTGATCGAATTCCTGCATCCGGGCGATCTGCTCGTGTTCAACGATACGCGCGTGTTGCCGGCGCGGCTCTACGGACGCAAGGAAACCGGCGGCGCGGTGGAAATCCTGATCGAGCGCATCACTGGCGCACACGAAGCCGTGGCGCAAATTGGTGTCAGCAAGAAGCCGAAAGCGGGCGGCCGCATTCTGATCGAGGATGGCAGCGCGCTGACGGTGCTCGGCCGTGAAGGGGAATTCTATACTTTGCGCCATGACGGCCCCGAGCCGCTGGAAAAACTGCTGCTGCGCCTGGGCCATATGCCGCTGCCGCCGTACATCGCGCGCGCCGATGATGCGGTCGATGCCGAGCGCTACCAGACGATCTACGCGCGTGCGCCGGGTGCGGTCGCGGCGCCGACCGCAGGACTGCATTTCGATGCGCCGCTGCTCGACGCGCTGCGCGGCAAGAGCGTGGACTTCGGTTACGTCACCCTGCATGTCGGCGCCGGCACGTTCGCGCCGTTGCGCAGCGAGAAGATCGAAGACCACCGCATGCATCGCGAGTGGCTGAACGTCGGTGCGGAACTGGTCGAGAAGATTCGCCGCACGCGGGCGCGCGGCGGACGCGTGATCGCCGTCGGCACTACCGTGGTGCGCGCGCTGGAATCGAGTCGGCGTGACGGACAGGTGCTGCCCTTCGCCGGCGAGACGCAGATTTTCATCTTCCCGGGCTACCGCATCGCCAGCGTTGATGCGCTGATCACGAATTTCCATCTGCCGGAATCCACGTTGCTGATGCTCGTGTCGGCTTTCGCCGGCCGCGAATTGATGCTCGATGCCTACCGTCATGCGGTTGCACAACGCTACCGGTTTTTTTCCTACGGCGACGCGATGCTGATTTTGCCGAACGGCGCGCGGCCGCGATAATGCTCTCATTACTTCTTCCCCCGCAGGAGACAAGTAACCGCACGGCACGCTTGCGCCGTGCGCGAACCGAGCCGGACGACGGGCCGTTATGTGCTGGCGCAGAGCGCGAAGACGATTGCCATCAGAGCAGGTTGTGACGTCGGCGCCGCAGGTGTTACCCTAGTGCTACCCGATTGCCGGACATGCGCGCCATGACCACCACTTCCCTGAAATTGCCGGACGACCTGAAGACACGCGCCGCCGCGGCCGCGCGTATCCGCGGCGTCACACCGCATGCCTTCATGGTCGAGGCCATCCGCGTGGTGGCTGCCGCGACGGAACAGCGCGCAAGCTTCATTGCCGATGCCATGGCCGCCGACGCGCAGATGCGCAAGACCGGCAAAGGGTACGCTGCCGACGCCGTACACAAATACATCAAGGACAAGGTTGCGGGCGTTCCCGCGCGCAAGCCGAAGGCGATGTCTTGGCGCGGTTGATCTATGCCGGCAGGGTGATCGAAGACCTCGAACGCTTGGTCGAATTCCTGATCGAAAGCGATCCGCGGGCTGCCGCGCACACGGTCGAGTTGGTCGTGGGCGCGTTGCAGATACTGGGTAATCATCCGTTGATCGGACGCAGAGCTAACGAAGTCTTGCGTGAGCTGGTCATTTCGCGCGGCCGCAGCGGTTATGTCGCGCTCTATCGTTTCGATGCCGAAGCGGACGTGGTACGTATACTGACCATTCGCCATCAGCGTGAAGCGGGATATCCCGGGGACGCCGAGGCGTGAACGAAGTCGAGACGCGCGCCGAATACGTCGATCCCGATCTCGCCGCGGCGGTCTGGGGCGTGGTCGAAGGCAGTCGTATTCGCCGCGAACATCCGATCACGCTGGGCCGCATCGAAGGCGCCGGCGGGAGCGGCAAGGCGCTTAACGCCGACCAGGTACTCGAATATCGCAACACCAAGCTGGCGATGGTCGTCGAATTCCTGAAATATCCCTATCCGCCGCCGATCGGTACCTGACGTGGCAAACATGCAATTTGATCTCCTCGCCACCGACCATGCCGCACGCCGCGGCCGTATCACTTTTCCGCGCGGCGTCATCGAAACGCCGGCCTTCATGCCAGTGGGCACGTACGGATCAGTCAAGGGCATGACGCCACGCTCGATCGCCGAAACCGGCGCGCAGATCGTTCTTGGCAACACGTTCCATCTGTGGCTGCGGCCGGGCTTGGATGTGATCGGCGAGTTCGGTGGATTGCACCGGTTCATCGGCTGGGACCGGCCCATCCTCACCGACTCCGGCGGCTTCCAGGTTTTCTCGCTGGCGCAGCGGCGCAAGATCACGGAGGAGGGCGTGCGTTTCGCGTCTCCCGTCGATGGCTCGATGGTGTTCCTGTCGCCCGAGGAGTCCATGCGCATCCAGCGCGTGCTCGATTCCGATATCGCGATGATCTTCGATGAGTGCACACCCTATCTTGTCGGGGATGATCCGGCGACGGAAAAACAGGTACGCGCCTCGATGGAACTGTCATTGCGCTGGGCCGAGCGTTCGCGCCGCGCTTTCGACGATTTGCATAATCCCAATGCGTTGTTCGGCATCGTGCAGGGCGGTACCTATCCGCAATGGCGCATGGTATCCGCGGATGGATTGCTGAAAATCGGCTTCGACGGTTACGCGGTCGGCGGGCTGGCGGTCGGCGAACCCGAGGCCGAGCGCAACCGCACGCTGGAGGAAACCGTGCCGCACTTGCCCGCCGACAAGCCGCGTTATCTGATGGGCGTGGGCCGGCCCGAGGATATCGTCGAAGCCGTCGTCCGTGGCATCGACCTGTTCGATTGCGTGATGCCCACGCGCAACGCACGCAACGCGCACATCTTCACGTGCAGCGGCGTGCTGCGCCTGCGCAACGCGCAGTACGAACGCGACACGCGGCCGATCGACGAAGCCTGCGCCTGTTACACCTGCAAGTCCGGTTTCTCGCGCGCCTATCTGCGCCATCTGGACAAATGCGGCGAGATGCTCGGACCGATGCTGGCCACGATCCACAACCTGCACTACTACCAGGATCTGATGCGCGGGCTGCGCGAGGCGATTGCCGCGCGGCGGCTCGGCGATTTCGTGGCGGAGTTCCAGAGCCTGCGTGGCATCGCCGCAGGCTGAGTCCGGCGCCGGCTGGGGATGCACAAGCGCCAACGCCATGCCATAATCCGCAGTCTTTTGGCAGGCCCGCCGGTTAGCGGCGGGCGCACAACGCGAGAACTCCATGGATTTCCTGATTTCCAACGCCTATGCGCAGACAGCCGGTTCGCCGGGCGGCATCGGCCTGCTCGGTTCGCCGATCGTGTTCATCGCCATCATGGTCGCAATGATGTTCTTCATGTTCCGCTCGCAGTCCAAGCGGCAGAAGGAACTCAAGGCCATGATCGCAGCGCTGGCCAAGGGCGATGAGGTAGTGAGCAGCGGTGGCGTGGCCGGGCGCATCGACGATATCGGCGAGAGTTTCGTGACCCTTGAAATCGCGCCGAACGTGAAGATCAAGCTGCAGAAAACAGCGATCTCGATGGTGTTGCCGAAAGGCACCCTGAAATCGGTTTGACGCGTGCAGCCCCTTGAATCAAAAGGGACGGTCGAACTTTTGCGCAGCGAGAGTTTGATGAGGGTTATGGCCGTGCGGCTCCGTGATCGAGGACAAATGCGATCGGGCCTTTGTGTAGAGGTTTTGTAGATGAACGATTTTCCCCGCTGGAAATACATTCTCGTCGCCGTCGTGATCCTGCTCGGCATCGTCTATGCGTTGCCGATCATTTACCCGCAGCAGCCGGCCGTGCAGATCTCGGCCAACCGCGGCGCCACGGTTGACGCGGCATTGCGCGAGAAGGTGCTCGGCATCCTGCAGACCAAAAAAATCGCGTTCAAGGACGTTGAGCTCAATGGCGACCGCCTGCTCGCGCGCTTTCCGAATACGGAAGTCCAGCTGGCGGCCTCCGATCTGATCAAAACCGGCCTCGGCGACAAATACATCGTCGCGCTGAACCTCGCCAGCACTGTGCCCGGCTGGCTGCGCGCGATCGGCGCCAATCGCATGCCGCTCGGCCTCGACCTGCAGGGTGGCGTGCACTTCCTGATGGAGATCGATCAGAAGGCGGCGCTTGACAAGATGCAGCAACGCTACGTCGACGACATCCGCACCGCTCTGCACAACGCCAAGATCCGCTACGAATCGGTCAACCCCGGTGCGCAGGGCATCGTCGTGGTGCTGCGCTCCGACGCCGACCGCACGGCCGCCGGCAATATCATCGCCAAGGACGTGAACCAGCCCGAAAAGCTCGGTGCGCAACCGCCTCTGGATATCACCGACGGCACCACCACGGCGACGAGTTTCGCGCTCAACGCACGCATCCGCGAGGCGACGCTGCAGGAACAGCAGCGTTCCATTGTCGCCAGCAACCTGACCACGCTGCGCAACCGTGTCAACCAGCTTGGCGTATCCGAGCCGCTGATCCAGCAGCAGGGCGCCAACCGCATCGTGGTGGAACTTCCCGGTGTGCAGGACACGGCCGAAGCGAAGAAGATTCTCGGTGCGCAGGCGACGCTGGAATACCACGCGAACGACGAAAGCGTGACTGATCCCTACCAAGCGGCGAAGACCGGCATCGTGCCCCCGGATTCGCGCGTCTACTACATGAATACCAATGGCCCGGACGGGAAACCCATTCCGGTCGTGCTGAAGAAGAAGATCATCGTCGGCGGCGACGAGCTGGTCGACGCGGCGGCGATTCCCGATCCGACGACCGGCCTGCCGGCGGTATCGGTCACGCTCAACGCGCTCGGCGGCAAGCGCATGCTCGACTTCACGCGCGAGAACGTCGGCCACCGCATGGGCATAGTTTACGTCGAGCGTATTCCGGAGACGAAGATCGTCGACGGCAAGGAAGTCCATACCGCCAAGATCAACGAAGAAGTCATCAACGACGCGGTCATCCAGGGCGTGTTCTCGAACAAGTTCCAGACTACCGGCCTGAGCAGCCTGAAGTCGGCGAGCGAGTTGGCGCTGCTGCTGCGCGCGGGTTCGCTGGCGGCGCCGGCCGACATCGTCGAACAGAACGTGATCGGCCCGAGTCTGGGTCAGGACAACATCGAAAAGGGCGGCCGCGCCGTGTTGCTCGGATTGCTCGCGGTGCTGATCGCCGCGGCGCTCTACTATCACCTGTTCGGCCTGATTGCCGACATCGCCCTGGTGCTGAACCTGGTGCTGCTGATCGCGGTGCTGAGCGTGTTCCAGGCCACTCTGACCATGCCCGGTGTCGCCGGTATCGTGCTGACGCTCGGCATGGCGATCGATGCAAACGTGCTGATCTGCGAGCGCATCCGCGAGGAATTGCGCAACGGTTCCACGCCGCTGGCGGCGATCCGCGCCGGTTACGAAAAGGCCTGGGCGACGATTCTCGATGCCAACGTGACCCATCTGCTGGCCGCGTTCGGCCTGTTCGCATTCGGCTCAGGCCCGATCAAGGGCTTCGCCGTGACCCTGGCCATCGGTATCGTGACGTCAATGTTCACCTCGGTCACGGTCACCCACGCCATCACCAACCTCATCCACAGCGGCCGTAAGCTCAAGGGCTTGGCCGTCGGCGGCGGCCACGCGCGCGCCGCTGCAGGAGCCTGACCTATGGAAATCTTCAAGCACGATGCCGCGGTCGACTTTCTCGGCTGGCGCCGGGTGAGTCTGACGATCTCGGCGATTCTGGTCGTCCTGTCGATCGGCGCGATCCTGACGCGCGGCCTCAACTATGGCCTCGACTTCACCGGCGGCATCCTGATCAGCGTCAAGTACGATCGGCCCGTCGACATCAGCGATGTGCGCAGCGCGCTGGACACAGCCGGTTTCGACCACGCTATCGTGCAGAGCGTGGGCGGTGCGCGCGAGGTTTCGATCCGCCTGCAGCCCGGCCGCGACAAGGCCGCGGCGGCCGCTGACAGCGGCACGGTCAAGCAGAGCGACAAGGTCGCCGCCGATGTCATGACCGCACTGAAAGCCAAGCGCAGCGACGCGAGCATGACGCGCGATCCGGACTTTGTCGGCCCCGAGGTCGGCGCGGAACTGAAGAGCGACGGCGTGACCGCGGTGATCTTCGTCATCATCGGCATCATGATCTACATCGGCGTGCGCTTCGAGTGGCGCTTCGCCATAGCCGCGATCGCCTCGGAATTCCACGATACCCTGCTCACGATCGGGTTCTACGCGCTCTCGCAACACGAGTTCGACATCACCGTGCTGGCTTCGGTGCTGGCCGTGGTCGGCTATTCGATCAACGACAAGGTCGTGGTGTTCGATCGTGTGCGCGAAATTTTCCGCGCCACGCGCAAGGGCGAACCGGTCGACATCCTCAACAAGGCGATCAACAGCACCCTGTCGCGCACCATCATCACCTCGGTGTTCACGGGCATTACCATGATCGCGTTGTTCTTCTTCGGCGGTCCGGCGGTGCACGGCTTCGCGCTTACAATGATCATCGGCATTGTGATCGGCACGCTATCGTCGATCTTCTTCGCCAGCCCGATCCTGCTCTGGCTCGGCGTGTCGAAGAAGGACCTGATGCCGGTGACGCGCGACAATCCCGAGTTGACGCGCCGGCCCTGATCTCCCAGCCGTTCGCGTTGAGCGTAGTGAGCGAAGTCGAAACGGCGGCCCTTCGACTCCACGCCTTCGGCGCTGCGCTCAGGGCGAACGGAATCCTGCTTAGAGCAGTTCCGGCGTTGCGTTCGCGGTGATGACTTTCACCATCGCCGCCGTGAGATGGTGATTGCCGGCGACGAGGTTGCCGCTGGCGGGCATGCCGTCGCGGCCGGCGAAGTCGCAGAAATGGCCGCCGGCCTCGCGTACCAAGAGGCATCCGGCAGCCATGTCCCAGGGTTGCAGACCCGGCTCGAAATAGCCGTCCAGACGACCTGCCGCGACGTAGGCCAGGTCAAGCGCGGCCGAACCGGTGCGGCGGATGTCGTCGGCTTCGCGCAACAGCGCGCGCGTGATCGCCAGTTCCGCATCCAGATGCTGATGCTGACGCGGTGGAAAGCCGGTGCACAGGATCGTGCCGGCGAGGGTCTCGCGCTTGCTCACGCGCATGCGCCGATCGTTGACGAAGGCGCCATCGCCCTTGCTGGCGGTGAATAGCTCGTCGCGCAGGGGGTCGTAGATGACGCCGTACACCAGATCGCCGTGGTCCATGAAGCCGATCGACACGCAATAGTGCGGGAAGCCGCGCAGATAATTGTGGGTGCCATCGAGGGGATCGACGATCCAGATCTTGTCGGACTTGCCGGTCTTGCCCGTTTCCTCGCCGAGGATGGCGTGACCCGGATAGGCGCGGCGCAGCTCCTTGACGATCTCGGCTTCGGCCATTCGGTCGACTTCGCTGACGTAGTCGTGGCGCGATTTTTCCTCGACGTTGAGCCCTTCCACGCGATGGATGTAGCGCAGAATGACGTTGCCGGCAGCGCGCGCGGCGCGCACCGCGACGTTGATGGCGGGTCTGGGCATGACGAGTTCCTGCTTTTATTGTCGAAAAGAACATGGTGCGGTTGGCCACACCAAGCGGATTTTAGCAGAAGCAGGGCTTCCGCTCGGCTTGCCGCCGCGCGGGTAACTCTCAGAGGCGGAGCTTCCGTCCGTCCTGCGGATGGCCGGGTGACTTCTTTTCTCGTGCAAAGAAGTCACCAAGAAACACGCGCAGAGCAGAGTCTCCGATGGGAGGTTCTGCACCACAGGACTGCAAGAGGATGAAAGTTCCACTTGCAACTCGTCGATTCTGTGTTCGAACGGGACACCTGCCATAATTTGCGAATGAGCAATGACGAAATTTCATCCTGCGCAAGCAACGACATCCGTTTCGTCCTCGTACGCACCTCGCATCCGGGCAACATCGGCGCTGCCGCGCGCGCGATCCGGACGATGGGATTCGCGCGCCTGGCGCTGGTCGCGCCGCACAGGTTCCCGCATCCGGATGCCGTGGCGATGGCCTCCGGTGCGACCGGCGTGCTGGACGATGCTACCGTCACTCCGACTCTGGTGGATGCGGTGTCCGACTGCACGCTGGTGCTCGGTTGCACGGCGCGCGCGCGAGCCGTGCAACTCGAGGAACTGTCGCCGCGTGAAGCGGCCTCACGGGCGCTGGCCGCCAGCGCGCACGGTCCGGTCGCCATCGTCTTCGGCAACGAGCGTACCGGACTGGAAAACGACGAGTTGATGTCTTGTCACGCCGCGGTGCGGATTCCGAGCGTCGAGGATTTCCCCTCGCTCAATCTCGCCCAGGCGGTACAGGTGCTGGCTTACGAGTTGCGCCGGACTATGCTTGAAGGTGCGCCGCAAAGCGCAGGTGAAGCGAAATCCGATCCGCCGGCCACGGCCGAACAGCTTGAGCACCTGTTCGGGCATCTGGCGCAGATGCTCGACGACATCGATTTCCACAAGGGCCGCTCGCCGGTGACGATCATGAAGCGCCTGCGCCGGCTGTTCCTGCACGCGGCCCTGGATCAGCGCGAGGTGCGCATCCTGCGCGGCATCTTCGATGATGCGCAGCGCATGGCGCGGCTGGCGAAAACCACCGACCGTTCGCCCTGAGCGTAGGCGCATAGCGCCGAAGTCGAAGGGCCTAGCGTTTCGACTTCGCTCGCGTTGCTCGCTACGCTCAACGCGAACGGATTTTTGTCAACCGCTTTCCGCGCCTTCCGAATCCAGCGGCACGCGCATGGCGAGAATCTTGTCCACGCGCGCACCGTCCAGGTCGACGACCTCGAAACGCCAGCTGCGCCAATCGAAGTGCTCGCCGGGCCGCGGAATGCGGCCGAATTGCGCGACGACCATGCCGGCGACGGTGTTGAAATCGTGTTCGCGTTCGGCCGGCAGTTCGGCGAGCCCGAGCAGCTCGCGCAGATCGTCGGTGCCGAGCGCGCCATCGATCAGCCAGCTGCCGTCGCCGCGCTGCGCGACTTGCGGGCCTTGCGTCGCCGGCACCGGCGCGGCGCCTTGTCCGACCACCGCGCCGAGCACGTCGTTGAGCGTGACCAGGCCTTCGATGTCGCCGTATTCGTCCACCACCAGTGCCAGGCGCGTTTCCGCGTCGCGGAATTCCTCGAGCAGATCCAGCGCGCGCGCGGTGCCGGGAACGTACAGCGGTGTCGCGAGTTTCGCGAACAGATCGATCCTCGCATTGCCGAGCATCGCCGGCAGGCGCTTGAGGCTGAGCACGCCGAGTACGTCCTTGTCGCTACCGTGATACACGGGATAGCGCGAATACGGCGTGTCGCGCATGACCGCAAGGTTTTCCTCGAGCGATGCGGACGCATCCAGCCAGGCGATGCGTGGGCGCGGTGTCATCAGGCTGTCCACCGTGCGGCCGCCCAGGCGCAGCACGCGATTGACCATGTTGCGCTCGTCGGCGTCGATCACGCCCTGATCGGCGCTCTCGGCCACGAGCAGGCGGATTTCCTCCTCGCTGACCTGGTCGGCGCCGATGCGATCCATGCGCAGGGCGTGCAGGATCGCGCGGGTCAGCCAGATCAGCACGAACCCGAATGGCGTGGCCAGCCAGGTCAGTATGCGCATCGGCACCGCGGTGGCGATGGCATAGCGTTCCGGATTGACCAAGGCGACGCGTTTGGGCACGAGTTCGCCGAGCAGCATGTTGGCGAAGGTGATCGCCGAAACGCTCAGCGCCACGCCGAATGCGGGCGCGTAGGGCGCGAGCCAGGCCAGGCGCGTGGCGTCGAGCAGGCGCGCGAAATCCGCGCCGAGCCGCGCGCCAAGTGCCGTGCCGGTGCCGATGCCGATCAGGGTGATGAACACCTGCACGGTGGCGAGGAAACGTTCCGGCGTCTGCGCCAGTTTCAGTGCGATCTGCGCGCGCCGGCTGCTGCGCGCCAGATGCTTGAGGCGACTGCGGCGCGAGGTCATCAGGGCCATCTCGCTGAGCGCGAAAAAGCCGTTGAGCAAGGCGAGCAGGACGATGAGGGCGACTTCGACGATCATGCGCATTTGCGTCGCCGCGCGGGAGGCGGGCGAATTCGCACTGACGGTGGTGGTGGCGGCATCAGAGTGTGTCGCCGCCGGCCGACATCGCTTTTTCGAGGCGGTCGCCGAGCGGCCCGATTTCGTCGATCAGGCGCATCAATTCCTTCGCGGTCAGCAGTTCGTACGGCCGGTTCTCGCACAGGTGCAGGTAGGGCGCGCCATCAAGGTCGCTCACGGCGAGATAGCCGACGCGCTGTTCCCAGTTGAAACGCAGGCAGCGTTTCGCATCCATGCCGGCAAGCGGGCCGATCGGCGTGGATACGCGCAGGAACTTGCGCCCGTCTTCGCCTTCGATCTCGGCCAGATACAGGCCCTGGTGGCGGTTACCGCCGTCGAGGGCGAGGTCGAAACAGAGCAGGTAGGGGTCGTTGATGCGCAGCGTGTGGCGTGCCTGGATGCTGGAGCGGATTTCCTCGAACGAATGCATGGCGTTTCCTTTGGAACCTTGCAGCGTATGCTAACGTGTCGTGCCCATGAAGTCAGGCACGGTATCGATTCCATCCGAACACGCCGCCATCCTGCGCGTGATCCGCGCGATTCCGCGCGGCCGGGTGACGAGCTACGGCGAGATCGCTGCACGTGCCGGTCTGCCGCGGCGCGCACGCCTGGTCGGGCGCATTCTCGGCGCGTATTCCGCGCTGAAACTGCCGTGGCAGCGCGTACTGCGTTCCGATGGACGCATTGCCTTCGCGCGCGGCAGTCGCGGCTACCGCGAGCAGCGCGCGCTGCTCGTCGACGAAGGCGTCGTGGTGGCGCATGGCCGCGTGGATCTGGCGCGTTACGGCTGGCAGCGCAATCTCGACGCCGAGATATGGGCTCCATGTTGAGTTTCGTAATGCGCAAGGTTTCGTGCATCATGCGCGCTTTGCCGGACCTTATCCGATGCCACGCCTACCCGCCGTAACCCGCGCCCTGCTGATCGCCAATATCGCGATTTTCCTGCTGCAGATGGCCGGCGCGGACACGGCCATCATCGCCCGCTTCGCGCTCTGGCCGCTCGGCCCGCACCAGCTCGTGCGCATGGCCGATGGCAGTGTGATGTCGCTGGGATTCCAGCCGTGGCAACTGATCACCTACAGTTTCCTGCACGACGGCGTGCCGCACATCGCATTCAACATGCTGGCATTGTGGATGTTCGGCGGGCCGGTCGAGAATGCGCTCGGCGCGCGCCGGTATACGTTTTACTATTTCGCCTGTGTACTCGGCGCCGCGTTCGCGCAACTGGCGACGATCGCGCTGTTCTCGCCGCAGGATTTCTATGCCACGCTTGGCGCCTCGGGCGGCATTTTCGGCCTGCTGCTCGCGTTCGCCGTGCTGTATCCGCAGGCGAAAGTGTTCCTGTTCCTGATTCCGGTACCGGTACCCGCGCGCATCGCCGTGGTCGGCTACATGATCCTGGAACTTTATCTCGGCGTCACCGGCACACAAGCCGGGGTGGCGCATTTCGCGCACCTCGGCGGCGCGGTGGTGGGATTCGCGCTGATTCAGTACTGGCGAGGCAGGGCCAGACGACGTTGACGCACAAAAAAACGCCGCGGATTCCGCGGCGTTTTTTTCACTGACATCTGCAGATCACGATTACCAAATTTTGACTCGCTTGTCGCCACTGCGCACCATCGCATCGCCGGCCTTGCACGAAAACGCCTGCGCGAATTGCGGCATGTTCGACGGCGCCGCGAAGGCACGCACCGCCGCTGGCGAGTGCGGATCGGTGTTCAACTGCAGCTCGGCGGCTTTCTCGCGCGTGCTGCCGCGCCATACGTTTGCCCAGCTCAGGAAGAAGCGCTGATCCTGGGTGAGGCCGTCGATCTTTCCCGCCGCTTCCTTCGGATCGGCCTTGAGCGCGGTCTGCAGTGCATCGTAGGCGATGTTGATGCCGCCGAGATCGGCGATGTTCTCGCCGAGGGTGAGCTTGCCGTTGATGTGCAGGTCGGGCTTGCCCTTGATCGGGGCATAGGCGTCGAACTGCTTGACCAGCTTGCCGGTGCGCGCTTCGAACTGTTTCTTGTCCGTGGCCGTCCACCAGTTTTCACGATTGCCCTTGCCGTCGAACTGGCTGCCTTGATCGTCGAAGCCGTGGCTGGATTCGTGGCCGATCACCGCGCCGATGCCGCCGTAATTGAGCGCGTCGTCGCCGTTCGCGTAGAAAAACGGCGGCTGCAGGATCGCGGCCGGGAAATTGATCGTGTTCGTGGTCGGATCGTAGTAGGCGTTCACCGTCTGCGGCGTCATGCCCCATTCCTTGCGGTCGGTGGCCTTGCCGATCTTGCCGATGTCGTAGTGATAATTGTACTTGTCGGCGGCCTGCAGGTCGGCGAACCAGTTGCCCGGTTCGACGCTCAGACCCGACCAGTCGCGCCACTCGCCCTTGTCCGGATAGCCGATCTTGGGCAGGAAGTCGTTCCACTTTTCGATGGCCTTCTTCTTGGTCTCGGCGCTCATCCAGTCCAGATGCTCGATGCGGCTCTTCAGCGCGTTGCGCACGTTCGCAACCAGCGTTTCGGCACGGGCCTTGGACTCGGGTGGGAAATACCTGGCGACATACAACTCACCCATGCCCATGCCCATCGCGCCGTTGATCGCGCCGAGCACGCGCTTCCAGCGGTCTTTCTGCTGCAACTGGCCGGAGAGGGTCTTGTTGTAGAAGTCGAAATGGTTGTCGACGAAGGCCTTGCTCAATTCCGGCGACGCCGAACTGATGGTGTGGAAACGCAGGTACGCCTGCCACTGCGCTACCGGTGCGGTCGTCAGCAGCTTGTCGAATTCGGCAAAGAACTTCGGCTGCGAAAGCGAGAAACCCTTGCCGGCGTCGATGCCCTGCGCGGCGAAGAATTTATCCCAGGAGAAATGCGGGCTGATCTTGTCCGCTTCGGCGACGCTGACGAAGTGGTACTGATTGTCGAGGTTGCGCATTTCGGTCGGCGAGAACGAAGCCTTGGCCAGCTCGGTCTCGAAGGCCAGTACAGAGTCCGCCTGTTTTTGCGCTGCGGCGGCCGGTGTGCCGGTCAGCTCGAACGCCTTGGCGATGTAGGCCACGTAGGCCTTGCGCAGATCCTTGTGCTCGGGCTTGAGATAGTAGTCGCGAGTCGGCAGGCCCAGGCCGTCCTGGAACGCGTAGCCGATCTGCTTGGTCGCATCCTTGAAGTCGGTGCCGGCGCCGAAGTTGAACACGTAGCTATCGCCTTGGTTGAAACTGGCGGCGATGAACTGCGCGACATCGCCACTGTTCTTGAGCGCGGCGATCTGCGTGAGGCGCGGCTTGATCGGATCGAATCCCGCCTTGTCGATGGCGGCCTCGTTCATGCCGGCCGAGTACAAGTAGCCGATCTTCTGTTCGATCGAACCGGATTTTTCCGTGGCCGCGCTCTTGGCGGCATCCTCGGCGATCTGGCGCTGCTCGGACAGGCTCTTCTCGTACAACTCGTTGAACGAGCCCCAGCGCACCTGATCCGGCGGAATCGGATTGGCTGCCACCCATTTGGCGTTGACGTAGTCGTTGAAGTCCTGGCAGGGACTGATGTTCGGACTCAATTGGCTGGCATCGAAGTTCGGGGCGGCGGCGGCGATGCCGGCGAGACCCAGGCCGATGGCCAGAACGAGCGGTTTGACGATGCGGTGTTGCATGAAGGTTCTCCGAAGGTTGCTGCGTTGTATACGATTACCAAATTTCCACGATTTGCGAAGTGGGGCGGACCATGGCGTCACCAGGCTTGCAGGCGAAGGCGCGCGCAAACGCCGGCATGTCGGCGAGCGGGCCATTGGTGCGGAATTTTGCCGGCGCGTGTTCATTGGACCGCACTTGCAGGCGCAGTTGCGCCGGCCGCTGCGCGGTGCGCCAGGTCTGCGCGTAGGCGAGGAAGAAGCGCTGATCGTTCGTGGCCGAGGATGGGCCATCGTCGCCGACCTCGGCACGGCGAGTCCGGTAAAAGCCCGTACTCGTCTTCGCCGAAGCAGCCGCTGACGCGGCAGATTCGTGAGCGTCGCCTCCAGGCGCCGCCGCTTCGCTGCGTCCTTGCGCCGTGAGCTTGAACGCATCGTAGGCGATCAGCAGACCGCCGAGATCGGCGATGTTTTCGCCCAGGGTCAGCTTGCCGTTGATATGCAGATCGTCGACCGGCACATAAGAATTGAACTGCTCGACGAGTTTTTGTGCACGTGCCTGGAATTGTCGGCGGTCGGCCGCCGTCCACCAGTCAGCGAGGTTGCCGTGCGCGTCGAAGCGGCTGCCCTCGTCGTCGAAGGCGTGCGTCATTTCGTGACCGATGACGCTGCCGATGCCGCCGTAATTGAGCGCGTCGTCGGCATTGGCGTCGAAGTAGGGCGTCAGCAGTTGCGCGGCCGGAAAGACGATTTCGTTGCCCATCGGGTTGTAGTAGGCGTTCACCGTCTGCGGCGTCATGTCCCATTCGCTGCGGTCGACGGGTTTGCCGAACTTGGCAAACTGGCGTTGCGCCTCGAACGCGCGTGCGGCGCGCACGTTGGCGATCCACGAGGCGCGCGTGATCCGCAGCGCCGAATAATCGCGCCAGCGGTCCGGATAGCCGATCTTGGCGGTCATCGTATCGAGCTTGGCGTCGGCTGCTTTTTTCGTCTCCGCGCTCATCCAGTCGAGTCGCGCGATGCGCGCGCGCATGGCTGTCTTGAGGTTGTCCACGAGTTGCAGCGCGCGTTGTTTGGCCTGCGGTGGAAACACGTGCGCGACGTAGGCCTGACCGAGCAACTCGCCTACCGCGCTGTTGGCGCTGCGGATCGCGCGCTTGTAACGCGGCAGGTTCTGCTTCGCGCCGCGCAGGACCCCGCCCTTGAATGCGAAATCCGCGTCGACGAAGGGTTTCGCGAGGTAGGGCGCATCGGCATCGATCAACCGCCAGCGCAGCCATGCCTGCCAGTGCGCGAGCGGAATCGAAACCAGGGCGGCATCCGCGGCGGCGAAGAATTCCGGTTGTGCCAGCGAAAAGGTCATCACGTCGCCGCGGCCGGCCTGGCGGAAGAAACCGGTCCAGGAAAAATTCGGCGTCTTCGCATCGGCCTGCGCCAGCGTGACGACATGATACGAATTGGACGGATCGCGCAGCGCGACCCGATCCAGGGATGCCTTGGCGAGCCGAGTTTCCAGCGTCACGACCCAATCGGCTTCGCCCGTTGCGTTTTCATCGCCGAGCAGGGTCAGCATGCGCGCCACGTGCGCGCGGTATTGTTCGCGCAGATGTTTGGATTTCGCATCCGCGCGCAGGTAGTAGTCGCGGTCGGGCAAGCCCAGTCCGCCTTGACCTGCGTAAGCGATGTCGGTGTCCGAATGCTTCAAATCCGGCTGCGCTTCGAAATCGAACAGCACGTCCTGTCCGTGCAATTGCCAGTCCGCGATCAGGGCTGCTATGTCGGCGGGCGATTGCAGCGCGGTGATGGCAGCCAGATCGTGCTTCAGCGGCGCGATGCCAGCCTTGTCGATGGCGGCTTCGTCCATGGCCGCGGCGTAGAAGTCGCCGATCTTCTGCGTGGCGCTGCCCCCCGCACCGGGATGGGCGGCGGCGTCTTCGAGTAGGCGCTTGAGAATGGCGGTGTTGCGCTCGCCGATTTCGTTGTCCAGGCTCCAGGTGCTGTAGGCGTCCGGAATCGGATTGGATGCAAGCCAGCCGCCATTGGCGTGCTGGAAGAAATCCATGCACGCGGGGGTGCGCGTGTCGACGTTGCGCGCGTCCAGGCCGCGCTCGTTCGTGTGCGCAGCCGCGCCGGCCGCGATCGACAGCAGGGCCGGCGCCAGGATTTGCAGGCGCAAAACACGCATGTGAACTCCAACAGGGGGTGCCAGTGTAGGTGCTATCGCACGGCCGGCGATGTGTCGAAGGTCATTGGCCGGCCGGGGTGGAGCCGGGATGGGCGCCATCCGGCAGCTTGTCCGGCCCGACCGCGCCGCCGGACAGGATAAATGCCATGGCCTGATCCATGCTCCAGTCGGTCGTGACGAGTTTTTCCGTCGGCACGATTTCCAGGTAGCCGCCGGTCGGGTTTGGCGTGGTCGGCACGTACACCGCGGCCAGTTCTCGTCCGGCGCTGTCGGCGAATATGCGGGTGACGAAACCGATGGACTTGAGTTCCGGCGAAGGGAAGTCGATCAGCACCACGCGCTGCGTGCCGGCCGGCTTGGTCGACAGCGTGGTCATCAGCTTCTTGGCGCCGCCGTAGATCGTGTGCACCAGCGGGATGCGCCCGATCACGTTCTCGAAAGCATCGAGAAGACGCTGGCCGAACACGCGCGAAGTGGCGAAGCCGACGAGGTAGAACGCGATCACCGTGCCAATGAAGGCGATGATGGACTGGAACCATTCCTGACTCAGCCACTCCGCGGTGCCCGGAAATTCCGTGCTCAATCCGGCGAACAGACCGGCAACAACCGGCGCACCGACGTGCGAAAGGAAGGTGAAGATGAACTTGAACACCAGCCAAGTCAGCCACAACGGCACGAAGGTGAGCAGGCCGGTGATGAGGTAACGCTGAATGTAAAGATGGCGCATGGATTAGGCTGGCTGCGTTTGTGCAATCATAGCCTGAAGCCAACATCCGTTACCGCCGATGAACGACGAGTCGCTATCTCCCAATGCCGAAATCCGCGATCCTAAGCCCGCGTTAGCGGCCGGCAAGCCCGTGGTCGTGGCCCTGATCGGCTTGCCCGGTGCCGGCAAGAGCGTGGTCGCGCGTGCGCTGGAGGATCAGCTCGGCCTGCGCCGCGTGTGCCGCGATGCGATCCGCCACGCCATGTTTCCGAAGTGTGCGTACAGTTTTGCCGAGAAGCGCGCCGCGTTCCGCGCCATGCTGCTCGCGCTGGAGATCAACTGTCTGCTCGGCGAATCCAGCGTGCTCGACGGCGTGACGTTCTCGCGCCGCCGCGACCTCATGCGCGTGGATGCGGCGATCCGCCGCTATGGCTTCGCGCCGATACCGATTTATCTGGAATGTCCGCCCGAGGTCGCGCGCACGCGCATCGCCGCGGACGTGGCGAACGATCGCCATCTGGCACGCGACCGCACGCCGGATGCGGTGACCGAAGTGCTGTCGCGCTTCGATGCACCGCCGCCGAACGCGCTGGTCATCGACGCGTGCAAGCCGGCAACGATAGTCTGCAGGCTTGCCGTGGAAGCGGTGGCGGCACTGCGCGGAACAAAACCCCGCGCCGCCGGGAAAGCCTGAAGATCAGATCTTCGTCGGCTTGAGCTTGGCCCCGCGGAAATACTTCACGCGCAGGTCCAGCCCGCGCTGGCTCTTGCCGATGTAGACGAAGCCGGTGCTGGGCCACACGGCGTTCTGCATGGTTTGACCGAAGCGAGAATTCTCCAGTTCCAGCACGATGCCGATGCAAGGAAACTTGTGCTCGCGCGCGTAGCTTTCGAGAACTTCGCCGGCCTTCTTCAGCATGCTCAACACCAGACGCGACTTGCGCCACTTCGCGCCGATGAAACAGCGGTAGTAATACGTCGGCTGCGCGAGCCGGGGCAGGGTAATCGGCACGGCGGTGCATACGCCGGCAACGGCGCCGTTCGCGTCGCACGCATGCAAGACGATCTCGCCGAGACGCTTCTTCGCCGAGGCGTCGTCGCCGATCGCATTTTCGCGTTGCCAGAACGCAAGCACCGCCTCGGCGTTTTCGGCATCGTCATTCTGCCAATGCTCGACGAAGGTGAAGGACCGCGTTGTGGCGGAGTCGTTCATGCGGTGGGTTCCGGTGTGGCGATGGGATCGGAAGTGGATGCGTCTGGTCTGACGTAATCGGTGCCCGGCGTTTCGGGCTGCGGTTCGGGCGGCGGCGAAAACCCCACTTCCTTGAGCGCCTTGTCGGGCAGTGCGTAGGAATTGCCGAGCAGTTCGCCCTCGTGCACGATCTCGGGGAACAGCACGCCTTGCACGGACTGTACGGCGAAGATTTCCTGCACGCCGCCGGTGAATTTCAGAAAGGCGATGGTCTTGCCGGTGCCGAGGTGCACGGCCCAGACCCCGGACAGACGTTCGGCGTTGTCGTCGGTGATCGGGATGTCGGTGAACGGTGTGGTGCCGCGCAACTGCGACAGGCCGATGAAGGCGACCGGGCCGATGAAGTCGATGCCGCGGCAGAACCCCGGCACGCGTGCGACGTCGGTACGCTCGCCGGTCTTGGGATCGACCGTGCACAGCGCGCCGCGGCCGGATTCGAGTACCCACAGACGGTTGTCGTACCAGCGCGGCGAATGCGGCATCGACAGCCCGCGCGTGATCACGCGGTTGGTGGTCACATCGATGATCATTCCGCCGTTGCGCTTGTTCGCGCGCCAGCCTTCGCGCGTGTTGGTCTCACCCAGCGCGGTGACGTAGCGCGGAATGCCGTTGCGCATGGCCAGGCCGTTCAGATGGCAGCGGTCTTCCGGCGCGTAATGGCTGACGAACTTCGGCCGCCAGCGCGGTACGAAGCTGGATTTGGTATCCAGCGTGCACAGGCACGAGAACGCGGTGTTGACGAACCAGATCGCGCCGTCGGCGTCCCAGGCCATCTCGTGGATGTCGATCGCGCCGGTGATGTGGCCGCGCCGTGCCATGTATACCGCGTCGTGGCGCGGCGGATCGTGCAGGCGCTTGGCGACGTCCGGCATGTTGCGGAACTCGACGATCTCCATCAGCGCGCCGAGCATCAGACGTTGGCGGTCGGCGGCCATGCCCATCGGCCGGTTGAAGGTGCGGAAATGCGTGTTGATCGAATTGCCGTCTGGCCGCAGGATGACCAGCTTGCCGGCCTGATAGGTGCTCACGATCAGGCAGCCGCCGAGTTCGCGCAGCAGGTCCGGGAAATTGGACGTGTGCACGCTGCCGAGCACTTCCTCGACGGTCTTTTGTCCGGCCTTGGAATCGGGCTGCGGCGTGTAGCCGGTGCCGGGCAGGGATTCGGCGGCGGTCTCGGCAGGTTTTTCGGCTTCTGCGTTCATCGGCGGCATTGTCGCCCAATACCGCCGTGCTTAGAAAGCCTGGCTAGAACAACTGCGGACAGCCGTCGAAACCGTTGTTGAAGATGACGTCTGCCTGTTGCACCTCGTAGGCGCCGATGTCCGCTGCCGATCCGGATGCGCGCGCATACGGCGAGCCACGTTGATCCCAGGTCAGATTCAGCGAATTGTTGCCCTGGTCGATGCCGGGGCTGTGGCTGAACAGGGCGTGGGTCTGGGTCAAACCGCCGTTGTTGCGCAACGGGCCGAGCAACGGGCAGGAAAGCTTGATCGTCCCCGCCGGCACGGCCGCGAAGGTGGCGCGCACCAGATTGTTCGCACCGTTGAAAGTGACCGTGGTGCTCGCGCGCTTGGGCACGCTCAGATCGTATTCGATGTGCGGCGGGCTGCCGTAGGTGTTGTTGGCGATCAGCGTGCTTTGCATGGTTACCGCGACGGGTCCGTAGGCGTCGCTGGTGGCAACGCCAGGTGCGCGGTAGGTAAACGGATAGGAACCGAAGCGACCCCTGTTGGCGGTGTTCAAGACGATGGTGGAATTGTCGAGATAGACCTTGCCGGCATTCACCGCCACCCCGCCGGTGTAGTAGCCGGCGCTGTTGCCGGAGACGGTGCTGTTCTCGATGGTGAGCGAGTTGGACGCGCTGGTGAAAAAGTTGTGCGCATAGATGCCACCGCCGTTGTCTTTTGCGGTATTGCCGGAAATCGTGGAGGCGATGACCGACCCGCTGCCATAAAGAACGACCCCGCCCCCGAATCCGGTGTTCTTGCCGGCAGTATTGGCGCTGATGGTGCTGTATTTGGCAAGGAAATTCTTGCCTGCATATACGCCGCCTCCGTACCCGCCGTGACCGGGGGCGGCGGCTGCCGTGTTGAGTATGACGTGGCTGTATTTCACGTTGACCGCATTCTTGGCATAGATGCCTCCTCCCTGTCCCCTGCCCGAAGCCTTGCTGTAGGCGCCACAAAAATAAACGTCGACGTGGGACAGCGAGGCTGTTCCTGCCGAATAGATGCAGCCTCCTTGCGCATTGCCCGATGCGATGTAACGGTATCCCTCCGTCACGCTGAGATTGTTCACGGCAAACGTGCCCGTACCGTTATGCGTGAATATCCGGTCTTTCTCGACCGTGCCATTGTATTTGCCGGTGACGGTGAGGTTGGACATGCCCGGACCATTCAGGGTGATTGCGCTTTGCGCAAACACGATTGCGCCAGTAGTCAGCGAGATCGTGCTGCAGGTGAGTCCCGTCATGTCGATGGTGTCGCCGCTGGCGGCATTCGTCGCCGCATAGCGCAGGCTTCCGGTCGTGCCGCTGCCGCTATAGCCCTGATCGCAAGTGTTCACCGTCCAGGTCGCGGCGCTCACGGCGAATGGCGAAGCCAATGCCAGAGCGGCGGCGACACAGGCGGCGAGTGGATGGTGTTTCTTCGAGCCGGACAGGCGAGTTGCCATGCGAGCGTCCTCCCTTGGATAGTCGTTGCGACCGCACGTTACCCGGGGGCGCGATATTCATCCTTGCGCGGGTTTGCGGCTGCCGTGTGATCCGGTTGCGGCCAAAAGTGTGAAATGCGTTGTGCAGGGAATGTGAACGCGGCAACGCTGGCACGAGCCGCAAGGCGGCGCCATGATCCAAGTCAAGCGAAAAGCGGATTTTGCGTCAGAACAACATCGACGCCATCTTGCGCCGGTAGGTGCCGACGAGTTCCTCATCATCGAGCACGCTGAACGCCGCGATCAGGCGTTTCTTGGCGGCGCCATCATTCCAGTCGCGCTGTGTTTTGAGAATATGCAGGAATTCGTCGAGCCCCGCGGCGGCATTGCCGCCAATGAGCAGACGTACGCCGAGCAGGTCGCGTGCGGCGTGGTCGTTCGCATTGGCGGCCAAGCGCGTACGCAACGTGGCCATGTCCGGTGCGTCCTTGAGCGTGCGCGCGAAGTCCAGCTGATGGCGCAGGCGTTTGGCACGCGCGTCTTCGGCAAGGTTGGCGGGCAGAGCGTCTAGCTCGGCGTGGGCGGCGTCGGTTTCGCCGTTTTGCATCAGTGCGAGCGCCAGATCGAGCTTCAGTTCCGGTTTGTCCGGTGTAGCGGTGATCTCGCGGCCCAGGCGTGCAATCGCCTGCGCCGGCGTTTCGGCAACGGCTGGCGGCGGTGTGGCTTCTTGTTCCGCGGGCGCGGCAATGTGGCGGGCGAGAAATTCACGCACCTGGCCCTCGGGCAAAGCGCCCATGAAGCCGTCGATCATCTGGCCATCCTTGACCAACACCACGGTTGGCAGGCTGCGAATGCCGAATACCGCGGCGAGTTGCTGCTGCGCATCGGTATCGACCTTGGCGAGCTTGAGGCCGCCGTTGTAACCCCCCACCACTTTTTCCAGGACGGGCCCGAGCTGCTTGCATGGCCCGCACCAGGCGGCCCAGAAATCCACCAGCACGGGCGTGGTAAGCGAAGCCTGGATGACATCGGCCTCGAAATTGGCTTCGGTGGCGTCAAAAACGTGCGGCAAGGCGGACATGGCAATCCCGAAAGGTGCAGAACGACGGACATGGAGTTGACGCGCTATGCTATCAAGGGCGTGTCGACATGGGCACCGATTGAAGATGACTCAGACGGCAAATTCCACCCTCGAGTTGCCCAACGCCCTGTTCGAATTGGCGTATCAGGAGCTGCGGCGAATCGCGCGCGGCCAGCGCCGCGCCGCCGGCGGCATGGTCACGCTCGACACCACCGCGCTGGTCCACGAGGTGTATCTGAAATTGCACGCGGTGCCAGAAGCGCAATCGCTGGATCGCGCACATCTGCTTTCGCTTGCCGCGCGCGCGATGCGGCAGATTCTGGTCGATCACGCACGCAGCCGTGGACGCTTGAAGCGTGGTGGCGGCATTGCCATCACCGGATTGGGCGATGACATTGGCATCGACGCCAATCCGTTGGATCTGGTCGCGCTCGACGACGCGCTAGGCAAACTGACAGGCATGGATCCACGCGCCGGGCAACTCGTGGAATGGCGCGTGTTTGGCGGTCTCGACATCGCCGAGATAGCGCGCTTGCAGGACTTGACGGAACGCACCGTGTTCCGCGACTGGCGCCGCGCACGCGCTTGGCTGATACGCGAACTCGAACTCGATCCGGCCTGAACATGGACGCGCAACGCTGGCAGCGGGTTGCGGAGATTTTCGACGCGATGGCCGACGCGCCGCCACATTCGCGCGCCGAGGAGTTGCAAAGGCTGTGTGCGGGGGATGCGGAAGTCCGTCGCGAGGTCGAAGCATTATTGGCTGCGGATGCGCGTGCGGAAACCTTCGAGCATGGCGTGGATGCCGCGCGCAACGCGACCGCCGCGGCGTGGGTGGATTCGGCAGAGAGTGCTGCGTCCGCCGGTGCGCGCATCGGACCGTGGCGGCTGCTGCGCGAATTGGGCCGCGGCGGCATGGGCGTGGTCTGGCTGGCCGAGCGCGCAGACGGTGCGTTCGAGCAGCGCGCCGCGCTCAAGTTGATCAAGCGCGGCATGGATACCGATGCGGTGCAGGCGCGCTTCCTGCGCGAGCGCCGCATCCTCGCGCGCCTGGAACATCCGCATATCGCGCACCTGCTCGATGGCGGCATCGCCGCAGACGGGCGTCCGTATTTCGCGATGGAATTCGTCGATGGCCAGCCGCTGCTGCGTTATTGTGCGGACGCGCACATGCGACTGGCCGAGCGCGTCCAGTTGTTTCTGCAAATCTGCGCGGCGGTGCAATTCGCGCACGGCCAACTTGTCGTACATCGCGACATCAAGCCGTCGAACATCCTGATCGCGGTCGATGGCTCGGCCAAGTTGCTCGATTTCGGTATCGCCAAATTGCTCGACGATTCGGGCGACGGACACACCGCCACGGTCGACGTGTTGCATCGGCCGTTAACACCCGCCTACGCCGCGCCCGAGCAACTGCGCGGCGAGGCGGCCACCACCGCTACCGACATTTATGCGCTCGGCTGCGTGCTGTACGAGCTGCTGACGGGCAAACGTCCGTTGGCGCCGGAAGCGTCGACGCCGGCGGAAATTCTGCGCGCTCAGGACACCACCGATCCGGCCGCGCCGAGTCGCATCGCGGCCGCGGATTCGCCGGTGCCGGCGCGATTGCTGCGTGGCGATCTTGACACCATTGTGCTGAAGGCGCTGCAGCGCGAACCGCAGCGGCGCTACGCTACCGCTGCCGCGCTCGCCGAGGACTTGCAGCGCTTCCTGTCTGGCCAGCCAATCGCCGCGCGACGGGATCACACCGCTTATCGCGTGCGCAAATTCGTCGGCCGCCATCGCCTCGGCGTCGCCGCGGCGACGACGGGCTTGCTGTTGCTGATCGGCGCGCTTGGGTTCGCGCTGTGGCAGGCACAGGCCAAGGCGCGCGAGGCGCAGGTATCGCAACAAGTCACGCAATTCCTGATTGGCCTGTTTGGCGGCGCCGATCCCACCCACGCGCGTGGTGCGACGTTGACCGCGCAGGATCTTCTGGATCAAGGCACCGAACGCTTGCGCGCAAACGGCAGCATCGATTCCGCCGTACGCGCGCGATTGTTGCAAACCGTGGCGATCACCTACACCGACCTGGGATTGTACGATCGCGCACTGCCGCTCGCGCAACAGGCGCTGGATTTGCGTCGCGCCCGGTCCGATCCGCTCGAATTGGCGGAAAGCCAATTGCAGGTTGGCCGCATCCTGCGTCTGAAATCCGCTTACGCCGGCGCCGAACCGTTGCTGCGCGAAGCGTTGCGCATCCGCGACGCGCAACTGGCATCCGACGATCCGGCCATCAGCGAAGCCGAAGACGAACTTGGGTTGTTGCTGGGCGCCCGTGGCCGCTTTACCGACGCCGATGCGAGGTTCCGCGCCGCGCGCGCCGTGGCCGAACGCCACTACGGCGTCGGCGCCATCGAAACCGCGCGCTATCTCGACGACTACGCCGCCAACCTGGACGACATGGGCAAGCGTACCGATGCATTGGCCTTGTACCGGCAGACGCTGGCGATCCGCGAAAAACAGCTCGGACCTGACACTGCCGATGTCGCCAGTTCCTTGCTCAATCTCGGCACGCATCTGGACGAATCCGGCAGGTATGATGAAGCGGTACCTTTGCTCGAGCGTGCGCTGAAAATTCGCCGGAAAATATACGGCGACGCGCATCCCTTGGTCGGTTTTGCGGAAATCGGTTTGGCAAGTGTGTATGAAGACGACAATCGTCTCGATGCCGCGGAGAAACTCGCGCAGGACGCGTTGTCGATCTTCCGCGTTGCGCTGCCGCCGGACCATCCGAAGATCAGTGAAGCACTGAACCTGCTCGTCACAGTACACGTAGCACGCCGCGATTATGCCGGCGCAGTGCCGTTGGCGCAGGAAGTATTGGCGCGCTTCACGAAGACACTCGGCGAAGATCATCCGAATACGCTTACCGCAAAAAACAATCTTGCCTACGCATTGCTGCACTCGGGTCGCTTTGCGGAAGCAGAGGAACTACAGCGCGATGTGTTGACGCGCCAGCACGCCGAAAACGGTCAGCCCGTCGAACCGACGGCCAATGAAAATCTCGCCAGTACCTTGATCGCCGAGGGCAAGTTCGCCGAGGCGGTGAGCTACGAACAGCGCGCCGTGGAAATTCAGAAGCAACGCGAGGGCGAGGTCTCCGGCAACACGGCGGTCGCCCTGAGCGGCCTTGGTGTTGCCGAGGAGTTGAATGGCGCTAGCGCAGATGCCGAACGCGACTTGCGCGCCGCGCTGGTCATTGGCGGGAAATTGCACGCGACACAGAACATCGACATGTTCCAGTGGCGCCTGCCGCTCGCCGATCTTCTAATTGGCGAGAAGCGCTGCGATGAAGCCGTGCCGCTACTTGATGCAGTGATCGACGAATTGAAACCACGCATGCCCTTGCTCGACCCTTTGCCACTGGATCAGGCGCATTTGCTGCTCGGTTATTGCCGGGGTGGTGCGCATGGTGCCGCGATGCAAGCAGCCGCGCGCAAGGCGTTGCGCGCGATACCGGCCGTTGACGTGGACATGTATCCGACGTCGCGGAAATTGCTGGGGCAATCGGCGCGCTGACCGGCCTTGCCGCAACCCAGACTCTCACTAGGTTGCGGCGCACGCAGCCTTGTCAGGCCTTGTGACAGGTTTCCTCGTCGGTTTTCACCCACTTGCCGGTTTTATCTTTCATCAGGCCGGTATGGCTCGAAAAGCCTGAATCACCGTCGGTGAAGACGTCGCGGAAGGAGCCCGGCCTGCCGTTCATCAATACCGTTTCGTCGAAGGTGATGCTGTTGCCCTTCCAGCCGGGACTGATGCCCGTGCTGTAGCTGTCGCCGGTGTTGGTGAACAGCACGGTGACGAAATGTTTTTTCGTGGTGTCGTAGCCGAAGTACTGCACGACGCTGAAAGGCTTCGGATTGGCCGCGGTCTTGTCTTCGTCGTAATGGATTGCGACCCAATGGTCGTCGAGAGTTTTCTCGCCGTGGAATTTGCCGGTGGTGGCGTGGCCGGGGCGCTTGCCCATGGCCATCTCGTTGCCGGTGCAAGTTCCAGCGCCGACGAAACGATCCAGTTGTGTGGATGACGACGCTACGGCCTCAGGTTGGGCCATGGCCTGGCCACTGGCGAACGGTGCGGATGCGCAAAACAGTGCTGCAAGAATTGCAAGAGGTGTACGTTTCATGGTCATGTTCTCCGGTTGATGGAATGCAACGATGCGGCGGCGCGCGTGCGCAGCGTTAGTCGAAACCGTTGGCGAAAACCACATCGCGTACTTGTTGTTGAAAGGCGCCGATGTCGGTGGCGCCGTTCACGGTTCGGGCAAAGCCGCTGCCGCGCTGATCGGTGCCAAGGCTGGAATTGTTGTTGCCGTGGCCGAAAGCGGGACTGCCGTCGCGGAAGGCGTGCGTTTGCGTCGGCCCACCGTTGTTGGCGAGCGGCAGCAGCAACGGATCGTTCGCCAGCGTGCCGGCCGGCAGCGCTACCTTCACGGATGCGCTCATCACGATATTGTTCGCGCCGGTGATCGTCAGCACCTGGCTCGGCTGCACGACGCTGTAGACGTCGGACTCGACGCCGTTCGAAGTGTTGTTGGCAACGATGGAACTGTCAAAATCGACTGCATAGTGCGCAATGGAATTGTATTTCTGGTTGTTGAACCAGATCGCCGGGCCGTTCGTGGCGCTGTTGAAGGCCACGGTGGAATTGCGCAGGGTCAGGGTCTTGCCGACGAAAATCGCACCGACACTGTAAGCGGTGCCGGTTGCGGTGTTGCCCGAAACGGTGCTGTTCGCGATGGTCAGCAGTCCGCTGGACGAAATCGCGCTGGTGGAAGCGGCGCTGTTGCCCGAAATGGTTGAGTTCTGAATCGTGGATTGCGGTCCGGGTCCGGTATTACCGAAAGGGCCGATGATGCACAGCCCGCCGCCATCGCCGCCCACGGCGTTGCCGGTTACGCTGCTGTAGCTGGCGTCGATGTAGCCGTTGCCGCCGCCGAGTCCGGGGACGCCGGCAAAGGCGCCGCCGCATTGAGCGTACGAGCCATAAGTCGGCGAGACGAACGCGGTCACTGAATTATCGCGCAAGGTGCTGTTGTTCATGATCAGTCCCTTCATCGCGCCGATACCGCCGCCGATGCCGATTGAGCTGCTGGAGACGCTGCAATACTTGACCTGGGAGTTTTCCATATCCACCACGCCGGCCGAATACACGCAGCCGCCCAGCACGGCGCTCGATGTGTATTTGCCAGTTGGAATCGGTATCGCATCCGTGTCCGTCGCCTTGCCGAACTGCAAGGTCAGGCGTTGTAGGGTCAGTTTGCTTGTGCCGGTGTGATGGAAAATGCGGTGGTTGCTGCCGCTCAGGATGAAACGATTACTGTTGTTGCCGTTGTATTTCACCGTCAAATCGTTCTGTGGCACTACGATCTCGCCGCTGCCCAGCGTGATTGAGCTGCACTGCATCGTCACGGGATTGAGCACGATGGTATCGCCGGTCGCGGCATTGGCGATTGTGTCGCGCAGGCTGCCGGCGCCGGTATCGTTGCAGTTCTGCACGTTGTCGTAGGCCGCAAAACACACCGGCGCGAATGCGGTCAGCGCGAATGCCGTGGCGATGCAGGCGGCGAGACGGCGGCGCGACATGGGATTAGTGCGGATCGTGCGCATGGATGGCTCCCGTGGACTCAAAGCGAAGGATTGTCGAAGCCGTTTTTGAAGACGCCGTCGAACGGGGCCAAGCGCGCAACCGCCATATCGGTGCCGCCAGGGGCAATCGTGTCGCCAGCTGCGATCAGTTTGCCGTTGGCGAATGTGGCCGAGCGGCCGTGGTTGGTGGTGGTCAGCAGGCCGATTCCGTCGGGCCGTTCGTTGAAGTACACGCCTTCGGTACCGTTGCCGTTGAAGCCGGTGTCGAGACTGAAGTTGGAATACGTGCCGGGAAGGTTCAGCCGCGCGATGCCGAACATCAGGCCATATGCGCCGCCGGGGCCGCTCGCGTAACTCTGGTTTCCCGAGCCGATCGCGAGCAACTGCGGATACTTCGTGTCGTAGCCGTCGAGCACGAGCTTTGCGATGGTGTCGTTGCCGCCGCCAGTGCCGAAGGCGAACGCGAATTTTTCCGAGTAGAGCAGGCCGCTGGAAAAGTACGTGTTGAGATTGCCGTTGGGATCGAGCAGGGCCAGCGCGGCTTGCCCGTTCGCCTGTCCACCCAGCGCGATGTAACCGGTCGGCGTGAGCGCCACCGCGTTGGCGTAGTCGCCGTTGTCGCCGAAGTCGATCGTGGTCTGGCCACCGCTGCCGAAGGTCTGGTCGACGTCGTACAAATTGCTGAGAATTCGGATCGCAGCGAAGTCGTAGTTGCCGCTCGCGCCGCGGTGGTAGCCGACAACGACGTAGCGGCCCTGGCTGTCGATGGCCAGATCCTGTGCGTGATCGTCCTGATTCGCGCCGTTGCCGAATTCGTACTGGAACGGCTGATTGCTCGATCCGTCTGCGGCAATCTTGTTGAAGTAGAACTCGTTGCTGTTGAAGCCGCCCGGGTTGGCGTAATAGGTGCCGGCGATATCGATGCTGCCGTTCGCTTCGATGACAAGGCGCGACAGGTAATTCGAGTCCCCGGCGGGCGGTACGATTGATAGAGCGCCAGTTCCACCTGCAAAGGTCAGGTCGAATGAACCATCCGGGTTGTACCGTTCGATCAGAATGTGGTTGTTGAAATTTCCGCCGACGACGATGCGGCCGTCGGGTTGCAGGCCAACGGCTGCCGCTCGCGTTCCGGTGTTTCCAACGGTTACATACGCGGAGTGCGCGTTGGCGAAACTCGTATCAATGCTGCCGTTTGCGTTGAGTCGTTCCAGATGCCAAGCGTCGAACCCATCAACGGAATCGGAGTCGTACCCGACAACGACGATCTTGCCGTCCTGCTGAACAACCGAGTCTTGCGCAACAGCTTCCGTGTAGCGACTTGGGCCGACTATTACTTTGCCACTGGATCCAAACGTCGGGTCCAGCACGCCGGAGTCCACCGGCGTCCCTGCCCAGGCAAACGTGCAGGCGAGCGCCAGTGCAACGCATGCTGTGATTTGTCTATTCGGTCGCATAACCCACCATTTCGATTCGCCACGGGTAGCAGCATGGTGGGTTACGTCATTCGGGGCGGGTTACTGACATGCGCCTCGCGCGACTCGCGATCGGGTCCGGCGTGGTTGCCGGTGGAAGCGCTATCGCGTCGAAACGGATACGTCGTGATGCGGGAGTTGGCGCTATTGCACGCCCGTCGGTGCTTGGACATTGGCATAGTCGTAACGGGTTTCCACGACGCTGTGGTTCGGCAGGGTCAGTGTGCTGCCCTGCATCAACCCGCTGGCATCCAGAATCCGCACCATTTGATCCGTGCCCGCCTCGTTGTTGTGGACCTCGTATACGCTTACCAGTTGCCCATCGACGGTTTGCTTGCCTACCAAAGTGCAGATATCGGGATGCGTTTTCAGCTTATCCTGCGCCCCTTCGAGCATCGCTTGCTGGCTCATCGGACTGCGCATCCATTTGCCATGAAACAGCAGGTACTCGACGCCGCCGGCGTATACGGCTTCGCCGGTCTGCGGCCTGCCGTCGCGCAAAGTCGTGGTCGAATAGACGTGGTGCGGAGTCTGCACGGACTTGATGCCAGCCTGATACAGCGCATCGCAAGTATTGTTGGCGTGCGACGCTGGCGCGAGCGCGACATAGGCGAAAACACATACGGCGAGCGCACACTGGTTGATGTTCGGATTCATGGATTTCACCCGGGATGATGACTAACGGAAGGTCTCTGGCAGCGCAAACAGCTTTTTGCAAATCCCGCCGGATGGCTGCCCGAGCCCGGCACTTCGGATTTTCGCGCAGCCCAGCGCGATGACGCCGATGTCGCAGGCATGGTCGCGACATTTGGCCGCAGTGCATGAATTTGCGTTGGATCGCCGTTGCGCATCGGCAGACTCAGCGCTGCTTTTTCCAGGCATGCTGCGTCAGGGTCTGTACCCGGTCTTCGCAGGAGTCGGCGATCTTGCTCAGGCTCAATTCGTTGCCCGCGGATTTCCAGCGATAGCTGCCTGTCTGTTCCCCGGCCTTGGTACAGGCCCACGGGCCGCCCGTGTCCGAGAGCTGCATTTGATCGCCGTTGACGGTGTAATTGCCCTCGACCATGGTTGTGTTGTTGATGCTGGCGCGATAATGCCCGTGAGCATCGAAGGCAAAGGTGACGCCCGAAACCATATAGGCTCCCGCCAGAGAATCGGCTGCGCGAGCGGGCAGTGCAGCGAATGTAGAACAAGCCGCAATCGCCAAGCCGGTCGATACGTTGAGAAAACGTCTGCTTGCGTGCATGCTCTTGTCCTCATCGGTTGATGAATAAGTCACTCGACGCGGGTTACTGACATTCCTACCCGCGTGCCGCGAACACCTTGGCGCACAAGGCGCCGAGTTTCTTCGCCAGGGCGTCGCCGCGATCCTTGGTGATGGCGGTCATGCCATCGGCGTTGTCGGTGCCGGTGATATCCACGCTGCACACCAGATCGCCCTTGCGTGCCACAACCTGCGTGCCGCCGCGTCCTTGCAGTGCGCTGTCGCCGATGCCGGCGAGCGCATCCATCCTGCCGTTCGACGGATCGCTGGCGATTTTCCAGGCGAACTTGCCATCGTCGCCATTGGCCAGGCTGATCGTCACCGTCGCGCCGGCGGCGGCGTGGTAGGAACACGACTGCGGATTGAGTCGGTTGGCTTGTCTGACCACTGGCGCGATGAGGATGCTCGCAACGTCGCCGGGTGCGATATCGCTGGCGCACGCGTCTTGCAGGTTATTGCTCTTGGAAGCGCCGCTCGCGGCAATTGCCGCATGCGGCAGGTTGAGCCGCGCAAAAATCGTATTGCACAGCGCGCCGATTTTCTGCTGCTCCGGTATCTTGTTCAGCGCAATGCTCATGGCGCCGGGACTGATGTCGCAAAGCACGTCGTCCTGCTGCGCCTGCACCTCGTGCAATTGCGCCAGCCATACCGCTTCGTCGCCGACGCCGCTCATTGTTTGCCATTTGCTGTAGGCGTTCATGCGCCCGGAAGTGAACGAGCCGATCGTGGCGCGACCCAGGCCGGGGCGCAGTGCGACCGTCAACTCGGCTGCGTTCGCGCCGGTACCGGCGGTGAAGATGCAGCTCTGCGCATCGCCGGGCAGCGGCTTGGTGCCGGTGATGGGTTGGTCGAGCACACCGACAAGGTCGGCGGCGCCGAGCAATTTCAGATCGCAGACATTGCCGGATATTTTCGGCGCGGCGGCAGAAGCGTGGCCGGGCGTGGACTGCGTGCAGGCAGTCGTCGCGCAGATGGCGGCGGCGAGGGCGAGCGGAATCAAGTGGCAATAGGACATGGTGGCATTCCTAGGCAAGTCAGAAAACGATGACGTTGAACGGTTCATCGACCAGAATGCCTCGGCTCGGATTGGCCATATTGATCGTCATGCCGGTGACCGATGTCGGTGGATGCGAGCAAAAGACTCCATCGCTTGCCGTGCACCCAGAAACAATCGTTCCATTTCCTGTGCCAGTTAGAGTGAAAAACCGGCTATCGACAGCAAATCCGAAGTCGATCGTCATCGTGCCGGTAACTGGCTCGCCGTAACTGAATCCGCACGGAGGGACGGAAGCAATAAGGGCCGGCAACTGCGAGTTGAAGCAGCGTGAAATACTGCCGACACCGCCGCTGGCGGGGCGGCTTACATGCACCATGGCCTTGATCCATCCATTCTGGCCAAGGGCTTGCGATGCGGATCCGTCTGTCGCCATGCCATAACCCGTGTCGCTATGAGCGTAGACACCGTTGCCGCCAGAGCTGAAGCCGGCAACGCCGTTACCATTGGTACTGATGCCGAACGTGCCGTTGTTGTTGCCATCGCCGAAGCCAGCGACGCCGCTCGTATTGCCATTCGGGTTGCTGGTGTGACCGTGCACGGCGTCGTAACCAGTACTTTCGCCCCATACGCCGGCGCCTGACCCGCTAAGGCCGTAAACGCCGGAGGCACTCGTGCTGTTTCCGTGCACGCCGTCACCGGATGTACTGGTACCCCACACGCCATAGAAATTTTTGGCGTCGCCCCAGACTCCCGCTGCGCCGCTGTTGCCGGTCGGGCCACCGTTGCTGACGCCGTACACACCCGAGCCGTTCGGGTTGTTGCCGGATACGGTGCCGGATGCGGTGACGTCGCCGGCCGTATCCACGCGGAACTTGACCGCGGCCTGATTCCAGCCCTGGATGATGTCGCCGCCACTGCTTGAATCGTTAGTGATGATCCCTGTGGCGCTGGTCGAGCTGACGCCATAGACATACAGCGCCGAACCGCCGTTGGCTGTGTTGGTGACTTGCAAGGCTGCGCCATTGAAGCCGGTACCAGCGCTTTGCACGTGCACGCCGAATCCGCTGCCGGTGTTTTGCACATCAAGCGCAGGACTGGAACTCGACACCGTGCCGGCGAATGGCAAAGTCACCACGCCCGCCGGGCCTTGTATCCCCTGAATGCCTTGCGGCCCGGGCGCGCCTTGTGCACCCGCGGGACCTTGCGCACCAGCGGCGCCCGTCGCGCCGGCCGGACCCTGCGGCCCCGGCACGCCGTTCAAGGCATACAGTGCGTAGGGTGTTGCGGTGAGCGATTGGCGCGGACTGAGCGTGGTGAAACCGCCGCTACTGCCGCCTGGACGCACGCTAACTTCCACCCACAACGCTTGACCGTCGAACGGTACGTCGGTGAAATCCAGCGATGCAGTGATCAAACCTTCGCTCACTGGCAGCGTCAGCGAGAGTGTGTCGACCGCGGTGCCGCCGCTCGACACGGTGTACAGCGCGAACAGGAAATCGAAATTGCCGCTGGCCGGAGAACCATTCTGGCTCAACTGGCCCTGATAGGTGAACGCCGAGCCAGTGCTGCCGGCGAAGGCCGGGCCACACACACCGAGCAGGCTGGCGAGAAGTATACAAAGTGGCTTGCGCATGATCCTCTCCTCACTGAGTCTCGAAGCCGTTGTGGAAAATGGAATCCGCCGTGCCGATCGCGCCGGCATTCAGCGCGTACGCGCCGCCGCTGGCCGCGCCGGCGAGCGGTTGGCCGAAGTTGCCCTTCAGACTGAACGCGCCGCCGGCAAGCGTGCCGCCGGGGGTGAGCGTTACCGAATCGATCCGGAAGGCCCCACCTGTGGACTGGGCCAGTGCCTGGGTCGCCGCCGCAGCAACAATCGCCAGTGCGATGAACTTGCGCATAGTCATGTCGACGTCCTCTGTGCGAGTGGCATCACCGGTTACGACATTCGGCACGCTTTACTGACACGAAGTGCGGACACAAAAACCCCGCCATGCGGCGGGGTTGGGAATTGCCGAGGAGGGAGGGCGCCTTACTTGTCGAGCGCCGCAGCAATCGGCTGACCGCCCTGTTCGTAGACGACACCGCCTTTCATCACGAAATCCACTTTCTGCATCAATTTGATGTCGTCAAGCGGGTTGCCCGGCACGGCGACGACGTCGGCGAACTTGCCTGGCTCGATACTGCCGACGTCCTTGTCGTGCTTGAGCAGTTCGGCGGCGTGCATCGTGGCGGCCTGGATCGTGAACATCGGCGGCATGCCGGCTTCGACCATGTATTCGAATTCCTTCGCGTTCTCGCCGTGCGGATACACGCCCGCATCCGTGCCGAAGGCGATCTTGACGCCGGCCTTGTAGGCCTTGCCGGCGGTGGCCATGATGATCGGGCCGACCTGCATGGCCTTGCGGGCGACTTGCGGCGGATACCAACCTTCCTTCGCCTTTTCCATCACGAACTGGCCGGCGATGATGGTCGGCACGTACCAGGTGCCGTGTTCCTTCATCAGTTTCATGTCTTCGGCATTCATGAAAGTGCCGTGTTCGATCGAATCGACCCCACCGATCACCGCGCGGCGGATCGCCTCGGCGCCGTGCGCGTGCGCGGCCACGGTGAAACCGTAATCGTGCGCGGCGGCGACGATGGCCTGGATCTCGGGCAAGGTCATCTGCGGATTTTCGGCGCTGCCGGATTCGTCGAGCACGCCACCCGAAGGCATGATCTTGATCAGATCGGCGCCATCCTTGTAATGCTGGCGCACCGCCTTCCACGCGTCCTCTGGCGAGTTGATGATGCCGTCCTTGGGCGATGGATCGCCTTGCAGGTCCCAGCGGTAGCCGTCGGTAGGATCGGCATGTCCGCCGGTGGTGCCGATGAATTGGCCCGCGCTGAAAATGCGTGGGCCGGGAACTTCGCCCTGGTTGACCGCATTGCGCAGGGCGATGGATTCGTTGTGGAAGTCGCCGACATTGCGCACGGTGGTGAATCCGGCGAGCAGGGTGCGACGTGCGTAGACCGTGCTCTGGATCGCGTAATCGGCCGGATTGAGACGGAATACCTTGCTGTAGAAGGCGCGGTCGAACTGCATCGTCAGATGGACGTGATCGTCGATCAAGCCGGGCATGCAGGTGCCGGTTACCGCAACGGTGTTCGCACCGGCGCGCTGCTGCGTGCCGTCGAGAACGTCCTTGATGCGGTCGCCTTCGATGACAATGGTGCTGGCGCCGAGCAGCTTGCCGTGGGCGACGTCGATCAGGTGCGCGCATTGCAACACGGTAACCGGAGGATTCGACGGCGCACCGAAGGCGGGCGCGGCGAACACGGCTGCAAGTGCGGCGGCGAATGGAACAATACGCATGCTGGCTCTCCCTTGGGCAACCGCCGAAGCATACGCGCAACTTCGAACTGCGCCTATGCCGGAAGGCACGCCCTGCGTGCTTACGCCCCGTTGTTCGCCAAGCCGTGACGCACGGCGTAGAGCGCGATCTGGGTACGGTCTGCCAGGCGCAGTTTTGCCAGGATCTGGCTGACATAACCCTTGACCGTGCCTTCCGTGAGATTCAGGCGTTTGCCGATCTGCTTGTTCGACAGGCCTTCGGCGATGAGCTTGAGCACGTCGGTTTCGCGCGCGGTGAGTGCGTCGCGGGCCGTTTGCGGCTTGCGCAGCAGTTCCATCAATTGCCGTTGCGCGGCGGGCGCCAGAAACGTCTCGCCGGCCGCGACGCTGCGGATGGCAGCGATCAGATCGTGCTGCAACGCATCTTTCAACAGGTAGCCGGTTGCGCCGGCGTCGAGCGTGGCGCGGATCAGCGCATCTTCGCCGAAACTGGTGAACACGAGCACGCGTATGCCGGGCACGCGTTCGCGCAGGGCGGCAATGGTTTCCGGCGCGGACAGGCCGGGCATTTTCAGATCGACCAGGGCGACATCCGGCGCCAGCGCGGCGGCGCTGGCCAGTGCCTCGTTGCCGCTGCCGAATTCGCCCACCACGGTGAAATCCGCGTCGGTTTCCAGCACCGCGCGCACGCCTTCGCGCAGCACGGCGTGATCGTCGATCA